>NC_008541.1:4200000-4500000 GCF_000196235.1 Arthrobacter sp. FB24 | reverse complement strand
TCGATGGGGCGGCGGGGAATGACGTCGCCGTCGACTGACGGTTGCCAGAGCATCGAGCTGGCCACCACCTCGGGTCCCCAGCGCGCCGGGTCCGGGCGGGCCGCCAGGTCCGCCTTCAGCTCCGTCTGCGCCGCGAGGAATCGCTGAACGGGGACCGCTGCCATTGCCTCCCGGGTCGGCGAAACCCCGAGTTTCTCGGAAAGGAATCCGCCGATCCTTTGGGCGGTCTCGGTGGGGAGGACATGATGGGCGGCGCCGCTCTGAAGGATGGCCCGACGGAACAGCCCCTCGGCGCGGGGCATCGAGAGGAGAACTCCGATGCTCATGGCACCTGCCGACTGGCCGAACACGGTGACGTTGGCGGGATCTTCGCCGAAGGCTGCAATGTTGCCACGGACCCACTCCAGGGCCGCCACCTGGTCGAGGAGGCCGATGTTGGCCTGACCGTCACCAAGGTCCAGGAACCCGTCGGCGCCGACGCGCCAGTTGATCACCACACAAATGACGCCATCCCTGGCGAAGGTCCTGCCGTTGTACGACGCCGTCGAGCCGATTTCGAACGCGCCGCCCTGGATCCAGACCATAACCGGCAGGCCGCCGTTGCCGGGGTCCGGTGTCCAGACGTTGAGGTTCAGGCAGTCCTCGCCGGCCAGGGCTGTGTCCCACTCCGTACCCGCACTTTCCGGAGGAGCAAGCTGGAAAGGGGAGTCGCCGTACTTCATGGCGTCCCGCACGCCGCTCCAGGGCTGGACCGGCTGCGGCGGCCGAAGCCGGTTCACGCCCGCCGTCGACGCCGCGAACGGAATGCCCAGGAAACAGTGCACGCCGTCGGCAAGGCTGCCACGCAGCTGGCCGTGCGTGGTCTTAACGACAGTGTCCATGGCTACCACCTCACGGGTCGGGGGTTTCTGGCCCTGGGGACACCTTGGCAGCCCGCGGCGATGTTGTTGAAGGGCCGAAGGTCACCCCTTGGTGGTCGGGCCCGTCGAGACCTCCCGCTCCAACCGCTCCAGTGCTGCGCTCATTTTGCCGGTGCCGCGCTTCTCGTCAATGACAATCGAAACGCCCAGCGCCAGCACGATCACCAGCAAGCAGACGGGCACGGAGACCCCGGCAGCGGCGAGCCCAACGCTGCCCGCCAGCGCCGCGAGGACGCCCGCCGCGACGGCAATGACGGTGCGGTCCACGCAGATCATCACGCTGTAAAGCCACGTCAGGGAGAGTTTGAACACCGCTACGGGGGCCGCGATGCAGGCCACGGCCAGTGCGGCGCCTATATGGGCCTCATCGTCGATGTAGTAGGCCGCCACGTGCAGTCCGGCGCCGGTTGCAGCGATGGCAGCAAAGATGGGGATGTGCCCGTAGCCGAAGAAGAAGGAGCGGTGCCGCTGAAGGTGGAGGGCACGGCCGGCGGGCAGGATGAAGTAGATCCACCACATGGCGAAGGCCAGCGCCGTGCCGCCGAAACCCACCAGGGCGGCGTCGACGCTCCAGCCATGGTTTGCCACGATGGCGCGGAGGGTTTCGATGGCACCGATCAGGCATTCGCCGAGGGCAATGATGGCCAGGAGCCCGTAGCGTTCGGCAATGTGGTGCGCGTGCCACGGAGTCCGCATCGAACGTTCCGCCACGTACGGCGTCGCCATTTCCAGCACGTAGAGGGGGACGGTCATCAGGATGGTGGCCAGCAGGTCCGCCTGAATGATCAGCACTGCGATCCAGCCGAGCTGCACCACACCGAGGTAGGTTGCATAGCGCAGGCACGTCTGGCGGCGGGCAGGGTCCTGCCGCGCCGCACGCAGCCACTGGAACACCAAGGCCAGGCGCATAATTACGTAGCCGCCCACAATGACGGCGTTGTCCACATGGTCGCCCTCCACCAGTGAGCGGAACAGCGGCTCGATCCCCATGGCCAGAATGAGCACACCAAGAATCTGGATCATAGTGACCACCCGGAAGACCCAGTCGTCCGTGTCGTACGCGCTGGCGAACCAGGTGAAGTTGATCCATGCCCAGATCACGGCAAACATGGCGAAGGAGAACCCGAGCAGCCCTGCACCGAAGTGGGCCTCGGCGATTTCGTGGGCGAACTGGCTTCCCGCCACTCCGAACGCGATCACAAAGGTCAGGTCGAAAAACAGCTCCAGCGGAGTAGCTGCCCGATGCTGCTCATGCGGGTCGCGGCCGCCCATGCGGGCCATGGCATGCCTGAGGGGGTTGGAAGACATGGGTCAAAGATTACCCCCGGGACCACAGCAGACCGATATGCGTGAGGTCGAAGACGCTGCAGAGGGCGTCGCTGTCCAGGTGATGCCGCTGACAACAGCGAGGAACAGAAACCCCCGGCCTGCTACACCCGGCCCAGCGAGTCGATGTCCTCAAGGAAGTCCTGGTGGACCTCCTTGCTCACCGTGGTCCGCGTGTCTGCAATGGCGTCGAGGTAGTCCTGCGTGGCGGGACCCTTCCGGACCGCGTCGCGGACGGAGACGTCGCCCCCGGAAGCCAGCCCGCCGTCGTCGTACACTGCCTTTTCCAGCGCACGCTGGGAGGCGCTCCGGGCCGCATACTCAATGTCCGCGGGGGAGAATCCCTCGGTGCGGTCCACCAGCAGCTCAACGTCCACGTCGTCCACCACGGTGGCCGGGATGAAGCGCTGCCACATGGCCTCGCGGGCCTGGCGGTCGGGCAGTCCGATGGGGATCACGTAGTCGAACCGGCCGTGGCGCAGGAAGGCTGTGTCCAGGGCGCGGATGAAGTTGGTGGCGCACACCAGCAGGCGGCCGGGCTGTTCGCGGAAGGCCGGGATGATTTTCAGGAGCTCGTTGGTGACGCCCTGCAGCGGGGACGGCGGCTCGCCGGACCGCTGGGATGCGATCTCCTCCACCTCGTCAATGAACACCACGGCATGTTCCAGCTCGGCGATTTCCAGGAAGGTCTCCCGGAGGGCTCCGGCCAGGCCCTTCGGGTCGGCCGCGAGCCGGGAGGGGAATACTTCCACGAACGGCCATTCGAGTCGCGACGCGATCGCCTTCGCAAACGTTGTCTTGCCGGTTCCGGGAGGGCCAAAGAGGACGACGGCGCGCGGAGGCACCACGCCGAATTCGTCCGCCAGGTCCGCCTCGGCCAGGGGAAGCACCAGCCGGCGTTCCAGCAGTTCTTTCTCGTTGCGCATGCCGGCAACGTTTTCCCAGAGGTCGCGGGCCAGGATGCGGCCGCCGAGCAGGCCCAGGGGCTCGAGCTCCTGGCGCTGCACGGGGATGGTGCGTTCGAAGTAGCGAAGGTTCTTCTTGAGGACGAAGCCGCGGCTGAGGAAGGCTTCCACACGGGTTTCGGACTCCGGCATCAGCGCGGACAGTTTGTTCAGCCCGTGCGGTGCCATCCGGTTCTCGACGGCGGCCAGCAGCGAAGTGCCGATCCCGCGGCCGCGGTATTCGGGGAGCGTGGCCAGGAAGACGATCCAGCCCTGGTCGTGCGCGGCGCGTCCGACGGCGGCGCCCACCACCATATCGCCCTGCACTGCCACTACGGCGTGGTCCTTTTCGCAGGATGCCAGGACCTCGGAGAGCGCATAGACGGGCTCCACGTTGGTGGCCTTGAGCGATTCCCAGAGGTGCAGGATGCCGTCAAGGTCGGCCGAATGGAAATCCCTGATCCGCCAGGTGGTCATGAGCGTTTCTCCTGTGGTGGTTCGTCGTTGAGCCAGCGTGAACTTCTCCGCTGAGCATATGCGAACCTGCACCCGGCCGGGGTTGCGGCGGCGTTGCATTACGCCAGCGCAACCCCGGGCCGCGGCTACCTGTGCGCGAACGGACCCTCGCGGCGCGTGGACGACTTTGCCGTTACGGAGCCGCGGTGGCCAGCAGCTCCTTCATTTCCTTGATTTCGGACTCCTGGGCCGTGACGATTTCCTGGGCGAGCTTCACGGCGCCGCTGTTCTGCCCGTCGGCTATTTCGGCCTTTGCCATCTGCACGGCGCCCTCGTGGTGCGCAATCATCTGGGTGAGGAACAGCCTGGCAGCTTCCTTGCCCTGGGCGGCGTCGAGCGCCTTGAGGTCGTCGTCGCTCATCATGCCGGCCATGCTGTGGCCTGCTTCGCCGTGCCCGGCCATGGCCGTGGGTTCATTCCAGCCTTTGAGCCAGCCGTTCATCTGTTCGATCTCCGGGCCCTGTGCGGCCTTTATTTTGGTGGCCAGTTCCGTGACGGCAGGGTTGATGCCCTGCTTGCTGAGCATCATGTCGCTCATTTCCACGGCTTGTGCGTGGTGCGGAATCATGGACTGGGTGAACAGCGTGTCCGCGGAGTTGTGGCCCATGGCCCCAGGGCTGCCAGCCGGCGCGCTGGAGCTCATCGCCCCGTGGTCCGCGGGCATCGTTGAGGAGCCGGGGGTGGCGTTCGAGCCGCAGCCGGCGAGCGTGATGACGGCTGCCAGGGCAGCGGCTGAAAGGGTGATTGGTTTCTTCATGTGGATGGTGTCCTTGGGGAATCCGGCACGGGGCGCCGGGAGGGGCGGCTGCCAGGCTTCCTGCGCGGGGTTCAACGCGGGGAACCGGCATCCAGGGGCAGGTGGAAGCACCGGAAGCGTCACGGTGCAGCTCCCGGTTTTATGTCCGGCTAATGGAGAGTTCGCCGGGCGTTGGACTGCCAGGAACGTGCGTGGCGGCACACAGCACCCGGGCTGTGTCCGCGGCCGGTTCCGGGCCGGCGAAAGAGGTGGTGCCGGGCGATGGCGCGAAGAGACCCGCAGTAGCCGGGGCGGGAATGCAGCTTGCGTGCGGAGCAGACATCTCACCGGTTGCGCCGGTGGAGACGCACGACGGCGGCGGTTCCGGTGCGCTGCTGCCCATTGGCCGGGCGGACGCCGGATCCAAGGTCGCGGCGTGCACCGTGCCGTCCGCCATGGCATTCGGCGCGGTGCGGGCCGCTGTACTCGGCGCCGCGGCGTGGGTTGCGTGGGCGCCGGCAGGAACAGCCGCCAGGGCGCCGGGGCCGTGCTGCGTGTGCGAGGACGCCAAGACGTGCATGCCGACTAATCCGGCGAGGATTGCGAGGACGCCAAGGAACAGGGCGGTCCGAAACCGGCGAGTCACAGGGAGAGGCAGGGAGCCGGCAATGTGAGGCATAGCGTTCTCCCTTCCCTTGTTGCCGTGCGCAGTGGCTGTAGAGTCCGCACCGTTCAACGAAAGGTGCGGCTCTTAGATTCCCAGCGTACCCATCGTGTTCCGCAGTGTGTCCGCCGAATGCTGCAGGGCGGCCAGTTCTCCATCGTCCATCGGCGTGTGAAGGATGCGGTGCACACCGCCGCGCCCCACGACGCTGGGCAGGGACAACGCCACGCCGGAGATTCCGTAGGGGCCGTCCAGCACGGTGGACACGGGCAGCACGGCGTTCTCGTCACGGAGCAGGGCTTCCACGATCCGCGCACCGGAGAGGCCGATGGCGTAGTTGGTGGCACCTTTGCCGGCGATGACCTTGTAGGCCGCCTGCGTCACCTCTTGTGCCGTTTCGGCAAGGTATTCCGGGGTGAAGATGCGTTCGCCGTCAGCTTCCCAGTCGAGGATGGGGACGGGCCCGATAGTGGCGCCGGACCACACCGGAAACTCCGTGTCGCCGTGCTCGCCCACCATGCTGGCATGGACGCTGGCCACGGAGACGCCGGCGCGGCGGGCCAGCAGCCAGCGCAGCCGTGACGTGTCCAGCACGGTGCCGGAGGAGAAAACGCGCTCCGGGGGCAGGCCGGAGATCTTTTGCGCCGCCACGGTGAGCACGTCGCAGGGGTTGGTGACCAGGACATAGACCGCGTCCGGGGCTTGCTGAAGCAGTTGCGGCATGAGCTGTTCGAGGATGCCGACGTTCGTCCCGGCCAGGTCCAGGCGCGTCTGGCCCGGAGCCTGCTTCGCACCGGCCGTGATCACGACGACGTCGGCGCCTTCCGTCACCGCGATATCGCCGCCGCCGGTGACGGTGGCGGCCGCCGCGGCGAACTGGGTGCCGTGGGCGAGGTCCAGGACTTCCGCTTCGGCTTTGAGGGCATTGACGTCGAACAAGGCGATGTTGCTTGCCGAACCGCGGATCAGGGCGGCGTAGGCCAGCGAGGTGCCCACGCTCCCGGCGCCCACCACGGCAAGTTTGGATCCTGACATGAGCTACCTCTTCCCCGGCCCCGGAGCTCCAGGACCCGCGCTGATGGTGCGACTGCCCGCAATGGCTTCATGCTACCGATTTAGCAGCGGCCACACATCAGCGCGAACGGACACTTGCGGCCCGTCTATCCGGAGATTTCAGGGCCGCATGTGTCCGTTCGCGCTAAAGGAACCGCCTGGCTGGAGTTAGCTCTTGTTCTTCGCGCCCGGGCCCGGGCGGTTGGCTACGAGCGGGTACGGGCCGGTGAAGCCGTCGCGGACCGCGGCGATCTCCAGGACGCGTTCCCGGCAGAGGCGCCAGCCCAGCATCAGCGCGGGGATGACGATGACCAGCGAAGCGATGGTCCAGGTTCCCACGGGGGAGTCGAAGGCCATGAGGACAAGCACTGCCAGCAGGAAGGCCAGGGTGATCCAGCCGGTCACCGGGGCGCCGGGCATACGGAACGCCGGCCGGAGGAGTTCGCCGCGCTTGGCGAGCCGTGCCAGCTGCATCTGGCACATCACAATCACGGCCCAGGTGCTGATGATGCCCAGGGACGCCACATTCAGCACGATTTCGAAGGCTTCGGCGGGCACGACGGCGTTGAGCACCACACCAAGGACGGCCACGGCTGCGGTCAGGGCAATGCCGCCGTAGGGGACGCCGGCCTTGTTCATGCGGGCCGCGAACTTGGGCGCAGATCCGGCGACGGACATGGAGCGCATGATCCGGCCGGTGGAGTACAGCCCGGCGTTGAGCGAGGACAGCGCCGCGGTGAGGACCACCAGGTTCATGATGGCGTCCACGCCCTCAACCCCGATGGAGCCGAAGAACGTGACAAACGGGCTTTCCCCGGCTTTGTAGGAGGTGTACGGCAGGAGCAGGGAAAGCAGCACCAAAGATCCGACGTAGAACACCGCGATACGGAAGATGACCGTGTTGATGGCCCGGGGCATGATCTTTTCCGGGTTCTCGGTTTCACCGGCAGCGGTGCCGATCAGCTCGATGGAAGCGTAGGCGAACACCACACCCTGCATGACAACAATCGCCGGAAGCAGGCCGTTGGGGAACAATCCGCCGTTGTCCGCGATCAGGCTGAAGCCCACCTGCTGGCCCTCCACCGGCGTGCCGAAGATGACGAAGTAGATACCCACCACCAGGAAGGTCACCAGGGCAACCACCTTGATGAGCGCGAACCAGAACTCAAGCTCGCCGAAGACCTTGACTGAGATCAGGTTCAGGCCGAGGACCAGGATCAGGGCCGTCAGCGCCCAGGTCCACTGTGGAACGTCCGCGATGGGTGCCCAGTACTTCTTGAAGAAGTTCATGTAAAGCGCGACGGCGGTGATGTCCACGATCGCCGTCATCGCCCAGTTCAGCCAGTACAGCCAGCCGGTGACGAAAGCAGCCTTCTCGCCGAAGAACTCGCGGGCGTAGGAGACGAACGATCCGGATGAGGGGCGGTGCATCACGAGCTCGCCGAGGGCGCGCAGGATCATGAAGGCGAAGAAGCCGCACACCGCGTAGCTGATGATGAGGGCCGGCCCGGCAGTGGCAAGCCGGCCGCCGGCACCCATGAAGAGCCCGGTGCCGATCGCGCCGCCGATGGCGATCATCTGGACCTGCCGGGGCTTGAGTCCCTTGTGGTAGCCCTCATCCTCGCGGTGGAGGGAGGCTTCGGAGGCGTGGGCGTGCGCCGGGATGGTGTGGTCGGTGATGACCTGCTTTTGGGCAGTGTCCTGTTGGGGCTGTGTCATGGGGGGGGTCCTTACAAGATGAGGTCGGGGACTACTTGCTTAGGTTGGCCAGGCGTTGGGGGCTGAGGAGGTCTTCGAGTTGCTCGGCGGTGAGCAGCTTGTGTTCGAGGACGAGTTCGGCGACGCCTTTGCCGGTGGCGAGGGCTTCCTGGGCGATGGCGGTTGCGGTGGTGTAGCCGAGGTGGGGGTTGAGGGCGGTGACGAGGCCGATGGATTGTTCGACGGTTCGGCGGAGGTGGTCGGTGTTGGCGGTGATGCCCTGGATGCAGCGTGCGGTGAGGGTGCGGCAGGCGGCTTCGAGGTGGGAGATGCTCTTGTGGAGGCTGTGGACGATGATGGGTTCGAAGGCGTTGAGCTGGAGTTGTCCGGCTTCGGCGGCCATGGTGATGGTGACGTCGTTGCCGATGACTTCGTAGGCGACCTGGGAGACGACTTCGGGGATCACGGGGTTGATTTTGCCGGGCATGATGGAGGATCCGGATTGCACGGCGGGGAGGTTGATTTCGCCGAAGCCGGCGCGGGGGCCGGAGGAGAGCAGGCGCAGGTCGTTGCAGATTTTGGAGAGTTTCACGGCGACGCGTTTGAGGACGCCGGAGAGGTGGACGAAGGCGCCGACGTCCTGGGTGGCTTCGATGAGGTCCGGGGCGGTGACCAGGGGCAGGCCGGTGATTTCGGCGAGGTGGCGGCAGGCGGTGGCGGCGTAGCCGGCGGGGGCGTTCAGGCCGGTGCCGATGGCGGTGGCGCCGAGGTTGATTTCGTGGATGAGCAGGTCCGCTTCGGCCAGGCGGAGCCGGTCTTCGCCGATGGTGACGGCGTAGGTGCCGAATTCCTGGCCGAGGGTCATGGGGACGGCGTCCTGGAGCTGGGTGCGGCCCATTTTGACGACGGTGCGGAATTCGAGGGCTTTGGCGGCGCAGGCGTCTTCGAGTTCGGCGAGGGCGTCCAGGAGTTCGCGGGCGGCGAAAATGGTGCCGAGTTTCACGGCGGTGGGGTAGACGTCGTTGGTGGACTGGGAGAGGTTGACGTGGTCGTTGGGGTGCAGGCGGGTGTAGTGGCCTTTGGGGTGTCCGAGGATTTCCAGGGCGCGGTTGGCGATGACCTCGTTGGCGTTCATGTTCGAGGAGGTTCCGGCGCCGCCCTGGATGACGTCCACGACGAACTGGTCGTTGAGTTTGCCGTTGAGGACGTCGGTGCAGGCCGCTGCGATGGCGTTGGCGCGTTCGGCGTCGAGGAGGCCGAGTTCGTGGTTGGTGCGGGCGGCGGCGAGTTTCACGGCGGCGAGGCCGCGGACCAGGTGCATGTTGGTGGAGAGCGGCTGGCCGGTGATGGGGAAGTTCTCCACGGCCCGGAGGGTGTGCACACCCCAGTACGCGGCAGCGGGAACATCCCGGTCACCCAGCAGATCATGCTCGGAACGGAAGGCGGCGGGGGAAGCGTTTTCGGTCATGGGTATCCTCGGGAGGCGTGGCTGGGGAGAAGAGTTGGGGGCAGGGCCGCTAGGTTGCCGGAATGAAGTCGGTGGCCGTCAGCTGCCCGACGGGGTGGCCGCCGCCCAGGACGGCTCCCGTGGCGATGCCCGCGAGCGGTGAGGTGTCGACGTCGAGCGCTTCCAGTACGCGGACGGTGGCCGGCATGCGGGCGCGGTCCCCGCCGTCGGAAATTTTCACGGCCACGGCGCGGCCGTCCGGGAGGCCCACGAGCTGGACCCCTTCGAAACCGTCCTTGGCCACCGCTCCGGGGAGCAGGCGCATCAGTTCGGTGACATCGCGGCCTTCGCCGGCCACCATTTCGGGGTGCTGGATCATGGCCCGGCCGACGGCGGCTTCCGGACTTCCGGGATCTGTCACCACTGCGGCGGCGAGGCGGCCGAAGGCGCGGGCCATGCCGCGGAGGGTCAGTGCGAACAGCGGAGTGCCGCAGCCGTCGGTGCTGGTGCGCTCGGGTTCTTCGCCGGTGAGTTCCCGGACTGTGGCGGCGACGAGCTGCTGCAGGGGGTGTTCCGGATCCAGGTAGCCGCGGACCGGCCAGCCGTTGATGACGCAGGTTGCGGCCATGGCGGCGTGTTTGCCGGAACAGTTCTGGGTGAGCCGGGTAGCGGTGCCGCCGTTGCGGAGCCATTCGTTACGTTCGTCCGGCCCGTACGGCAGGTCGGTGCTGTTTTCCAGCGCGTCGGCCGTAAGCCCGTGCAGTTCGAGGATGCGGAGCGCGCCGTCACGGTGCACTGCTGCTCCGGAGTGGCTGGCCGCGGTGAGGGCCAGAAGGTCGGCAGGAAGGTCGAGGCCGGCACGGACCATCGCCACGGCCTGCAGCGGCTTGAGTGATGAGCGCGGGTAGAAAGGTGCCAGGGGGGCGCCCGCAGAGAACAGCGTGCGGAGGCCGCCGTCGGCTGATTCGTCCGGGGCGGTGGCGATCACCGAGCCGTAGTGGATGCTTTCCACGAGCCCGTCGCGGGTCTGCACGGCCAGCGGAACGTGCTGCGGCAAGGCTGTTAAGTCCGGGGCCGGAGCCTGGGCGTGGACGGGCAGGGCAGGGGAGAGCATGGAGTCCTTGGGATCGGTGACGGGCGTCGGTTGGGCGTCGCGGCTATTGGCTGAGGATGGAGTCGAGGGCTGCGCCTACGGCATGCAGGTGTTCCTGCATCGCGGCGCTGGCCTCGGTGGCATTGCCGGATTCAATGGCGGCCAGGATCCGCTGGTGTTCCTGGTCGGAGGCGTGCTGGCGGTCGGCCACCATGTTGAGGGTCTCGGATTGGTGCGCCAGGGCGTCGCGGATGTCGGAGACCACGTTTTCAAACACCTTGTTGTGGCTGGCCCGGGCGATGGCTGCGTGGAAGCTGGAGTCGAGGGCAACCCAGGATTCGGGGTCGTCCTCGGCGGCCATGGCGGCCACGATATCCCGCAGGCCTTCCAGCTCTTCGGCCGTCCGGCGTTCGGCGGCCAGGCCGGCGGCCGGGACTTCGATGTGCGGGCGGGCCTCGGTGAGGTCCAGCGCCGAGTACTGGCCGAGGACCAGGTCCTTGGCCACCCGGTTGGCGACCACAAAGGTGCCGCGGCCGGTCTTGGTGGTGGTGAGGCCGAGGGCGTTGCAGGAGCGCAGCGCTTCACGGACCACGGAACGGCTCACCCCGTACTGCTGGGAGAGCGTGGCTTCGGAGCTCAGTTTGGAGCCGATCTCGAGCTTGCCGGACTCGATTTCGGCGCGGA
Organism: Arthrobacter sp. FB24; assembly: GCF_000196235.1. Taxonomy (NCBI): domain Bacteria; kingdom Bacillati; phylum Actinomycetota; class Actinomycetes; order Micrococcales; family Micrococcaceae; genus Arthrobacter; species Arthrobacter sp. FB24. The sequence goes on along the minus strand of NC_008541.1, from coordinate 4,488,919 downwards.
GGACGTTGAAGACGGCTTCGGCTGCGCTGAGGCGGGCGAGGGGCTGTCCTGCTGTCCGGCTGTCTGACAGGTTCACGCTTAAAATATGGCACGGGTCACACGGGGTGTCAACTGTGAAGCGGATCGCCCGGAACCGGACATTGGATATTCGGTACGTTCATTCCGATTCTTTGCTGTACAAGGGCGCTCCCCGTCCCTAGACTTGGAATTCCAAGGGAAACGGTACGTTCGTACCTGTCTGGGGAGTCTGAATGGCCGATACGTTCGCTGACATGCTTGCCGCCGAAGTCAGGGCCAGGCGTGCAGCCCTGCAACTGACCCAGCACGACCTTGCCCACCTCGCAGGGGTATCCGAGCGCTTCGTCCGATTCGTGGAGCAGGGGAAGCGCAGTGTGCAGCTGGACTCGCTCCTGGCGTTGCTCGAAACCCTTGGCCTGGAGCTTCAGCTGACCACGCGGACCCGCCCTGCGGCCCGCGCCATTGGGGGCATCCGCGCCCCCGCGGACGGCCCCGCTCCCGGCAAACCGCTGGGAGGGGACCAGAAATGAGGCACCGCGTCGCCGATGTCTACAAGGCCGGGGTGCTGGCCGCGCGGCTGGAGCGGCACGACGGCGGCACCAGGTTCAGTTACCTGCCGGCGTACCTCGCGGCGGGAGGTCCCGCCGTCGCCAGTTCCCTGCCGCTAAGCGCTGAACCGGTGCTGTCCGCGGCGGGGGCCGCGCCGCCGTACTTCACCGGGCTCCTGCCGGAGGGCAGGCGGCTGAACGCGTTGCGACGATCGGTGAAGACGAGCGTTGACGACGAACTCTCGCTCCTGATCGCCGCCGGGGCCAACCCGGTGGGCGATGTGCAGATCGTTGGCCACGGTGAGCCCCTGGACCCGGACGAACACGCCGTCGAGCTCAACCCGAAGGCCCCGGTCGACTTCGACGCGCTGCTGGGCGACTCCGGGCTGATCGACCCCGTGGCGCTCGCTGGCGTGCAGGACAAGCTGTCCGCCGGGATGATCTCCATGCCCGTGGCCAGTGCCGGCCGGCGCTACATCCTCAAGCTCAATGCCCCGGAGTTCCCGCATGTGGTGGAGAACGAGCTGGTGATGTTCCGCTACGCCGCCAAGCTGCGGATTCCGCTGAGCAAAGTGCGGCTGATACGGGATGTAGAAGGCCGGCCCGGGCTCCTGGTGGAGCGGTTCGACCGGATCCCGCTGGCGGGCGGCGCGCACGGAGCGGTGCAGCGGCTCGCCGTCGAGGACGGTGCGCAGGTGCTGGGGCTGTACCCCGCGGACAAGTACAACGTGGCGTACGGGCAGGTGTGCCGCGCCCTGGCGGAGTACTGCGCGGCGCCGCTGCCTGCGCTGCGGAACCTTGCCATCCAGGCGGCGTTCGCCTGGCTGAGCGGGAACGGCGATCTCCATGCGAAGAATGTGTCGATGGTGCAGCAGCCGTCGGGGGAGTGGTCCATCGCGCCGGTCTACGACATCCCCTCCACAGTGGTCTACGGGGACAAAACACTCGCCCTCACGCTGGACGGCAAACGGACCGGGATCTCGCGGAAGCATTTCCTGGGCTGGGCCGCCGGCCTGGGGCTGACGGAACGCGCCGCCGTGCAGGTGCTGGAGCTGGGATTGAAGGCATCGGGTCCGCTGGTGGCCGACCTTGAAGCGGGTACGGCTTTTGCCGGAGCGAACGACGACGGCGCCTCACCGTTTTCGTCGATGGTCACCAGGTCATGGCTCAAGGAGCTCAAACACCGGCGCCGGCTGCTGGAAGCGTAGGAAGCGACTAGAGGTGCTGGATCCCGGCGCGCTGCATTGCGTCCCTGTAGATCTCGACGCTTTTGCTCAGCAGTTCTTCCTGCTTGTTCGCGGAAACCGCGAAGGCCCGGCCGCCGAGGGCGCTGGCTTTATAGATCTTGATTCCGGAGTTCTTCAGGGACTGGTGGTACGTCTTCTCGAAGAGGGTAAGGAAGGTCTGGGCGTCCGTGCCGTGGGCGATGATGGCCGAGACGCGCCTGTTGATCTTCAGGAACTGGCGGAAAGGACGCAGGCCGTCCGTCTTTTCCTGGACGTTGAGGGCGGAGGGGAGGTCGGGGTCCCGCACCCAGGGGTAGGCATTCCACGGCATGACGTAGCGGGGGTCGAGTTCCACGATTTCGTAGATTGACGTGGCCCGCCGGGCCGCTTCATCGTCATTGAAGTGGGATACGAAGCCCGATTCGGTGCCTTTGCCGGGGCTGACATGGAGACTGACGATCCTGCATTCGTCCTCGTCATGGACGGGGTCAATGTACGGGACTATGGAGCCCGGCTTCTTTTCCATGAGTTCGTCGCAAAGCTGGGTTACAGCAGCGATGTTCGGTTCCTGCAGCAGGGCCTTTTTTTCGTCCCAGTCAATCGTCACGATTTCTCCCTCAGCACACGGCGTCCAGAATCAGGCGTCTGGTTCCACTCTACGCTTTTGGCCGGGGTTGATGTTCTGCGGATTTCAGCAATCGGCAGAGGCGGCAACGCATCCGGGCTTCAAAGCAAGAGGCTCCCGGCCTATTTCCTCCCGGACCGTGCGGGCGTACGCTTAAAGCGCCTGCAGGTAACCGTTCAGATAACGCGGGCCGTTCGGGACATGAGAATGTCCGGGCCGTCTCATAGCGAGATCGCGAAGGTACCTGCAGGTCTTTGCTGTTTAAGCCGGTCTTTGGGATTGCGGCGGCATGCGCGACTCACTCCCTTCGCGCCTTCGTATCTAACCCGGCAGCCTGGCCGTAGGCCTGCTTGGCCTCGGGATTTGTTGCTGCTTGATATGCCTCGACCAGCCTTTTCGTCCTGGCTTGGACGACGGGGTCTGACGCCATCGAGTAGGCCTTTCTTGCTACCGCACCCAGCCTCTTCGCATTCTTCCTAACGAATGCCCAGCATCTTGCCGCCATACCGTTCTCCGTACCGATCTGTGATCTGTGAGGCGAGATTAGCACTGTGTGACAATGTGCCAATGAACACTGTGCGAGCCGGAGAACAGGTCCTGCACGTTGACGGCGCTCAGTACCGTCGTCGAACACTCAGTCCTGGGCTTGGTGCACCAGGTTCAGGCGCGGCGCAGACCACAGGATGATTCCACCGAGCCCTCGAAATACGGGATGGCGGACAGCGGCCGACCACAAGGACTGACAGCGGCCGATAGAACTTACAAACCTAGGGAACAGATGAACGCAGGATTCGCAGTCGTCGACGTGGAGACGACCGGGCTCTTTCCTGGCAATCACCGCATTGCCGAGATCGCCGTCGTGCACGTCGATCCAGATGGCACCGTCAGCAACCGCTGGGAGACGCTGGTGAATCCCCAGCGCGACTTAGGCCCGCAGCACATCCATGGCATTCGGGCTGCCGACATCCTGCACGCTCCCGTTTTCGGGGACATTGCCCATGACGTCATGGAGTTGTTGGCAGGCCGCGTGCTGGTCGCGCACAACGTTCATTTCGACTACCGATTCGTCTCGCACGAGCTAGGGCGCGCCGGCCTCGAGCTGCCGTTCGAAGTCCATGATTGTTTGTGCACCATGAAACTGGCACGCCGCTACCTGCCCGGAGCAGGGCGCTCGCTTAAGGACTGTTGCGACAGCTTTGGGCTCAACCTGGCGAACGCCCACAGCGCTGGTGACGATGCAGAGGCCGCCGCGCATGTGCTGAGCAACTATCTCCGCATGGATTCTGGTAACCCCGAGTGGTTCAGCGCTTTGGACCGGGCCTACTTTTCTTCGTGGCCTGCCGTGGAGCCGAAGCGCCGTCAGCCTGCCCTTCGCCGCCCGGCGGGTGAGCCGCAGACTCACTTCCTTGAGAGGCTGGTGAACCGGCTACCTGAGGTTGCAGGGCCGGATGAGCACAACGCCTATCTGGCAATGCTTGACCGCGCCCTTATGGATCGACAGATTTCAGTATCCGAGGCTGACGGCCTTGTGGCCCTCGCCGAATCCCTGGACATCAGCAGAAGTACAGCTGAACAACTTCACATCAAGTACATGATTTCCATGCTCGCCGCAGCTTGGGACGACGGTGTGGTTACAACTGAAGAGGAAGCTGACCTCCGAGTTGTTGGGAACCTGCTCGGCATCAGCCAAGAATCAATAACACGCGGGCTCGTGGCTCCAGTTGCGGGACAGGATGAGGAAACTGGTGCGGCAGTCCAGTCGCTGGTGCTCGGGGGCGGCGACAAGATCGTGCTCACCGGTGAGATGTCGCGAGATCGAAACGACATTGAGGCGGACCTCCGCGCGGCAGGGTTTGTCCCGCATCCGGCGATCACGAAAGCGGTGAGACTGCTGGTCGCGGCGGATCCCGACAGTTTGTCAGGCAAAGCCAAGAAGGCGCGGAGCTACGGCATACCGGTAGTCGGCGAGCCCTATCTGACTACCTTGCTGCGCGGTTAGGGGATACGCGTGGATGAGGACGCCCTCAGGGCAGACGGCTTCACCGGCTTCAAGACGTTTGCGGAACTCGACGTAGACGACATCCCCCGGGCGCCTGGCATCTACGCGGTACTGAAGCCTCCAGGCCACAGGCATACGTTTCTCGAGGAAAGTGTCGGCGGCTGGTTCAAGCAAAAGAATCCATCCATTCTTGAGGATGCTCTTGCCACTGAATGGGTGGACGGCGCAGTCGTCCTCTATATCGGCAAGGCCGGCGCGGGGAGCACAGGCAAGCGTGGGCTCCGGAAGCGGATACAGGAGTTCGCCGACTTTGGGCGTGGCAAGCCCGTAGGTCACTGGGGTGGCAGGCTTCTGTGGCAGCTCGCGGAATCGCAATCCCTGGTGATTGCTTGGAAGCTTGTCCCCGCAGAACAGGTGGACGCCACGGAGGCCTGCTACCATGCTAAATTCCGCAGTCTCTACGGCCGGCTTCCGTTCGCCAACCTCGTTCATGCGCGCTGATTAACGCGCGTTTCAGCCGGGTAACTCACCGCCCCCTCACGCAGCAGCCGCAGCCCTTAACCTGACGCGCTTGAGCGCCTTGACCTGGTGCCGGAGTTCACGGCGGCGGCGTGAGGCTGCTATTTCGGGAGGCGGATGCCCCGGCAGCGGCGGCGCCGTGGACTGGTAGCCGTGCCCGGCGGGCGTTGTCAGCTGGAACGTGTGCCGTGGTCCCGGCAGGGGGCGGGAGCGCCAGCCGGGGGCCTCCTTGATGTGGTTGCAGGCTTCGCAGAGCCCTGCCCCGTTGCCTTGAGTGGTGGTTCCGTCGCTGTGCCACGGCAGGATGTGATCCAGATGCCTGATCGGAGCGTCGCAAAATGGCGTGCGGCAGGTGTGGTCCCGGACTTGGATGAAGCGGCGCAGCCCGGACGGGAAAAGGCGTGCTCTCGACTCCATCGCCACGAGATCACCGCTGCCCGGTGCGGTGTACAGCCGTCGGAGCCAGACGTTCATGGGTTGGCCTTGGTCCCGGGCAACGATCTTCCGCCCCCACGCCGCAGGGACTATGCCGTAACCCGCAAGCCGGGCCGGTTCACTGTCTCCCTGAAACAGGGCGCGGTCGGTCATGACGAGCTGGATTTCGACCCCGCAGATTCCACCCGCAGTTCCCGTCACGCGTTCAACCAGCGCATCTGCCATGAGCTGGCCGCGGCAACGCGGGTCGCCGTCGGACCGCAGGGTGTCCGCATGCCTGGTGAGGGCCGCGTGGACGGCCACGCCCTCGGCCACCGGGAGGAATGCAGTCACGTAGCACATGGTGTCCGGGGCGGGACGAAGACTGACATGCCGCTCCGCGGCGGCGTGGCTGGCGCGGTCCGCAACGGACCTCGGATCACGCCGATAGGCGGCTGACCGCGCCGCTGCGACGACGGCTCGGTCGCCCGCCCCATTGAACGACCCGACGTCGGACGCCAACTCCTCGTCGACGGCGCTGCGGTCAGCCGCGGACAGGCAGGCAGTCTCACGCACCAGAAGTGTTGCGCGCCATTCGTTGAGCCGGCCTGCCTCCAGCCCGGCGAGGGTATGCGGCATCTCGGTGACGAGCGCCTTCGCCAAGCCCAGAAGCCGGCTGCCCCTGGCTGGCGATTCCCGCCGGGCGAGGGCGATCTGCGCAGCGACGCCGGTGCCAAGCTGATCCGCCGGAACTCCGACGTCGGACTGTTCACGGCGCTGGCATATGTCAAAGGCAACCGCGACCCTGGCCTGCAGCGCGGCTGCGGCGGATTTTAGCTCCTCGAGTTTACGAAGCTGGTCGATCATCCCCGCACCGTCCACCACAGGCCGTGCGACAGTCAGGGAGGCGATCATCTCGGTGATCGCCACCGGGTCCGCTGCTCCCGAAGCCCTTTCCGGCTCCTGCTTGCCGTCCATACATCAAGTGTCCCCGCGACCACCGACAATTAAGTGGGAACAAGAACGGGGCGTCGCCTCCCGTGTCATGACGGGAGGCGACGCCCCTGGTGCTCGCCCCCAGCGAGACAGTCCTAGTGCTGGCCGAGGCTGCCTGCCGCAGGCGGAAGGCCGCCGTCGCGGTTTTCTTCGTCCCTGCGCTCGGCAGCGCTCCTCGTGTCGCTGTCGGCGGTCTCATCCGAGTCGCCTTCGAAATCGACCAGGCCGTTGGTCTGGTCGAACGGCTTGGCGATCCGGTCGTCACTCAACGCGGAACCGGAGCCGGATACCGTGCCGGCTGCTTCAGCGGGCTCCACATAGCCGGAAGCGTTGGTCGCCGGAACGGCTGAAACCGGGGTCCCCGAAACGGGAACCGTGGTGCTGGCGGGCTCCGTGTCCTTGTCCCGCATGCTCGCGGCCACGCCGGCTGCCGCTGCGGCGGCAACCCCCACACCCGCCGCGACCTTTCCGGAGATGCCGGCCTTGCCGGAATCGCCGCGTGACGCCGCTGCCGCCTCCACTCCGGGAGTCGCCGCGGAGGCGCCTTCGTTGACGGTCCCGCGCCAGGCGCCGCTGGCATAGCCCTCGTCCTCGATGAAGTCCTTGAACCTCTTCAGGTCCCCCTCAACCTGCCGGTCGACGACATGGAGTTTGTCTCCGATGGTCTCCACGATGCCTTCCGGCTGGTATTCGAGGGACAGCTGTACCGACGTCTGGCCGCCGCCCACGTCTTCGAAGGTCACGGTCCCCGCGTTGGTCGCGCCTTCCGTGGCAGCCCACGCCACCTTGCGGTCCGGGACCTGCTCCAGGATCTTGGCCTCCCACTTGCGGCGGACGCCCGCGATTTCAGCCACCCATTCAAGGCGGTCGTCGCTGAGCTGCGTCACGCTCTTCACACCACCCATGAAGTGCGGAAATTCCTCGAACTGGGTCCACTGGTTGTACGCAGTGCTTGCCGGGACGTTGACCAGAATGCGTTTCTCGACCTTCGTGCTCATGGTGTCTCCTTTGACTAGAAAGGGTTGAACGTTGCCTGGCGATGACGATGGTTCGCCAAGTAATCAGCATGCTTACTATAACTTTGATGTCGCCATCCGGCTAGAGTTTCTTTGGCGGCCGCCGCCACTCCACGTGTTCACGAGCCAAGGACCCCCATCATGCAGGTCACCAAGAGGGCACTCCGGGAAGACGGGTTCGCCGGCTTCCGGACCTTCGCTGAAGTCGAGGTCAACCGGATCCCGCAGGCACCCGGGATCTTCGCTGTCCTCCAGCCTGAAGGATTCCAGGTGCAATTCCTGGCCAGGAGCACGGCCGGGGTTTTCAAGAAAAAGGACCCCTCGCTGCCGGCGGACAAGCTGGCTGCCGAATGGGTGGACGGAGCGGAGGTCCTCTACGTTGGAAAGGCCGGACCGGGGAGCAAGGGCAACCGCGGCCTGCGCCGGCAGATCCAGGAGTTCCTGGACTTTGGCAACGGTAAGCCTCCCGGGCACTGGGACGGGCGGCTCATCTGGCAGCTCGCAAACGCCAAGTCACTGCTCATCGCCTGGAAGGAGCTTCCCGCCGGCGGGCTGAATGAGGCTGAGGCCAAGTATCACGCAGACTTCCGCGAGGTTTATGGCCGCCTGCCGTATGCCAACCTGGTGCAGTCCCGCGTCAAGGGTTAGCCATGAGCCGCGTTCGCGCCGTAAGTTGCTGTCGGCGCCGCTGGAGTGCGACGACGGCGGGCGGCGGCGGTTGGGGCCTTAACTGTCCGTTCGCGCTGGTCAGGCTTCTGACGCAACCGTCCCGCCGCCGTCGTACGTGAACCTGCCGGCAACCAGCGTCGCCGCCACCGGCATCGACGCGAAGACCTCGTGCGGTACGCCAAGCGGGTCGTCGTTGAGCACGGCGATGTCCGCGGGATCGCCGGCACGGATCCGGCGCCTTCCCCGGGCGGACGCCGCCAGGGCTTCCTCGCGGGTGATTGCCTGTTCCGGGTGCCAGGGTCCGCGTCCGTCCGGGCCGGACCGGGTGGTCGCGGCCGACATCGCGGTCCACGGATCCAAGGGCGCCACCGGAGCGTCCGAACCCAGCGCCAGGGTGGCTCCGGCAGCCAGCAGGGACCGCAGCGGGAACGCCCGGTCGGTACGGTCACCCCAGTTGGCGTCGGCTGCGTCGCGGTCGTCGAGGGCATGCGCCGGCTGCACGCTCGCCGTCAGGCCCAGTCGGCCAAAGCGGGCGAAATCCTCCTGCCGGACGAACTGGGCGTGTTCGATCCGTCCCCGGATGCCGGCAGCCTCGAAGGCGTCCAGCGCCACCTGGTTCGCGGCATCGCCGATCGCGTGGACTGCGGGAACGAAACCGGCTTCCCTCGCCCGGACCAGCAGCGCCAGCAGTTCCGGTTCGCTGACGGTGAGCAGCCCCCGCCCGCCGTGCGGATAAGGGTCCACGCAGTAGGCGGTGCGCGTGTTGAGGGAGCCGTCGATCAGCACCTTGAGTGGCCCCACCCGGAGCAGGCCGTTCCCGCCGGGGATGTCCTGCCCTGTCCGCATTGCCTCGCGCCGCGCACGGTCCAGATGCTCCGGATAGACGCCCGCTTCCACCCGCAGCGAACGGAAACCGCCGCTGACCCGCCGCAGCCACACCTCGCGGTTCCACGTCATCTCGAAATCAACGATCCCCACCACCCCGCGGGCGGCTGCCTTCCGCGCCGCCTCATCGACCCAGGCGTCCACCACTGCGTCAGGCAGCCTGCCGAGCTCGCGGGTCAGGGCAAACGCCGGCTCCTCCCTTAGCAAGCCGCTGGCGTCCACGTGCACCCCGTAGCGTTTCGCGGCAGCGCTGTTCAGCCACACACAGTGGAGGTCATGGCTGATGAGCGCTGCGGGACGGCCCTGCGTCGCGGCGTCGAGCATCGCCAGGCTGGGAACGTCCGCCCAGAGGGCGTCGCGGAAGCCGACGCCCACCAGCGTGGGGTCGCTGCCGCCGTCGTTCTCGCCGTGCACCGCAACGCTGAGGCGACCGTCTGCGAGACGGGACCGGACGACGTCGACGGCGTCTCGCGCCGACGCGGCGTGCGACAGGTCGATGCGGTTGGCGGCCATGGCCCACTGGGTCATGTGCACATGCTCATCCCACAGGCCCGGGATGGCGTACCGGCCCCCTAAGTCGACCGTGCGGGCACCGCTCCGGTGCTCATCCGCCGCCGTTATCCGGCTGACCACCCCTCGGGCAATGTGAATATCCAAGCAGTCCTTCCCACCGGGCTGCCGGACGGAGGCAAGGACGAGGTCGGGTGCAGCGGGTTCAGGCATACGGACAGGCTACTAAGAGTTCCCCTCTGCGCGGCTCCTGATCCCGTGGAGCATGCGCCGGGACATGACGAAACTGGCAACCTCCACCACCTCGACCAGGTACCGGGCCCACCACTGCCGGTAGGCGTACCGTTCCCGTACCACCAAGCGGGTGGCTCCGGCGGGCTGCGGCTGCAGGACAAACGCCCAGGTGAAGTCGAACGGCCCGGGCGGGGATCCGGGAGGAACGCGCAGTACGAGCGCGTTGCCCTGGTCCACTAACGCGACTTCCAGGTCCGCGGAAGCAGCCGGGGCCAGGTGGAAGCGGTCGCCTGCCTTGATGTCCTGCCACTCCGGGTGGATACGGTCGGCACTGTGGATGTCCAGGCCGGCCAGGTTTTCGAGGAAGTCGTAGCTGTAGAGTCCACCGCGTCCCTGCCCCATCTGCGCCAGCCAGGGCCACACTTCATTCGCCGGAGCTTCGATGGTGATGGCCCGCGTGGACTGCAGATCCGCCGTGGACAGGAGATCGTCGCCCGGCAGCCCGTCGTCGGCTTCGGCGTCCGTGGCGCCCCAGCGCAACTGAAAGCGCCGGAACAGGAAGGCGGACGCCACCAGCCAGGCGAACACTGCGGGCTTGGAAAAATGTTTCATGGTCCGTGGCTTCGTCATCGGGCAATTCTCCAGACCGCCGATTCCCCTGTCACGGGCCATAAGCCCCGGGGGCGCCGTGGTTCGCCCACGCAGGCCTCCGCATAGGGGTCTTTCGTCCCTTACCGTTGCTGCGCCGGGCCGCCATCCTTGATGTGGGGCATCTCACGCCTGCGTTACTCGCGCACGCACCTTGGGGAGGGGATATGCTTCGCCGATCAACACTAGGTCTCGCTACAACATTGGGGAAGGGCTGGCGCAGTGCGCCTCCCGGACATAGCAGGAGACCCGGCTTCATGAATCAACACGCCCGAACTGTCCTGGGTACTCGACCCTCCGTCCTCTCCCGTCATGGAGCCCCATCCACCACGCACTATGAGCACTCTGACCACCGGCTCAAGGTGGTGGTCCGCATCGAAGCGGACCTGGAGGCTGCCAGTATCGAAGTCCGTGGCGTCGTAACGGGGGCCAACCTTCGCGCCCTGTACGTGGTCGCGCGGCGCACCACTTCACTGCTGCACGGCAAAGAACTCACCATCGATCTCTCCCGCGCCCGGGTCACCGACACGGTCCTTGAACAACTCCACGAATGCGCCCGCCTCTCCCGGCTGGCATCCGGGGTGGACCGTTCGGTGGTCGCATGCAACGTGAAGATCGTGGACCCCGGCTTTATCCACAGAGTCAAGGAGTACGCATGAAAGCGCTCGTCTACGGCGGTCCCGGCGAAAAGTCATGGACCGACGTTCCGGATCCCGCCATCCAGAACCCCAGCGACGTAATCGTCAAGGTGGACACCACCACCATCTGTGGAACGGACCTGCACATCCTCAAGGGGGACGTGCCCGCAGTTCAGAAAGGCCGGATCCTGGGGCATGAGGGCGTGGGAACCATCACCGAAGTGGGCTCCTCGGTCACCAGCCTGAAAGTAGGGGACCGGGTCATCATCTCCTGCATCAAGTCCTGCGGCCACTGCGCCAACTGCAAGACCGGTCTTTATTCGCACTGCATGGGCGAGGAAGGCGCAGCAGGTATCGGCTGGGTCTTCGGACACCTGATCGACGGTACGCAGGCCGAATACGTGCGGGTCCCATACGCGCAGAACTCGCTGCACCTTCTCCCCGAAGGGGTCAGCGACGACCAGGCCGTGATGCTCTCCGACATCCTGCCCACCGGCTTTGAAATCGGTGTGCAGTACGGGCGGGTCAAGCCGGGGGACACCGTGGCGGTTGTAGGCGCGGGGCCGGTCGGGTTGGCAGCAATCGCCACCGCCGGGCTGTACGGCGCGGCAACCATCATCGCGATCGACCTTGACGCCAACCGGCTTGAAAAGTCCCGCGAATTCGGCGCCACGGACGTCGTGCTCTCCGGCGACGCCGACTGGAAGGAACAGGTGCTGGCGCTCACGGACGGACAGGGCGTGGATGTGGCCATAGAAGCGGTGGGCATCCCGGCGACCTTCGGAATGTGCACGGAGATCGTGCGCCCCGGCGGCAACGTGGCCAACGTCGGCGTGCATGGAAAGTCCGTCGAACTCCATGTGGAGAACCTCTGGATCCAGAACATCAACATCAGCATGGGCCTGGTCAACGCCAACACCACGCCGATGCTCCTCAAGCTGGTGGCGCAGAGGAAGGTTCCCGCGGAGAAATTCGCCACCCACCATTTCACGTTCGACCAGTTCATGGACGCCTACGACACCTTCGCCCGCGCAGCCGAAACCAAGGCACTCAAAGTCGTGATCACGGCGTGAAATCGGCGCCCGCTCAAGGAGCGGGCGCATAAGACTCCGGGGGGCCAAGCAAGAGGCAAGAAAGGACTGGCCATGAAACCAGGCCGGATAGTCATGCTGGTACTCGGCACCCTCGCGGCCCTGATGGGGCTTGGACTGCTGACAGCCGCCGGCGCCGTCGGATGGGTCAATTTCCAGCAGCGCGACAACGGATATTTGACCACACCCACAGAGCGCTACGACGTGGCCACTCGGGCCATCACCTCGCCCGGCCTGAACGTCCTGGTGGACGAGGAACTGCCGGATGTCCTGCCCGTGGACAGTGCAGGGCGATTGCTGTTGCGCGGCACGTCCGCGTCCGGCCAACAGATCTTCATCGGCATCGGACCCCAGGAGGACGTGGCCCGGTACCTGGAGAACGTCCGGCACTCCGAAATCACCGAGTTGAAGTCCTACCCGTTCCGCGTCCAGTACCGTGAGGTCCCCGGAGACGCCGTACCCGCTGCCCCGGGCGCCCAGTCATTCTGGTCCACGTCCTCCCAGGGAACTGGAACCCAGCAGATTGAGTGGGACCTGCGCAGCGGCCGCTGGGCAGTGGTTGTCATGAACGCCGACGGCGCCGCTCCGGTCTCCGTGGACCTGCAGGCGGGCGTCCGGTCCGATCTGTTGTGGCCGGTCTTCATTGGGCTCCTGATCGGCGGCATCGCCCTGCTGGCGGTGGGGGTGCCGCTGATTGTGGCCGGCGCCGCAGGGCTCGGCAAGCACGGCCCGCCGCCGCATTACCCGGCGGCCGCACCCGCGGGTCCCGGTCCCGTACCAGTAGGCCCGGACTCCCATGCCCCCTACGCCACAACCCCGGGTGCCCCAGCCCCCTACGCCACGGCCGCAGCGGCGATACCGCCCGGAGGCGGCCGTACGCCGCTGCCCACGGACCCGCAGCCCTCGGACACCTCCCGGTACCCCGTGCGGCTGAATGGCTACCTCGACCCCGGGCTCTCCCGCGGCATGTGGCTGATCAAGTGGTTCTTGGCCATTCCGCACTACATCGTGCTGTTCTTCCTGTGGTTCGCCTTCTTCGTGACCACCATCGTGTCCGGCTTTGCCATCCTGTTCACCGGCCGCTACCCGCGCTCGCTGTTCAACTTCAATGTGGGCGTCCTGCGGTGGAACTGGCGGGTGGCTTTCTACGCCTACGCTGCGATCGGGACGGACCGTTATCCGCCCTTCACGCTGGCGCGGACCGACTACCCGGCAGATTTTGACGTCGAGTACCCCGAGCACCTCTCCCGCGGCCTGGTGCTGGTCAAGTGGTGGCTGTTGGCCCTTCCCCAACTCCTGATCGTCGCCGCCTTCTCAGGCGCGGCAAGCACCTGGGGCAACCGGCGTACATGGGTGGATGGCAGATGGGTGGACGGCACCTGGGTTGATGGAACCTGGGTGGGATACCAAGGCGGCGGCGGGATCTCGCTGATCGGCCTTCTGGTGATCGTGGCCGGGTTCAGCCTGCTGTTTACGGGGCGCTTCGGCCGAAGGCTTTTTGACCTGCTGATCGGCCTGAACCGTTGGACCCACCGCGTTATTGCCTACGTGGCGCTGATGCGGGACGAGTATCCGCCCTTCCGTCTCGACATGGGGCCGACGGATCCTGCCGACGCTCCGCCGACAGGCTATCTGCCGCCGCCCGTCCCCGCCTCGCAATCCGCCCCGCCGCCCGTGCGGCCCCCGGGCCCTCCCGCGCCCCCGGCCGCGCCCGCGGAGGCGCCTCCCTCAGCTGGCCCGCGCACGGAGCCCCCGGGAGAACCGCGGCAACCCTAGGAATACGGCAACCCCAGGAATCGGTGGCCACCACCACCAGGTTCCCGTCGGGGTCCTGGATGGGGATTCCTGACTGCACCATGGCTCCTAATGTGCCCCCGGGCAGCCAGCCGGTCAAGGCGCCTACGGAGGCAGCACCCTGGCAGCACCCTTGCCACCCGCCGCCCACAGGAAGATAGTGGGAGGATCTGACCACTCCCGGGCAGGAGGCCCGCAATGCTGCTGGAACAAGGTACCGGGCCGGCTGGCCTGCTGCAGGGCCGGACCGCTTTGGTGTACGGCGCCGGCGGTCCCGTCGGAGGCGCCGTGGCCCGGGCCTTCGCGGCGGAAGGTGCGGAAGTCTTCCTGGCCGGACGCACGGAGTCCCGTCTCCTCAAAGTAGCCCGGGACATCCGAGAGGCGGGCGGCAGCGCGGATACCGCCGTCGTCGATGCCCTCGACGAAAACCAGGTGGATGCCTTCGTGGACCAGGCCGCAAAGAAGACCGGGCGCATCGACGTCTCCTTCAACCTGATCTCCTACGGGGACGTCCAGCAGCCGCTGATGGAGATCTCCGCCGACGACTTCAGCCGGCCCGTCAGCGCAGCTACCCGGACGCACTTCCTCACCACCCGCGCCGCGGCGCGGCACATGATCAGGCAGCGCTCCGGCGTCGTGCTGATGTTCGGCGGCTCAGGTCCGCAGACCCTGCACGGGCTGGGCGGGTTCAAGATCGCGCTGGATGCCGTGGAGGGGCAGCGCCGGCAGTGGGCGCTGGAACTGGGCAAGAGCGGCATCCGCGTGGTCACGATCGTGACGGGCGGGATAGTCGAAACACTTCCGTGGCAGACCGAGGGCCGCGAAGAGATTGTTGAGGAAATCACCAGGAGCGCGCACCTGAACCGGACAGCAACGCTGGAGGACGTGGGCAACGTGGCGGTGTTCATCGCCTCGGACCGGGCCGGCGCCATCACCGACGCCACAGTGAACATTTCCTGCGGCGCCATTGTGGACTACTGAGCCGTTGCGCAGGACGTAGCGGCGCGCTGTCCCTTGCTCAGCCCGGCTTTGTGTTCGGCGTGCCACGTCCTCTTATGCCCGGTCATGTGCCCGGCGGAGGGGCTGGAGCTGAACCTTCTATGCCACCAGGTTGTCCGCGGCGGTGTCCATGTGTTCGCGGATGGTCTTGCGGGCCAGGGAGCCGTCCCCGGTTTCGATGGCGGCCACGATGTCGTGGTGGCGGTCCACGCTCATGTTCGAGACGCCCTTTTCCAGCCCGGCAAACATGATGGACATCCGGATGGAACCCTCCAGCGATTCCCAGGAGTGGAGCAGCGTCTCGTTACCGGTGAGGCGGCACAACGTGCGGTGGAATTCGAGGTCTGATTCGATCCGGTCTTCGAGGCTGCCCTTGGCCGCCGCATCCATGGCGCCGATCGCCGCGCGCAGCGAACCGATCACATGCTGGCGGTCCGGCAGCTCACACAGGGTCCGGGCGGCAAGGGATTCCAGCGCCGCACGCACGGAGTAGATATCCCGGATTTCCTTGGCATCGAGGTGCCGGACGGAAAGGCGGCCCCGCGGGCCCGCCGACAAAAGCCCTTCCTGCTCAAGCTGCCGCAACGCCTCCCGAAGCGTTCCCCGGCTGATCTGGAGCATGTCCGAGAGTTCAGTTTCCACCAGGTGCCGGCCCGGTTCCAGCTCTCCGCTGGTGATGGCGGTGCGCAAGGCGGAAAGGGCCTGCTCGCGGAGGCTCTTCTTCTGCAGTCCCAGCAGGGGTGCTGTCACTCCGGCCATTGTGGCACTTCCTCACTGTCAGTGGTCGACTGTTTACAGTCGGTGCGTTAACTTTTGATGTTACGGCAGAAGCGCGGACCCGTGTGGTCCCGGGGCCGCGCTCCCGCCGCTCGTTCCCGGCTAGCCCAGTTCTGCCAGGACCTTCGCCACGATCCGCTGGACGGACAGGCCGTAGCGCTCGTGCAGCGTGGGCAGCGCACCGGCGTCGAGGAACTCGTCCGGCAGTGCCACGGGCACCACCCGCTTGCCCAGTCCCGCGGTGACGACGGCGGACGCAACCGTTTCGAACAGGCCGCCGATCACGCTGTGGTTTTCCAACGTCACCGCGAGGCGGTCGGTATTGATCTCGGCCAGGACCGTCGCGGCGTCGAACGGTTTGATGGTGGGGGTGTGGACGACAGCGACGTCAACGTTGTGTTCGGCCAGCGCCTTGGCTGCCTGCAGCGCCCGCATGGTCATGAGTCCGCTGGAGATGAAGACGACGTCGTTCCCGCCGCGCAGGACCTTCGCCTTGCCGAGCTCGAAGGTGTAGCCGTATTCGTCCAGGACCGTGGGCACGTTCCCGCGGAGCAGACGCAGGTACGTGGGCCCCTCGCTGGCCGCGAGCTGGGGGACGGCCTGTTCGATGTCGATCGAGTCGCAGGGGTCCACGATGGTCAGGTTGGGCATGCCGCGGAAGATCGCCATGTCCTCGGTGGCCTGGTGGCTGGGGCCGTAGCCGGTGGTCAGGCCCGGCAGGCCGCCCACGATGTTCACGTTGAGGTTCGGTTCGGCGCTGTCGAGGCAGAGGAAATCGTAGGCCCGCCGCGCGGCGAAGACGGAGTAGGTGGACGCGAACGGCACCAGCCCGGTCTCGGCCAGTCCCGCGGCCGCCCCGAAGAGCAGCTGCTCGGCCATGCCCATCTGGAAGAACCGTTCCGGGAAGGCCTGCGCGAAGATGTGCATGTCCGTGTATTTGCCCAGGTCCGCGGTGAGGCCCACGATCTTGTCGTTCTCCTGGGCAGCCTTCACGAGTGCATGTCCGAACGGCGCGGAGGCCGTTTTCTGGCCGGGATCAGCGAAGGACGCGATCATGGCCGAGGTCTTCAGCTTGGGGGCGGCGCCCTTTACTGCGGTGCCCGTTGAAGCGGTGGCGGTGCTCATCGTGCGGCCCTTCCTTCGTATCCTGCGGTCAGCTGTTCGCGGCATTGCTGCCATTCGTGTTCCTCGATGCGCATAAAGTGCGCCTTCTCGCGCTCTTCCAGCAGCGGCACTCCGCGGCCCACCTTCGTGTCGCACAGGATCACGGAAGGACGTCCGACGGCGGCGGCCTGGGCGGCTGCGTTGTCGAACGCCGCCAGCAGCGCGCCGACGTCGTTCCCGTCCACCCGCTGGGTGTACCAGCCGAAGGATTCCCACTTCTCCGTTACGGGCTCGGTGCGCAGCACGGTGTCCGTCTTTCCGTCCGCCTGCAGCGCGTTGATGTCCACCATCGCAGTCAGGTTGCCCAGCTGGTGGTGGTGCGCGCCCATGGCGGCCTCCCAGGTGGAGCCTTCGTCCAGTTCGCCGTCGGAGAGGAAGTTGTAGACCCTCGCCCCGGAGCCCTGGTATCGGAGGCCGAGTGCCATGCCCACCGCGATGGTGAGGCCGTGGCCCAGGGAGCCGCCGGAGATCTCCATCCCGGGGGTGTACGTGGACATCCCGGACATCGGCAACCGGGAATCGTCCGAGCCGTACGTCCCAAGTTCTTCGACCGGAACGATGCCGGCCTCGGCCAGTGCGGCGTAGTGTCCGATCGCGTAGTGCCCGGTGGAGAGCAGGAAGCGGTCCCGCGCTTCCCATTCAGGATCCTCGGGCCGGAAGCGGAGCTGGTCCGCGTAGACGGCGGCCAGCATGTCCGCCGCGCCGAGCGCCTGGCCCACGTAGCCCTGGCCTTGCACCTCACCCATGTTCAGGGCGTGGTGGCGGATGCGGTAGGCGGCGGCGCTGACGCCGGCGACGCGTTCGGTCGCGGGAGCCGTGGTTTCCTGGGTGGCAGTCATGTGAGCTTCTTCTGTGGCGGTGGTCATCAGGCGTTTACTTTTTGCGGCGTGTTTTTGGTGGCCTCATCTGCCAGCTGCCGTTCGCGCTTGCCCCAGGTTTCCCGGGTGACGAGGGCGGCCCAGAGCCCGATGGCTGCGTAGAAGCTGAAGAGAAGGGCGGGGCCCATCCAGCCCAGGCTGACGAAGAGGAGCGTGGTGATGAAGGGCGTGAATCCGGAGACCATGGCGGAGATCTGGTACGCCAGCGAGGCTCCGGAGGAGCGGGTCTTCGCCTGGAACAGTTCGGGGAACCACGGGCCCTGGGCGCCGGCCAGGGAGTTCTGGCAGACAGCGTAGGAGATGACGATGGTGGCGATGATGAAGACGAACATTCCGGTGTTGACCAGCAGGAACATGGGGATGCCGAACAGGAGCGCGAAGGCTGTGGACCAGATGTAAAGCGGCCGGCGCCCGATCCTGTCGGTGAGCCTTGCCCAGGCCATGGTGGCAAATATGCCGATTGCGGAGGCGATGCAGAGGGCGACGAGCGTCTGGGTCTTGTCAGCCAGGTGCTGGGTGTGCAGGTAGGAAATCATGTAGGTGATCGATACGGCGTAGCCCGCGGTCTCGGCAATGCGGAGGCCGATGCCCCGGACGATGCTGCGCCAGTCCGTCTTGATGACCTCGAGGATCGGCGACTTGACGATGGAACCGCTCTCCTTGACCTCGTCGAAGACCGGCGATTCCGGCACCTTGGAGCGGATAATCAGGCCGACGACGACGAGCAGGATGCTGGCCAGGAACGGGACGCGCCAGGCGAGTTCGCCGCCCAGGTTGACGCTGACCAGGAAGACGAGGTTGGCCAGGAGGAGGCCCACGGGGAAGCCGGCCTGCACGATGCCGGTGTATTTTCCCTTGGACTTCCAGGGCGCGTGCTCGTAACTCATCAGGATGGCGCCGCCCCATTCGGCACCGAAGGCGAGGCCTTGGACGACGCGGACGAACACCAGCAGCGCCGGCGCCAGCAGGCCGACCTGTTCGTAGGTGGGCAGGAGGCCGATGAGGAACGTGGCGACACCCATGAGGATCAGGGAGGCCACCAGGACGGGCTTGCGGCCCACCTTGTCGCCGAGGTGGCCGCCGATGATCCCGCCGATGGGGCGGGCGGCGAAGCCGACGCCGAGCGTGGCGAAGGCGGCCAGGGTGCCGGTGACCGGGTCGCCCGTGGGGAAGAACGCCGTTCCGAAGTACAGGGCGGCGGCAGTGCCGAAGCCGATGAAGTCATAAGTCTCGATGACGGCGCCGACACCGGAGCCGATGGCGACGCGTTTAGCGTCCTTTGTGCCGTGCACGTGGCCGCGCATTTTCAGAGCCTCATTGCTCATTGCTGAATCCCTTTCGAAGAGCGGGCAACGCTTCCGCACCGCCGCTGTCGACTGTTAACAAATGATATGCCAGTGTGACCCGGGTCATGCCCAATGTCAACAGTCAATGTTGGAGGTTGACTGTCAACAATGAAACGCATACAGTGATTCACATCACCCCGCCCTTTCAGAGGATCAATGAAGATGTTCAACTCCCGACTCGGCTGCTCGTCCATCAGCTTCCGCCACCAGGACCTGGTCACGGCCCTGAGGACCATCGGCGGCCTTGGCTTCGAAGAAATCGACCTCGGCGCCCTTCCCGGCGTCTGCGACCACGTCCCGTATGAACTGGATGCGAACGCCGTCACGGCTGTCACCGCGGAGGTTGCCGCTTCCGGGCTGCGGGTCCGCTCGGTCAACGGGGACATCGGAGACCTCAATGCAGTGCTCGACGCCGGCGGGCAGGGCGCCCGCGAACGGCACCTGGAGGCGCTGCTCACCCTCGCGGCCAATACCGGCGCGAAGGCGCTGGTGCTTCCGTGCGGTGCCTTGGGCCACAATCCGGTCCGGAGCGTCGAGGAGGACCTGGACACCATCGCGGCCCAGCTCATCCATGCCGGGCAGCGCGCCGCTGAATTCGGCGTAGAACTCTGGACCGAATCGCTGCACTTCCTGAGGTTCTGCTGGAACCTGGAGCGCGCCGAACTGCTGGCGGACCGGCTGGCGGGCTCGGGCGTGGGAATCGTCATGGACTTCAGCCACATCGTTGCCGCCGGCGAAGACCCCCTTGAATACCTCGAACGGCACGACGGCCGGATTACCCACGTCCACATCAGGGACGCCGTTCCGGGAAACATCAACCTCAGCATCGGAAGCGGCCAGGCGGACTTTGCCGCCGGGCTGCGCTCGCTCGCAGCGCGCGGCTACACCGGCCACTTCTCGCTGGAACTCGAAACCCGGGACGTCACCCACGACGAACGCCCCGCGGCCGCCGCCAAGGCAGCCAGCTTCATCACAGACCTTATCTAGAGCACAGCCTTACCCGAACCACCACCAAGCAACCCAAGGAGCACCACCATGAGCACCACCATCCAGCGCACCGCCGTCCTCACGGGGGCCACTTCGGACCGCGGCATCGGCATCACCACCGCACGCCGCTACGCCAACCAGGGCTGGGCGGTGGTGATCCTGGACCTCGACGGCGAGAAATCCGCCAAGGTCGCCGCCGAAATCGGCAACGAGTTCAACGTCCCCGCCTTCGGCCACGAGATCGACGTCGCCAATGAGGGCTCCGTCAACGCCGCCTATGCAGCCGTCGCCGCAGAAGTCGCCGCCGGCAACCTTCCCCCCGTGGGCGCGCTGGCCAACATTGCCGGCATCACCTCGCCGGTGCCGTTCCTGGAAACCACCCTGGAGCTCTGGCACAAGGTGATGGACGTCAACGCCACCGGAACCTACCTGGTCACCAAGGCCTTCCTGCCGGACATGATTGCCAGCGGCTGGGGCCGGATTGTGAACATGTCCTCCGTCTCCGCGCAGCGCGGCGGCGGCGTCTTCGGCAAGGTCCCCTACTCCGCCGCCAAGGCAGCCATCCTGGGCTTCACCAAGGCGCTCGCCCGCGAAATCGGCGCCACCGGCGTGACCGTCAACGCGATCACCCCGGGCGCCGTGGACACCAACATCCGCGTGGGCAGCACCGAGGAGCAGGAGGCCGCCATCAACGCCGGCATCCCCCTGGGCCGCAACGCCACCACCGAGGAAATCGCCGCCGTCATCACATTCCTGTCCTCCGAGGAATCGGCCTACCTCACGGGAACCACCATCGACATCAACGGCGGAAGCCACATCCACTAGCAGTCTCGCCATTCAGAAGACCGAGCGCAGCCTGGAGAGCCCACCATGACCAGAATTTTCAACGATCCGTCCGATTTCGCCGAGGAAGCCCTCGCCGGTTTCTGCGACGTCCACGCAGGCCTGGTTCGCCAGGTTCCCGGCGGGGCCGTGCGCCGCCAACGCCCTGCCAAACCCAAGGTGGCCGTCCTTGCCGGCGGCGGCTCCGGCCACTACCCGGCCTTCGCCGGCCTGATCGGTACCGGACTGGCCGACGGCGCCGTGGTGGGCAACATCTTCACCTCGCCGTCCGCGCAGCAGGTCTACGCCGTGGCGAAGGCGGCGGACTCCGGCGCGGGTGTGGTGTTCACCTACGGCAACTACGCCGGGGACGTCCTGAACTTCGGCATGGCCAGCGAACGGCTCGCCGCAGAGGGAATCCAGGTGGAAAACGTCTTGGTGACGGACGACGTCGCCAGTGCCCCGCCGTCGGAAGCGGAGAAACGCCGCGGCATCGCGGGCGACTTCACCGTCTTCAAAATCATGGGCGCCGCCGCGGAGGCGGGAGCCGGCCTGGCCGACGTCGTGCGCCTGGGCCGGAAGGCCAACAGCCTGACCCGAACCATCGGCAGTGCCTTCAACGGCTGCACGTTCCCTGGCGCCGAGGCTCCGCTGTTCACCCTCAAGGACCGTCAGATGGGTCTCGGCCTGGGCATCCACGGCGAACCCGGCCTGTTCGACACCGAACTGCCGCCCGCCAAGGAGCTGGGCCAGGAATTCGTCTCCCGGCTGTTGGCGGAGACACCGCACGGTGCGGGCGACCGCATCGCCGTCATCCTCAACGGCCTGGGCTCCACCAAGCACGAGGAACTCTTTGTCCTCTGGCTCACCGTTGCCCCGCTGCTCCGTGCCGCCGGCTACACGCTGGTCATGCCGGAGGTGGGAGAACTGGTCACCAGCCTGGACATGTCCGGTGTCTCCCTCACGATCACCTGGCTGGACGAGGAACTTGAGCCGCTGTGGACTGCGCCGGCTGAAACGCCGGCCTACCGGCGGGGCAACGCCGCCCTGCAGTCCGGCGACCTGATGGCGGAACATGCGTCAGACGGCACCGCCGCGCCCGCTGCCTTCGAAGCCACCGAAGAGTCGCGCGGCTACGCGGCCAGCTGCCTGGCGGCGCTCGCTGCCGCCCGGGACTCACTGCACGCGGCTGAAGCGAGGCTGGGGGACATGGACGCTGTCGCGGGCGATGGAGACCACGGGCGCGGGATGGTCCGCGGTATCGACGCGGCCGTGGCTGCAGCCGGGAACGCCTTGCCCCGCGGTGCCGGAGCAGGCGCGGTTCTTTCGGCCGCCGGGGACGCCTGGGCTGACAAGGCAGGCGGAACCTCCGGCGTGCTGTGGGGTGCAGGCCTGCGGTCCTTCGGCGAAGCCCTCGGCAACCAGCTGGCTCCGGGACCTTCGGAACTGGCCGCGGCTGTCGCGGCATTCTCGGCACGGATCACCGGCCTCGGCAAGGCGGACATCGGGGACAAGACCATGGTGGACGCCCTGCTGCCCTTCACAGAGACGTTCAGCCGGCTGGTGGCCGACGGCGGCAGCCACGCGGCGGCAGCCGAAGCGGCATGGGCCGAAGCCGCTGCGGTGTCCACGGCGGCAGCGGAAGCCACCGCCTCCCTGCGGCCGCTCAAAGGCCGCGCCCGGCCCCTCGCGGAAAAGAGCGTTGGCACGGCGGACCCCGGTGCCACATCACTGGCCATGATCTTCACCGTGATGGGGGCGCACCTTGCAGCGCCGGTTCCACCCCGCCAGCCCGCCGGAACACCGTCATGACCAGGGAAGGACAGGCCGTGGGTATCCGACTCATCCTGGGCGCCGATGAAGCCGGCGTGGACTACAAGGAACGGATCATGGAGGACCTGCGGAAGGACCCCCGGGTCAGCGAAATCATCGACATTGGCGTCAACCGCAGTGATGCCCCCGAGAAGTTCACCACCCCGTACCCGTACGTGGGGATCGCCGCCGGGGAAATGATCAAGGACGGCCTGGCCGACCGGGCCATCCTGTTCTGCGGCACCGGCATCGGCGTAGCCATCGCCGCGAACAAGGTGGAGGGAATCCGGGCAGCCACGGCCCACGACTCCTTCTCGGTGGAACGCTCGGTGCTGTCCAACGACTGCCAGGTGCTCACAATGGGCCAGCGCGTGGTGGGTGTGGAGCTCGCCCGCCGGCTCGCCCGGGAGTGGCTGGGCTACACCTTCGACCCCGCATCCGCCTCGGCGGGCAAGGTCAAGGTCCTGAGCGACTTCGAAGGCTGCTGACGCGGGGCAGGGCTACTCGACGCTCACCTTCACGCGCTGCACCACGTTGTTGCCCATGCCCTGGTAGTTCCAGACCTGCTCCAGCGGCTGCGTTGATCCCGTGGCGTCGGTGGCCCGGCAAGCGAGCTCATGCTCGCCCCGGTCCGCCACCCACGGCAGCGTCCATTCGCACCAGGCAAACGGCCCCGCCGGGTGTCCGAGGTGCGCGGTCACCCATTTCCCGTCAATCCCCACTTCCACGCGGACCACGGAGCCTTCACCGGACCAGGCCCTGCCCGTAAGCATGACCGGGCCGGCGGAGAGGACCCTGCTGCGGGTGAAGAAGTCCGGGATGCCCGGCGGAATCATCAGCGAACGCACCTTGATCCGGGAGACCGGAGTGCCGGCGTCGTCCGCGTCCTTCTGGTAGCGGTACGCCACCGACTGCTGGAATCCCTCGAACGGATGGGTCAGCACCTGAATGGACTCCAGCCACTTCACGCTGGCCATGCCGTACCAGCCAGGGACCACAAGGCGCAGGGGGTAGCCGTGCTGCGGCGGCAGCTCGCGACCGTTCATCTCATACGCCAGGACGACATCGGGGCGCATCGCCTCCTTGATCGGAAGGCTGCGCGCATACGTCTGCCGGACTCCGCCCTGGATGCCGGCGTCGGCGCCGGTGAACACCACTTCGACGGCGTCCTCGTCAACGCCGGCCTGGGCCAGCAGGTACGCGAGCGGAACCCCGGTCCACTCCGCCGTTCCCACGCCCTCGAGCCGCCACGGCTGGCTCAGCGGCCGCGGATGCAGCAGCGAGCGGCCGTTGCCGGCGCACTCCAGCGTGACCGGAATGCTGATGGTCGGGTCCCGGCGAAGCGCCCGGAGGTTGATCTCGACGGCGCGCTGCACGGCACCGCCGATCCGCAGGTGCCAGGAGTCGGCGTCAATGAACGGGATGTCGAAGTGCGTCAGGACGTAGTGCAGCCCCGGCGGTGTGGTGGCCTCCCGCAAGGCCTCCAATGGCATCGAATGGTTCCTGACGGCCAGCTGCAGTTCCTCTGCGGTGAGCGGACCGTGGGTGGGCTCTCCTGAGTGCGCCGCGGGCTTCACGGACTGACGGCGCCGGGAAATCTGCTTCGTCATGGCACAGGTCTACGCCGCTGCCGCCGGTGCGTCAAGCGTGAGCGTTAGAGGTGATGCGCCTCCTCGAGGAAGGCCGCGAGACCCTGGGGTTCCCTGCCCGTAAGGACATGAACGTCCGACGTCGGCCCGGCCAGTTCGCCGTTGGCTATGGCCGTGTACGTGCTTACCCAGGCGTCCACCTGCCAGGCCGGGGCACCGTAGGACGCGCGGGACGCATAGGCCTCCTCCACGGTTTCATTGTGGTACCTGACAGTCCGCCCGGTACCGGCGGTAAGAAGCTCCGCGGCCCGCTGCAGCGAAATGTCCTCCGGTCCGGTCAGGTTATAGGTCCGGCCCACGTGCAGTGCCGGGTCACCCAGCACCGCCGCGGCGCACCGGGCGATGTCCGCGCGGGTCACGGCAGCCATGACGCCGTCGCCCGCCGGGCCCCGGATGACGCCGTCTTCTCCGGTGAGCAACGGCAGGAAGTCGAGGTAAAAGTTGTCCCGCAGCAACGTGTACTTCATCCCGGAGGCCTTGATCCGCTCCTCGGTGGCGTAATGATCCCTGCCCAGCGTGAACGTGCAGTCCGCGGACGCGCCGAAAAAGGACGTGTACACCACATGCTCAACCCCGGCCGCGGCAGCCGCGTCAACGAACGCGAAATGCGTCTGGAGCCTGTCCTCCGCCTCCGCGGCGGACACCATGAACAGCGTTTTCACGCCCGCCAGGGAGGCCGCTGCCAGCACCGGATCGCCGTACGTGGAGACCACCGGCACTGCGCCCGGAAGATCAGGCGCCCGTGCGGCGTCGCGCACCAGCAGCCGCTGCGGCAGTCCGGCGTCGGCGAGGATCCCGGCGACGAGCCTGCCGAGCTGCCCGGTGGATCCGGTGACGGCCAGATCGGGAAGGTCCCCGGCCGCCATGGCTAGGCCTCCCGGGAGGCGGGCGACTTGGTCTGGGCCGGGTCCCGTTCAGCCAGCGAGCCGATGGCGTCGTCGATCTTGTCCATGATGGCCTGGTCCAGCTTGACGCCGGCGGCCGCCACATTGCCGGCAATCTGCTCGGGACGGGACGCGCCCATGATCGCCGAGGCCACGTTCTTGTTCTGCAGCACCCATGCGATGCTCAACTGGGCCATGGTCAGCCCGGCCTCCTCCGCGATCGGCTTGAGCTGCTGAACTCCGCTCAGGACATCGTCGGACATCCAGCGTTCGATCATCCGGGCGCCGCCCTTGGAGTCCGTGGCGCGGCTTCCTTCCGGGGCCGGCTTCCCTGGCCGGTACTTGCCGCTCAGCACGCCCTGGGCCATGGGGGACCAGACGATCTGGGACAGGCCCAGCTCTTCGGATGTCGGGACCACTTCGGCTTCGATGACCCGCCACAGCATGGAGTACTGCGGCTGGTTGGAGATCAGCTGGAACCCCAGGTCCTTGGCGAGGGCGTGGCCGTCCCTGATCTGGTCCGCCGTCCATTCGCTGACGCCGATGTACAGTGCCTTGCCCTGCCGGACAATGTCCGCGAACGCCTGCATGGTTTCTTCCAGCGGCGTCTCGTAGTCGTAGCGGTGGGCCTGGTAAAGGTCCACGTAGTCGGTCTGGAGGCGTGTCAGGGAACCGTTGATGGACTCCATGATGTGCTTGCGGGACAGCCCCACATCATTGTGGCCCTTGGGTCCGGTGGGGCCGAACACCTTGGTGAAGATTTCCAGGGACTCCCGGCGCTCGTCCTTCAAGGCCTCGCCCAGTACCTTCTCCGCCGCCGTGTTGGCGTAGACGTCCGCGGTGTCGAACGTGCTGATGCCCGCGTCCAGTGCCGTCCGCACGCACTGGGTGGCCACGTCGTTCTCCACCTGGGAGCCGTGCGTGAGCCAGTTGCCGAAAGTGATTTCGGAGATCTTGAAGCCGCTGTTGCCGAGGTATCTGAATTCCATGGTTTTCACCGTAGCCCACTTGGTTGCTCAGGGTAAGGGCTTTCCGCCAGCTACCTTCGCCGGAGCTCCGCATACTCCAGGGAGGGGACCACGGCGCCGGCGTCCCGCTCCACGAAATTGGTGCCCGGGGGCACCAGCTCGTCGATGGCATCCAGCACGGATTCGTCCAGCACCGTGTCCGCAGCCTTCAGGTAGGCGTGCAGGTGCTCCTCGCTCCGCGGCCCAATGATCACACTGCTGACAGCCGGGTGGTTCAGCGCGAAGCCGACTGCCAGGTCCACCAGCGGAAGTTCCAGCTTGTCCGCCAGCCTGGCCAGGGCATCTGCGGCGTGCAGCTTGCGCTCGCTCGCCGGGCCGGAAATGTCGTACCGTCCGGGAAGCGAGTGAACGCGCGTGGGCGGCTTCCCGGCATCCAGGACAAAGCTCCCGGACAGCCAGCCGCCGGCCAGCGGACCGTAGGCCAGCACTCCGAGCCCGTACTGCTGGGCGATCGGCAGGACATCACGCTCGGTGCCCCGGACCAGCATGGAATAGGGGACCTGGTTGGCGACGGGCGGGATGAGGTGGTTGGTGGTTGCCAGCCACTGGGCCTCCACCAGCTGCGCCGGAGTGAAAACGGACGTTCCGTAGTAGAGGATCTTGCCTTGGCGGATGAGGTCGTTCAGTGCCGTGATGGTTTCCAGGACGTCGGTGTTGTAGTCGGGACGGTGCGCCTGGTACAGGTCGATCCGGTCCGTCTGCAGGCGGCGGAGGCTGCCCTCCACTGCCTGCATGATCCAGCGCCTCGAGTTGCCGGAGTGGGCCGGGTTGGCGCTCATCTGGCCGTGGAATTTGGTGGCAATGAAAACATCGTCGCGGCGGCCCTTCAGGGCGCGGCCCACCACCTGTTCGCTCTGCCCCTGCGAGTAGACGTCCGCCGTGTCCACGGCGGTGATGCCGGCGTCCAGGGCAGCGTTGATGATGCGGATGCTTTCATCGGCGCCGGTGGGCGCATAGCCCTGGGCGGTTCCGCCGGCGCCCGCCGGGTCCGCCCGTGCGCCCTCGCCGAAGTTCATGGTCCCCAAAGTGAGCGGGCTGATCAATGTCCCGCTGCGCCCGAACACCCGTAGCTGGTTGAGGCTCATTCCCGGTTTCCTCACGTTTGACTCCCACGGCCGATTGCTGTGGATCGTCACGAGGCTACACAAAATCGGGCGGGCAGAGGCCGCTGGCGAAGTACTTCTTAGTCTTGAGTAGTCCGGGGTAACGCAGCGGACATCAATGACGAATTGTGAATTAGCCGGCGCGGCGGTGCTCTGCTGGCGGGAGGCGTTTCAGCGCGCCGGGATGCCCGGCAAGGGAAACCAGTGAGCCGGTGTCCAGCATGGCCGTCCGTCCCGGTGCAGGCGGCTTTTCGAAGGAGTGCGGGGTGGCCTTGACGGTGGCGTGCTGGTCCGTGGCGGACTCCACGAGGGGAGCGACCGCCCTGACGTCTTCCACCGGGGCATCCGGGCTGGGGAGATCACGAACAGTGACCTTCACCTCGGGCGGTGCCGACGCCTGGGCCCTGGCTGCAGCACGGGCGTCTGCCCGGGCGACGGCCGCGGCCCAGTCCCCGGCCAGGGCTGGAGCAGCTTCCCTGCGGGGAGTGCGGGTGCCCGCCGGTTGTTCCTTTTCGCTGCGCAGCTTCGTTTTGAGTGCGCCGGACCCAAGGGCCGTCTTCAGGCTGAATGTCCGGCGCGGCATGCGGTCGGCGCTTATCGCAGGGGCCCGGACGGGGCGGGGGGATCTGGCGGGGCGGAGGCCGAACAACGCCATGACCGTGACGCCCACCAGCCGGCCGAGCCCCGCAATCAGCAGGGTGGCCACGAAGACGAGGAAGAGTCCGATGAACATGACGAAGGCCACACCGAGCGTGCCAAAAAAGGTCAGGTTCAGGGCAATGGTGGTGGGATCTTCCATTTACCTCTCCTCACGGCCTGCAGCGCCTGTGTACGGGTAATACGACCCGCCGATAAGCACCCCTTAACAATACGGACTTTTGCCGGGCAACACGCCCGCATCGAGGCCCGCGACGGGGTTGTGTCGAAGCTGTTATCGGATATGACACAGACGGTTCCGGCCCGGTCCGGCATATAGTCTGAGGCAGCCAATGGAACCCTCTGCCATCACGAAAGGACT
This sequence comes from Arthrobacter sp. FB24, assembly GCF_000196235.1. Lineage (NCBI taxonomy): Bacteria > Bacillati > Actinomycetota > Actinomycetes > Micrococcales > Micrococcaceae > Arthrobacter > Arthrobacter sp. FB24. The sequence continues at coordinate 4,460,622 of NC_008541.1, read as the reverse complement.
ATCCGTGCCCCACCCCGGAAACTGCCCCTGCCTGTCCGGTGAACAGTACGCGGACTGCTGCGGCCGGTTCCACAGCGGCGACGCCGAAGCCCCCACGGCGGAACAGCTCATGCGCTCCCGGTACAGCGCCTTCGCGGTCCGGGATGCCGCCTACCTGCTCCGCACCTGGCACCCGGATACCAGGCCCGCGGAACTCGACCTGGATCCGGCCATGGAGTGGCGCCGGCTGGACATTGTCTCGACGCTCCGCGGCGGACCGCTGGATTCGGAAGGAACCGTTGAGTTCAAGGCCCACTTCCGGCACGACGGCGAGCGGGGAGTCCACCACGAAACCAGCCGGTTCCTGCGCTTGGACCGCCGTTGGTACTACGTCGACGAGGCTACGCCTTAGCGGTCAGCGTCAGCTTCAACCGGAGTGAACCCGGCCCGGTCCACCTTGCGGTGGAACCGCATGCCCGCCATGCCGCCCACCACGGCGCCAATCAGCGCAACCACGGCCACCACGATGGCGGCAGTAATTCCGGTGGTGGTTAGCTGTCCTTCATTGACCGGGATCCGCGGGAAGCTGTTCAGGTTGGCCAGGATGTTGAAGCGCTCGCCGGCGATCATGGCCAGCAGTGCAACAAGGATTGCGAAGATCACGGCCCAGACCCACACCATGAATCCCTGTTTGGCGCCGTTGAAGCGGGCCATGCGTCCGGCTACGTAGCCGCCGCAGTAATAGGCCACAAAGAGAATGACCAGCAGCACGATGATTCCCACCAGTCCGACGGTCTGGTCGGAGGATGCCTGGTTCACGGCTTCGTTGACGTCCGTGCTGGTGGCGAGCCCCACTGCTGTCCCGGCTGCTGCCACCAGGGCCGTCAGCAAAACGGCTGTTCCCGTCGCTGCCAGCCAGCCAAAGAAGGCGGAGCCGATCTTGATGCCGCCGAACTGTTCCTTCTCCCTGGCAACCACGGTCTCGCGGGTGGCGGCATTCGGGTCGGCAGCCACAGCGGGTTCGGCGGTAACAGGCACCGGGTAGGCGCGGGTGTCGCCGTCGTAATCAGTGACGGCGCCGTCATTGCGGGCGGGACGCGCAGCGTCAGCGTAACTCCGCCGGCCCTCCAGCCTGTCCTCCACGCCGTTACGGTCCACCCGGCTGGCGTCGAGGCCGTCGGTGGCCTCGCCGCGGGCGCGTCGGGACTGTCTGTCTTCGGGCCCTACTGTGCTGCTCATCAGGCGTTCTCGCTTTCATCGATCGGACCGGGACCATTGTTTGGGCCGGCCACCGCTATGCGGAGACGTGCATGGTGCTCTTCTCACCACCTAACCACGGCACACCGGTGGTAGCAAGGATGCTTAGCATCTGGGGCGGTCCGAAAACCAGCGTAAATCAGCGGTATTTGCGGTGCAGGTTCTCCTTCACGGATGCCCGGGGAGACGCATCGGCGATCCATGGCCCGGTGCCTTCGGACTGGTCCAGGACCCCCGCCTCCAGCCAGGTGTAGTCGCCGGCGAGAACCCTCTCCGTGAGCGCGCGATCGGCGTCGTCCGTATTCCGCCAGAGCTGGTCGAAGTACTCGTCAACGCGGACCCGTGCCTGTTCGCAGTACGCTTCGGCGAGTTCATAGGCGGTGGCGGCCTGCTCGGGCGCAGTGTGGAGCATGCCTTCAGCCCGCGAACAGCAGGCCGCCATGGCGAACAGCTCGGCCCCGATGTCAACGATCCGGCCCAGGAAGGCCTGCTTGTGCTCCAGCTTGGCCTGCCACCGGCCCATCCCGTAAAACGTCTGGCGGGCCAGCCGCCGCGAGGACCGCTCCACGAAACGCAGCTGCTTCGCCAGCCGGCCGAACTCCGCGTAGGACCGCGGGTCCATCCCGGCGCCAGCCACCAGCTTGGGCAGCCACTTCGCGTAGAAACCTGAAGCGCCGACGGCGGCCCTCGCCTTGTCGGACAGGCTGGCATCCGCGGAGGCAAGGTCCCCGGCGGCGGCGAGGTGCGCGTCCACTGCCTCACGGGCAATCAGGAGCCTCATGATTTCCGAGGACCCCTCGAAGATGCGGTTGATCCGGAGGTCCCTGAGCTGCTGCTCGGCCGGCACGGCGCGCTCGCCGCGCGCCTCCAGCGAATCCGCCGTCTCGAAGCCGCGTCCGCCGCGGATCTGGACCAGCTCGTCAGCTATCCGGCAGCTGATCTCCGTGGACCAGAGCTTGGCGAGGGCGGCCTCGATCCGGACGTCCTTCTGGCCCGCGTCGGCCATTTCGGCGGACAGTTCAAACACGGCGTCCAGGGCGAAGGCGCTCGCTGCAATGAAAGCGATCTTCTTGCCCACTGCCTCGTGCTTGCCCACTGGCCGGCCCCACTGGGTGCGTGCGTTGGACCATTCACGGGCGATCTTCAGGCTCCACCGGCCGGATGCCACACAGAGGGCCGGAATGGAAAGCCTTCCCGTGTTAAGGGTGGTGAGGGCGATCTTTAGGCCCTGGCCTTCCCGCCCGAGCCGGTTGGCCGCGGGTACCCGCACCTGGTGGAAGCGCGTCACCCCGTTTTCGATGCCGCGCAACCCCATAAAGGCATTGCGGTTTTCCACCGTGATGCCGGGGGAATCCATTTCCACCACGAAGGCGCTGATGCCGCCTTTGTGGACGGTGCCGTCCGAATCCCTATGCTCCGGGACCAAGGCCATGACCACCACCAGTTCGGCGATCACGCCGTTGGTGGTCCACAGTTTGACGCCGTCCAGGATGTAAAAGTCGCCGTCGTCCGTGGGAACTGCAGTGCTGCCCATCCGGGCGGGGTCGCTCCCGACGTCGGGTTCCGTCAACAGGAATGCCGTGATGGCGCCGGCGGCGCAGCGGGGAAGGTACTCCTGCTTCTGTTCCGCAGTGCCGAACACCTTGACAGGCTCAGGGACGCCGATGGACTGGTGTGCGGAGAGCAGCGCCCCGAGGCTCGGGTGCACCGAGCCCAGCAGGGCCAGCGCGCGGCCGTAGTACACGAGGGAGAGGCCCAGGCCGCCATACTCGCGGGGGATCTTCATGCCGAAGACGCCCAGCCCTGCCAGGCCTGCGATGTATTCGTCCGGGATTTTGGCGTTCCGCTCGATCACCCGGCCGGACATGGTCCTGGAGTAGGCGGTGAGGCGGGCCATGAACTCTTCGCCGCGTTCCACGTCCTCGGCCCTGGCTTCGGGCCAGGGATGGATCAGTGAGAGATCGAAGCTGCCCAGGTACAAGCCCTTGGCGAAGCTGGGCCGGTCCCAGGAGGTTTCGCGGGCGGCCTCGGTGATGGCCCGGGCGTCGGCCTCGGTGGCTTCCGGCCCGATCTTGTCGGGCGCTACGGGAACATCGGCGGCTGGACTGTCAGTGGCAGAGCTCACGGGGCATCTCCTCTAACCGGGGTGGCCGGCTCGAGCCCTGGGTCCGCCTCGGGTGGAGAACCCTTCAGCTGTCCCTCAATGCTACCCGCGGGTAAGTTCCCGTGCTAGGGGCAGGCTGCCCCTGAAAGTCGCCGGGGAGTTCCACGGTGGAGGCATGGTGCACCATTCGGTCCCACAAGTGGTTGATGCCGTGGACCAATCCCACCAGGGTGCCGGCAATGATGAACCAGGCGAACCGGCCCACCCCCACGAGCACCATGGCCAGGAATCCGGCCGTCATCATGAAGCCCACGATCAGCATTCCAAACACCAGCGTTCCGATGAACACGAACGTGCCTGTTTCAACTGCACTGAGATCGAACTGCATGTTTCCCCCTGCGTCACTGCCTGGATGGATCAAGTAGGACGAGCGTAGGGTGCGGGCGCCGCCGTCAGCCAGACTCAGCACGCCGTGGCGGAGGGGTTGATACGGGATCGAAATGCTACCGGTGCGTAGGTCACGGCGCGGTCACTGAAACCCCACCAGTAACACGCGTAACAGGAGAGCTGCCCACGAAGTGCGCCGGACCTGCCGGCCGGGGCACTGCGTTAACCTTGTAGTTGGCAGTTTTCGGGTTTTCCGCTGCCCGACGAGTCCTGTGGCAGCTGAAGGAGAGTGTGTGTCCCGATCCGCCCCGTCCTCCGCGGACGCGATCAGCGCCCGGCTCCGGGACCTCGAACTCCTCACCAAGGGACCTGCCTGGGCGCTCACCCGGTCCGCGCCGTGGGTCATCGCCGTCCTGCAGGCTTCCTTCACCCGAACCCGTCCGCAGCTTCCGCTGGAAGAGTTCCATGCCGACGTCGATGCCTTCCTTGAGCAGCTCCGCCGCCAGGACCCCGGACTGGGCGGAATGGCCAACGGGAAGTCCTTCGGCGACGAATGGACCCGTAAGAACTTCCTGACCCGCCGTAACCAGTCGGGTCAGATCGTCTACGAAGTCACCGAGCCTGCGGCCCGCGTCCTCGCCTTCCTGGACAGCCTCTCCAGCGAACGCTCCACGCTGAACGGTTCCCGGCTGGGGACGCTGCTGGGCGACGTCGAGAAACTTGCCAATGAGACCAACCCGGACCAGAGCGCCCGGCTGGAGTCGCTCGAAGACGAGATCGAGGAGCGGCAGCAGCTCATCGAGGACATCAGCTCCGGGGACTTCGACGGCTTGCTGGACGATGACGAAGCGGTGGAGGCCGCAGGAAACATCCTGGACCTCGCCGCCAGCCTGCCGGCGGACTACAAGAAGATGCGTGACCGGATCGAAGAACTGGTGGGCGAGCTCCGCAACCAGATCATCGAGGAGTCCCTCAGCAAGGGCGCCACCATGGCACAGGTGCTGGAGGCGGACAAGCGGCTCAGGCAGAGTCCTGAAGGCAGGACGTTCCGGTCATTTACGGCATTCCTCGAGGACCCGCAGCAGCAGCTGCGATTCCGGTCCGCGATCGGGGAGGTGCTCAGCCGCCAGTTCGCGGACGACCTCAGCCATGAGGACCGCGAGACGCTGAAGAACCTGGTGGCTGAGCTCCGGACGCAGCACAGCCAGATCCAGCGGATCTACGGCAAGCTGAGCGAAAGCCTCAACACCTACGTCCAGAGCGACGATTTCCGCCAGTCCGTGCGGCTGCGGAAGGTGCTCCGGGAGGCTGAACAGGCCATCCGTTCGCTGCCCTACGAACGTGAACGCCCCGGCCTGGTGCCCGGACCTGTGCTCTTTAACGCGGGTTTCGAATCCTTGTCGATGGTCAAGCTCTTCGACCCCGACGAGTTCGCCGCCCCGCCCAAACTTGCCGACCCCATAGCCTTCAGCGACTCGGACCGCGTGCGCTCGCCGCGCACCGGGAAGGCCAAGCCGGCGGCCATCCGCGCCGCGGTCGCCGGAGCGGCCACCCTGCCGGAGGCATGGGAGCAGCTTCCGCCGGAGGAACGCCACATCAACTCCATCCGCGCGCTGCTGTCCCAGGCCCTGCACGACGGCGCCGGCTTCGACCGCGCAGGCTGGGACGCCATCGACTTCGAACAAATAGACGGAACCACCCGCAGGGCATTCCTGCCGGTGGTCACCCTCAAGAAGGATTGACGATGACTGACGAGATGACGACGACGGCGGACGCCGGCGTCGACGGTGAGACCCCGGACGTGCGACCGGCGCCCGAACACATCCACGGCGCCCCTTTCGCGGTAACGCCCAAGGACACCTTTGTCGACGGTGCGGCGCTGTTCCCGGGCGACACCGGCGTGCTGCCGATGAAGGTCCGCCAGGCCCTGGTGAAGCTGCTGAAGGGCCCGTACATCGACGGCGGCCGGGATGAGAAACTCTGGACTACGCTTCTGGACAACCAGCTGATCCTGCGCAGCCGGCTGTCCGAGCTGTTCCTGACGCTGCAGCTCGACCACGAACGGAAGGTGGCAGTGCTGCGTCCGGTGGATCCCGAGGCCATCGGCGGCAGCACCCGCTCCAGCATCCTGCGCCAGCAGCGTGCGCTCAGCCGGGTGGAAACCATCGTGCTGCTGCGCCTGCGGCTCCTGCTGGACCGCCACGTCACGGCCCAGACGGATCCCACGATCACGAAGGAAGAAATCGCCGAGCTGGTGGCCCACTACCAGCCGTCCGGCCAGCAGGACGCGCTGCGGGATTCCGACGTCGTGAACCGCGCCATCACCAAGCTCCTGGCCCGCCAACTCCTCATCACCACCGGCCTCGAGGACGTCTACACCATCTCCAACGCACTCCCCCTGGCCCTCCCCTTCGAAAACATCGGCGACATCCCCGCGCACATAGAAGCGCTCGTGGCGGCAACAGCAGACCCCGCAGGTACAGAACCCCTTTTGGAACTGGACCGGGAGAACCCCGTTCGCTCGGATGACGGCACGGAAGACGACGATTCGGTGACTGACAGCAGCGACGACGCCGGGGACATGCGGCAGCATGCGTCTAAGCGAGGAACGAGCGAGCATGCAGAGCATGTGTCCGGTGGCGCCGCGACAGGCGACCACGAGGAAGGGAACGCCAAGTGAGCATCGCAACCATGCTGCCGATGGGCGAGCTCACCAACCCCGGCCAGATGCGTCTCGCGCTGGTGCAGGTGGTCAACTGGGGCACGTTCCATGGCGCCCACACGATGCACGTGGACCGTAACGGCACCCTGCTGACGGGCAACTCCGGAGTGGGCAAGTCCACGCTGTTTGACGCGATGCTGCGTGTGTTCGATGCGCGGCCGCGCTCCAACGAGGCCGCGGCGCAGCGCTCCGGCGCTGTGGAGGACAAGCGGACAACGTTCACGTACATGCGCGGCAAGGTGGGCGACAAGGCTGTGGGTGAGGGCTCTGCCAGTGCCTTCCAGCGCCCCGGCGCCACGTGGTCCGCCGTCGCCCTAACGTTCGACAACGCGGCCGGCACGAAGGTGACGGTGTCGGCGCTCTTCGACCTGCCCAAGAACGGCACGGAGTCGAGTGTCGGCCGGTATTACCTGATCGACAACAAGCCGCTGGACCTTGCGGCGATCGAGGGCATCGCCGAGAAGCGCTTCACCAAGGCTGCGCTGGACACGATCTTCCCGGACGCGCAGGTCTTCGACGTGCACAAGGCGTTTGCCGAGCGGTTCCGGCGCCTGCTGGGCATCAATTCGGACCAGGCCCTGCCGTTGCTCCGGGTGATCCAGGCCGGCAAGGGCCTCGGCGGCAGCGTCAACACCTTCTTCCGGGACCAGGTGCTTGATGCTCCCGCCACGCTGTCCGCAGCGGATGACGTCGTCGAGGAATTCAGCAACCTGATGTCCATCCGGCAGCGGCTGGAGGACGTGCGGCAGCAGCGCGACCAGCTGGCTCCGGTTCCGGGCCTCAACAAGGAATACGCGCAGTCCCTCCTGGATGCGAACCGCCTGCGGGAACTCGCCGGTGAAGAATTCGATGCCTACAAGCAGCAGCTCGCGGTGACGGTCCACGAAAAGACCCTGGTCCGTTACAAGGACCTCGCCCGGGCCAAGGCTAAGGACCTTGCCGCGGAGCGCGCGGTCCGGGACGGCCTGGCGAAGGACCTGCGCCAGCTCGAGGCGGACTATAACAACCAGGGCGGCAACGCGATCTCGGCGATCGAGCAGTCGCTGGAGAATGCCCGGGTGGGACTCAAGCTCCGCCAGCAGGTGGAGGAAGCCGCGCGGCAGGCGTTGGCCGATGCCGGGCTGGAGCTCGCGTGGTCGGCCGAAGGCTGGGAACAGGCGCACACCCACGCAGCCGACCGCTCGGCGGAACTGCAGGGTGACTCCGAGGCGCTCAAAGAGCTGCGCTTCGAGGCATTCGACGGCCACGCCACGAAGAAACGTGAGCTTGCGGCGGCCCAGCAGGAACTCGTCTCGCTGAAGACGCGCAAGTCCCTGCTCCCGCCGTCGAGCATCGAAAACCGGACCGCCATCGCGGCGGCAACCGGCGTGCCGGAGGAGCAGATGCCGTTCGGCGGCGAACTGATCGACGTCGCCGAAGGGGAGGAACAATGGCGGCCCGCCGCTGAACGCGCGCTGCGCAACCTGGCCACCACGCTGCTGGTTCCCGGCGAGCACTTCGCCGCCGTCACCCGCTACCTGAACAACAACTCCGTCCGCGGCGCGCTCCGTGCCGTGGACGTGTCTAAGCCGCTCGCTGGCGGCGCGCTGGCCGTTGAAAACGCGGCCGACGGCGATCTGCTGACCAAGCTTGACATCCTCACCACCGGGCCGGCGGCCGACGCCGGGCAGTGGATCCGCGAGCGGATCGCGGTCGACTTCGCCTACCCATGCGTCGAGGACCCGGACGAACTCGCTGCGCTGGACAAAGGCCTGAGCCTGGGCGGCGTGGTCAAGCGCAACCGCCACACGGTGGAGAAGGACGACCGCTTTGCCAGCAGGCAGGACTACGTCCTGGGCTTCGACAACGCCTCGAAGCTCGAGCTGGTGGCTGCACAGGTGGAGGACCTGCAGCAGGAACTGGCGAAGGCCGCCGAACTCGCGCAAAGCCGCGAGGAGTCGCACCAGGGAATGACCCGCCAGCTGGAGGCCCTACGCCGGATCGCCGAGGACAACCGGCCCTGGGAGCAGGTTTCCGCGGCTGTCGCGGAGGACGAGCTCGGGAAGATCGAGCAGCGGCTCAAGGATGCCCTCGCCGCCCAGGCCGACCTGGAGCCGTTGCGCGCCAACATCGAGGCGGCCCGGCAGAAGCACCAGTCCAGCACCGAGGCCGCAGCGGTCCTGCAAAGCGAATACAAGGCGCTGGACCACCAGCTCACCGCGGCGGATTCGCTGCTGGAAGCCGCGCGCACCCGTCTGCGCCAGGCACCGCCGTCGGACGCCACCGTCGCCGCGCTGGAACAATACTGTGCCGACTTCGGCGGCGTGGACGACGTCGCGGAAATGCATGAGCTGGACAACCTGGCCCACCAGGTCCGGACCCGGCTCCTCGCAGAACTGCACGCTGCAGAGTCCCGCGGCCAGGCCACCTCGGAGCGCCTCACCCGTATCTTCGAAGGATTCGTCCGCGAATGGGGCACGGCGATCTCCGCGGACCACGGCACCTCGATCGGCGCCGCCGGGGAGTTCGAAGCCCGGTACCATGCGATCGTCAGCGACGGCCTGCCCGCGCAGGAAGCCGAGTTCCGGCAGTTCTTCAACCAGCGCACGCACGAATCGTTCAGCACCCTGCTGCACCTGCTGGACGAGGAACGCCGGTCCATTACCAGCCGCATCCTGCCCCTGAACGGCATCCTGTCCGAGGTCAACTTCCACGAGGGCAGCTTCCTGGAACTCGATATCAAACAGACCCTGCCGCCCACCGCGAAGCAGTTCAAGGACGCCATCCAGAATGCGCTCAGGACGCGTCACACGCGGCCCTCGCGCGCTGCGGGAGCGACAGCTGCCGGCGCCGAAACGGACGACGACGCCGAGCTCACCAACCGCTACAAGTCGCTGGAAACGCTCGTGAAGCGACTGGGGTCGCAGACGCCGGAGGACCGGCGCTGGCGGGCCGAGGTGCTGGATGTGCGCGGGCACCTGTTCATCCAGTGCAAGGAGCACCGCGAAGTACTTGGTCCGCGCGGCGGCAAGCGGACGGACGTGTTCATGCACGCGGATACGGGTTCCATGTCCGGCGGCGAGCGGCAGCGCTTCACGGCGTTCATCATGGCCGCGGCGCTGAGCTATCAGCTGGGCATCGCGGAGCAGGGCTTCACCACCTACGGCACCGTGATGATGGACGAGGCATTTGTCCTTGCCTCGGAGGAATTCGCCGGTGCGGGCATCAAGGCGCTGCATGAATTCGGCTTCCAGCTGCTCCTGGCCGCTCCGGAGAATGTGATTGACCTGTCCAAGCACCTGGGCTCCGTCACGGAAATCCTGCGGGACAAGCGCACCAACCGCTCCGGAGTCCTCACAGCTCCCGTGATCGGGCCGCGGGCGGGCGCTGAAGGCCAGTGGAGGTCCGAGGCGAACCCGGTGGATATCGTCCTGCGCTAACTCCGGCCGCCTAACAGGACGCTCTCTCACTTCCTGCGGGTTTTTTACGGACGCTCTCGCACTTTTCGTCCGTCGTGACGTGTTCGGACATTTATAACAAATCGATGGATTTATTCGCAGCGGTATGGAGGTGCACTGTCCCTGCGTGCGATTCTGTAGTGCACAACACATCGCCACATGCTCCATCAGGGTCATCACGAGCCACTGCCATCGCGGCGGGACCGGAAGCCAGCCCCACCGAGCTGACGGCCTCTTCGTGAAAGGCACCATCATGCATTCCGCACGTCGCGTCCCCTTCATCGCCGCCCTAGCCACCGCCGCAGCCCTCAGCCTGGCCGGCTGCGGGGCAGCCGTCCCCGCGGCTTCCTCCGGCGGCGCATCGCCGTCGGGCATCGGCACCTCCTCGGAGTCGGCAGGCGCAACATCCGCACCCGCTACGGCGGGCCCGACGACGAGCGGTGCCCAGCCGCCGTCGTCCGCTCAGGTTTCCGCCGGCATCGCGACGTACACATTCCCGGACGGGCGTCTGTCTTTTAATTACCCGGCGGACTGGCGGGTGGAACTGTTCACCGGGGCGGGGGAGCCGTCCCTGTCCCGAACGGCGACCGTCTTCGATGCGAGCGGTACGGAGCAGGTCACCGTGTATTCCGGACAGATGGCTGATGCTGTTAGCCATCCGGTCAACCGGACAGTCTTCGAGTCCGAACCAGTTCCCGGCCTCAGCAGGCAACCTGCTCCCGCCGCCCACTATTCCTTCTATGTGGACAGGATGGATGGCAGCCCGACGTACCGCATGCACCTGACGGCCGGGACGCCCGCGGCCGGTGAGGGCTCCCGGGTTGACGGGATCATCCGCATCGGCGAAGAGGTCCTGGTGGCCGACGTCCGGTTCATCGAGAAGCCGTTCGCCAGCGACGAGGCGGCAAAGTCGTGGCTGGCAGGGGCCGAGGGGCAGGCACTCAAAGCGCTGTTGTTGAGCATTTCGTACAGCTGACTTCTCCGGGCCGGCGCTACCCTGTCGGCCGGGCGGGAACGTGCCCGCCCCCGCCCCGACAGCCCTAGCGTCCTTGGACCCGGTTGATGAACAGTTCCGTCCGCGCTGTCAGTCCGTCGATCTGCCGAAGAACGACGGCGGCCGGGTCCGGGTTGATCTCATTGGCCGGCGGTTCCACGCGCACGTTCCCGCTGCACAGGAAATCGGCGCAGATCAGCGTCCCTATGGTGTTGCCGTTCCGGCCCGACTGGCCGGCGCGTTTGGCAACCCACAACAGGACGTCGTCCCTGGAGAACACGTCGCGGCACAGTTCGCATAGTACGGACCGGCTCTTCTTGGCTCCGCCCTCGGGAGCGCGGAGCATGATTCCGGTCAACCCCGAGGGGCCCGGGACTACGAGGTAGCCGCGGAGCGGCATCTTGGCGTCCCGCCACCCCAAAAAGTCCAGGCTGTCCCAGTCCAGGGAGTCGAACTCCCGGGGCAGGGTGAGCTTGGCCGCCTCGGAACGGCTGGCATTGATGAAGGACGAACGGATCTGCTGGGCAGTGATTTTCTGCATGACAATGAGCTTTCGAAAACGTAGGGTCCCCAAGGGGGAATAGCAGTCTCTTGTCAGCTGATTCCGGGCGCACCAGGAGCCCAATGAAGGAAGATACCTGTCGGACGGCTAGGGGCAGGTCCGGCGCGGGAAGGCTGACGTCGCCGTGGCCGCAAAGCACGCCATTCCGGCCGCCCCGCTTCCCGCGGCTGCGATGACCTCGACGGTCTTCGGCATGCTCATTCCCCTCGTTGTGCAGGCAGTCCGATCCGGACCGCCTGATTGCCGGGCGCCAGCGGCCCGCCCCGCCATCCTCCCAAATGCGCAACGCGTCGGCAACCGCAGGCTGCGGCCGGAAGTGAGAGAGCGTTACGGAAAGAGCGGCCGGAAGTGAGAGAGCGTTACGGAAAGGGCGGCCGGAAGTGAGAGAGCGTTTGGAAAAGGGCGGCCGGAAGTGAGAGAGCGTTAGGGGCGGGTCTCGCCGCACGCGTCGACCTGTGCCTGCACGATGGCCCCGTAGTGGGCCACCAGGTCGTCGAAGTCCCAGTCGTCGAACATGCCGAGAGTCCTTACCGCTTCGCCAAAACCGGTCATGAGCGCGACGACGGTGGATGCGTAACGCCGGTCCGGCGTCGTATCCTCCAGGAGCGTGGCCATGGCGGTGAGGTACCGTTCGCGCGTTTCTGCGCGGGCGGCGTCGGGCGTCGGGGAGTCCTGTATGGTGAACGGGAGCATGGCCCACGGCTCTTTCAGCCCGCGTTCCCGGCGCATCAGGACACGGAACACCAGTGTCGCGCCGAGCTCGGCGGCCGGGACGTCGAGATCGGACAGCAGCGACTCGTCCGGTTTGGCGGCTGCAAACAGTTTTTCCTTGGAGCCGAAAAGCTTCATCACCAGGGCTGCTGAGACGCCGGCGTCAGAGGCGATGTCGCGGACCGTCACGCCGCGGTAGCCGCGCTCGCCGAACAGCCTGCCGGCCGAATCCAGGACGGCGTCGCGGCTGGACACCACGGCCGCGCTCACGCGTCCACCAGCTGTCCGGCCGGGGCGTCCATCGCCAGGTCCGCGGTCACCGACCGGTTGTCCACGGCCAGCTTCCGGGCGATGGCCTGGTGGGTCGCCGGGTTCAGCAGGGTCACGATGTAGCGCCCGGCCAAGGGCAGCGGCAGTGAATAGCGTCCCTCCGAATCGGTGCGGACTGTCGCCACGTGTTCGCCGGAGGCCTGCAACAGGGTGACCACCGCGTCCGTGAGGGCCGTGCCTCCCACCGTGGCGGTTCCGGCCAGTTCCAGGCGGTTTTCCAGGTGGAAGTTCTGCTGGAGCGTGCGGCCGTCGAAGTCGAACACCTCTGCCATCGGCGCCCAGCCGGCGGCGTTGGCCACCATCAGATATGTTCCCGCCCCGGGCAGTGCCACGGAATAGTTGCCATCGCTGTCCACCCGGCTCCAGTCCACCGGTTCGCCGCTTGTCTGCAGGACGGTGACGACGGCGGGAGTGACCGGGCGGCGGTCGGCCGTCAGGACGCGCCCCTGCACCACCAGTTCGGTGGCGGCCGGCGCAGGGAGGGCCGCCTTGGCTGCGGCCGCGGCCCGCGGGATGAACACGGCAGCCACCATGGAGGCCGCGGACGCCAGGGCGGCCATCCAGAAGACGTCCTTGAATGCCTCGAAGGACGGCAGCCGGGCGGATCCCACGGTGATGGTCACTGAGGTGAGGACGGCGGCGACGGCTGCACTCGACGTCGAGGTTCCAATAGACCGCACCAGGCTGTTGAGGCCGTTGGCCGAGGCTGTTTCGGTGATGGGCACGGCCCCCATGATCAGGGTGGGCATCGCGGCGTAGGCGATGGCGGTGCCGATGCTGACCACCGTGGAGCCGATGATCACCGAGGCGATGGAATCCCAGAAGAAGACGCGGCCAACGTACCCCACCACCATGACCGCCGCGCCCGAGATCAGCGCAGTCTTCCCGCCGAACCGCCGGATGATGCCGCCGGAAACGGGAGCGAAGACCACCATGGCCAGGCCGGATGGAACCATGCAGAGGCCGGCGGTGATCACGCTGAGCTGGAAACCGTAGCCGGTGGAGGTGGGCAGTTGGAGCTGCTGGGTGGTCAGCAGCATGTTGGCGAACATGGCGAAACCCACCAGCAGGGATGCCAGGTTGGTCAGGAGGACAGGGCGCCGGCCGGAGGTGCGGAGGTCCACCATCGGCTGGCTGACCTTCAGCTCGTAGGGCAGCCAGGCGGCCAGGAGGATGGCGGCGGCGAGGAACAAAAGCAGCACCGGTTCGGAACTCCAGCCCCACGATCCGCCCTTGGAAATGCCCAGGAGCAGCGCTGCCAGTGCCGCGGAAAGAATCACTGCGCCGAGGTAGTCGAAGCGGCCCGGTGTGCGCACCTTGGATTCGGGAACCACCAGGACGACGGCAGCGAGCAGCAGCGTGCCGGCGCCACCGGAAACCCAGAAGATGGACTCCCAGCCCAGGCTTTCGTAAAGCAGCCCGGCCAGCGGGAGGCCCAGTGCGCTGCCGATGCCCAGCGTGGCGCTCATCAGGGCTACGGCGGATCCCATCTTTTCCTTGGGCAGTTCGTCGCGCATGATGCTGATGCCTACGGGAATCAAGGCCGAGGAGAACCCCTGCAGTGCCCGGCCGACGATAAGCCAGAGGAAGCTTCCCCCCACCGCGGCCACGATGGAGCCGGCAACCATGATGGCGAGGCAGATCACCATCATTTTACGTTTGCCGTACATGTCCGCGCTGCGGGACACGATCGGGGTGGCCACGGCGCTGGAGAGCAGCGTGGCGGTGACCAGCCAGGACGCGTCGTCGGCCGTAACGCCGAGGATTCCGGGGAAATCCGGAAGGAGCGGCACCACGAGGGTCTGCATCAGCGCCACCACCGTGCCGCTCAGCGCAAGGACTGCCGTGATGGCACCGGGGGACATGGATCTATTGCGGGATGGGGGCATCAGGGCGGGACCTTCTGGGCGTGAGGCGGCCACAAGGGGTGAACGCGCGTTTACTGTCCCTTCAAGTGAACCACTGTTCACCCCGCGCACCCAACGAATTCGGGCGTGTGAAGCCTCACTTTTGGTCCGCGGCAGCCGACCAACCAGGCAGGCAGGCCTGATTGAGACAATTACGTTACGCAAACCTTCCGTAATTCACAGAAGGGTAGGCTAGCCTTACTTAGGTTCGCATCATTGACCCTAAGGAGTTCCGTGACTTCCCCCCTCTTCTCCGGCCTCGGCGCCGGCCGCAGCGGATTCGCCGCCGGTCCGTCCCGCCGCATGCTGCTCAAGACCGCCGGCAAGGCAACGGCCGTCCTGGCAGCAGCAGCCCTCTCGCTGACTGCCTGCTCCACCGGTCCGGCGGCATCCGGCACCGGCACGGCGACGGCCAGCCAGTCCGGCAGCTCGCAGTTCCCCGTCACCATCAAGCACGTCTTCGGCGAGACCACCATCGAGTCCCAGCCGCAGCGCGTGGTCACGGTTTCCTGGGTCAACGACGACGTCGCACTCGCCCTGGGCGTTGTCCCCGTGGGCGTACCCAAGAACGAATGGGGCGGCAACGACAAGGGCTCCACGCCGTGGAAGGACGCCAAGCTGGAAGAGCTGGGTGCCGGCTTCGGCACGGAAAAGGCGCCGGTCCAGTTCTCCGAGGCGGACGGCATCAACTTCACCGAAATCGCCAAGCTCAACCCGGACGTCATCTTGGGCGCCTACTCGGGCCTGACGGAAGAGGACTACAAGAAGCTCAGCGAGATCGCCCCGGTGGTCGCCCACCCGGAGATCGCCTACGGCACCTCCTGGCAGGACTCCACCAGCATCATCGGCAAGGCACTGGGCAAGGAAACCGAGGCCACCAAACTGATCTCGGACACCGAAGCCACCATCAAGGACAAGGTTTCCAAGTATCCGCAGCTGGCCGACAAGAGCTTCATCTACGGCAACTTGGAGCCCGCCAAGAGCGACGGCGTGAACGTCTACACCGGGAACGATAACCGTCCGCGCTTCCTCTCGGAGATCGGCATGAAGCTCGCCCCGGTTGTGGAGGAAAACTCGAAGGGCTCCAAGGAGTTCTTCATCCCGTGGTCCGCCGAAAAGGCCAACGAACTCGAATCGGACATCTTCGTGACCTGGGTTCCTGACTCCGGCACCACCGATTCCATCAAGGCCGATCCCCTGCTGGGCCAGATCCCGGCCATCAAGAACGGCGCACTGGTTGCCGACTCGGACAACACGCTCACGCTGTCCATCTCGGCGTCGTCGCCCCTTAGCCTGCCGTGGTCGCTGGACACCTTCCTGCCCCAGCTGGCCAGCGCAGCGGACGCAGTGAAGTAGGCATCTCACCATGACACCAAGTACGACGACGGCGGGCCGGGGCAGCGCGTTCAGTCCGCCTTCCGTCCGCCCCGCCGCACGCAAGCGGGCTGCGTGGCTGATTACCGCCGTCGCCGTACTTGTGTTTTTTTCCGCAGTTTCGCTGGCCGTCGGCGCCCGCGGGCTTCCCCTCGACACCGTGTGGCAGGCGCTCATCCGGTTCGATCCCGCCGACGGCGACCACGCGGTGGTCCATGCACGCATCCCGCGCACCGTCCTGGGACTCCTCGCCGGCGGTGCCCTCGGCCTGGCCGGCGCCGCCATGCAGGGCGTGGCCCGCAACCCGCTGGCCGACCCCGGCATCATGGGTGTCAACGCCGGCGCCGCGCTGGCCGTGGTCACCGGAATCTACGTTTTCGGGATCTCTTCCCTGACCGGATACATCTGGTTCGCCTTCATCGGCGCCGCGGCGGCTGCCGCCGTCGTTTACCTCGTCGCCTCGCTGGGCAGGGAAGGCGCGACGCCGGTGAAACTCGCCCTGGCGGGCGCCGCCCTCAGCGCCGGGCTGTACTCGTTGATGAACGTCATCCTGGTTTCGAGCCAGGACACGCTGGACCGGTTCCGGTTCTGGCAGGTGGGCGGAATTGCCGGGCGCGACTGGTCCGTGGTGCTGCCCGGCGTGCCGTTCCTTGTTCTCGGCGCGGTCATCGTGCTGGCTACCGGCCGCATCCTCAACAGCCTGGCACTGGGCGATGACATTGCGCGCGGACTCGGCCAGCGGGTGGGGCTGGTCCGCGGTGTGACTGCCTTGGGCATCGTGTTGCTGTGCGGGTCAGCCACCGCCCTCGCCGGGCCCATCGGCTTTGTGGGGCTCGTCATTCCGCACGCCGTCCGCTTCCTGACCGGACCCGACTACCGCTGGATCCTGCCCTTTTCGCTCGTCCTGGCGCCGGTGCTCCTGCTGTCCGCGGACATTCTCGGCCGGGTTGTCCTTTTGCCCGGTGAAGTCCCGGCGGGAATCATGACGGCCCTGGTTGGCGCGCCGGTCTTCGTGTGGCTGGTCCGCCGCGGGAAGGGGGCCGGACTGTGAGCAAGGCAGACCTCGCCCACGTCGGGCGCGAACTGGGAGACAACGCCCCCGGTGCCGGGCGCGAACGGGCAGTTGATGCCCTCAAAACCGCGAAACCAGGGCCATATCTGCCCGTTCCCGCTGGTAAGGGGCACCGCAACGGCCTGAACCGGACCGCCATGCTGGCGTTCGCCGTCGTGGTCCTCTTCGCCGTCAGCGTTCTGCTGGGCAGCTACACCGTCACGATCCCCGACTTCTTCAAAATCCTGCTCGCCCACCTCACCGGCAGCCAGAAGATCCCCGGCGCAAGCTTCATCGTTATGGAAAACAAGCTTCCCCGCGCCGTGATCGGCACCATGATCGGTGCCGCGTTCGGCCTTGCCGGCGCCCTCTTCCAGACGATGCTCCGCAATCCGCTGGCCAGCCCGGACGTCATCGGCATCAGCTACGGTGCCAGCGCCGCCGCCGTCGCGGCAATCGTTGTTTTCGGAGCGTCCGGGGCCGTGGTCTCCGGTGCCGCCCTCGCCGGTGCGCTGGGGGTTGCCGCGCTCATCTACGCCATCTCCCGCGGCGGGTCCCTGGGGTCCGGCGGCGGAAACAGCGGCAATGCGGCCGGCAGCCGGCTGATCCTGGCGGGCGTGGGCATCGCCGCCGCCCTCCACGCCGTGGTCAGCTTCCTCATGACCCGGGCGGACATCCGCACGGCGGCCGACGCCCTGGTGTGGCTTAACGGCTCCGTCAATTCCGCCAGCTGGGACCGCGCCGGCGTCCTTGCCCTCGCGCTGCTGGTCCTCATCCCTGCGGCAGCCGCACTCTCCGGCCCCTTGCGCATCCTGGAACTGGGCGATGACGCCGCCGCCGGGCTCGGCATCAGGGTCGGCTTCACGCGGCTGGCCGTCGTGGTCGTCGCCGTGGCCCTCGCGGCGGTGGCGACGGCGGCGGCCGGCCCTGTCGCGTTCGTCGCCTTCCTGGCCGGGCCCATCGCCCGACGCTTCACCGCAAAAGCCAGCCTCCCGGCGTCGGCCCTCGCCGGGGTGCTGATAGTACTGGCGGCGGACTACTTCGCCGCGAACATCGCGCCCCTGCTGCTGGACGGCACCGTCCTGCCGGTCGGCGTGGTCACCGGCGCCCTGGGCGCCCCGTTCCTGCTGTGGCTGCTGGTCACCTCCAACCGAAAGGATGCCTGAGATGGCTGTTCTGCGCGCCACGGACCTCACCCTCAAATACGCCCAGCGCACAGTTGTGGAAGGGCTGCAGGCGGAGATCCCCGAGGGCAAGGTGACCATGATCGTGGGCGCGAACGCGTGCGGGAAGTCCACCCTGCTCCGCGGACTGTCCCGGCTGCTGAAGCCTGCGGCCGGGACCGTGGCGCTGGACGGCAAGGACATCCACACCCGCTCGGCCCGGGACGTCGCCCGGACCCTGGGCCTCCTGCCGCAGCACCCCACTGCGCCGGACGGCATCATGGTCCGCGACCTGGTGGGACGCGGGCGGTACCCGCACCAGGGCTTTTTTCGCAGCTGGTCAACGGACGACGACGCCGCGGTGCAGCGCGCGCTGGAGGCCACCGAAACGCTGGAACTCGCCGGGCGCAACGTGGACGAACTGTCCGGCGGCCAGCGCCAGCGCGTCTGGATCGCGATGGCGCTCGCCCAGGAAACTGACGTGCTGCTCCTGGACGAACCCACCACCTACCTGGACCTCGCCCACCAGGTGGAAGTGCTGGACCTGGTCACCGACCTCAACCGCACGCGCGGCACCACCGTGGCCATCGTCCTGCACGACCTGAACCTCGCGGCACGGTATGCGGACCACGTGATCGCCATGAAGGGCGGCCGGATCGTGGCCGAGGGCGCGTCCACCGACGTGGTCACTGAGGACCTGGTCCGGGACGTTTTCGGTTTGGACTCCCGGGTACTTTCCGACCCCGTTTCCGGCACGCCGCTGATCATTCCGCTCGGCCGGCACCACACCACTGCAACTGAACTGGAGTTCGTTTCATGAAGACCCGCGACATCGCCGGTACCGAACCCATGACCCTGGCCTTCGACGTGACCGTCACCGCCGTGCAGGAACTCAGCCCAAACTTCCGCCGCATCACATTCGGCGGGTATTCGCTGCGTGACTTCGGCGTCCATGGCGGAACCTTGGACCTTCGCGTGAAGCTGATGATCCCTTCCCTTGCCGAGGACGGCACCCGGCTGCCGCTGCCTGTTTTCCAGACGGAGCAGTCCGGCTGGTACCGGGAATGGCTGGCCATGGACCCGGCGACCCGCGGCTCCATGCGCACTTACACCGTCCGGCAGGAACGGCTCGATGCCGTCTACCCCGAGATCGATGTGGACTTCGTGATGCACTTTGACTCGGCGGGCAACGGCGGTCCCGCGGCAAACTGGGCACTGAACGCTAAGCCCGGGGACGCCCTCACCCTCATCGGACCCAACAACCGCGCGGCGCACTGCGTTACGGCCGAGATCTACTCAGGCATCGAATGGCGTCCCGGACTGGCCCAGCGCGTGCTCCTCGCAGGCGACGAAACCGCTGTCCCTGCCATCAGCGCCATCCTGGAAAGCCTCCCGCCTTACATGAGCGGGCACGCGTTCCTTGAGGTCCCCGAAGCCGGCGATTTCCTGGACCTGAAGTCGGACGCCGACGTCGAAATCACCTGGCTGGCGCGAGGCGCCTTGATCGGTCGATCGCGCCCCCATGGCGAACTCCTGCAGGCGGCCGTACGCGCCGCCGTACCCGAGCCAGGCTGGGTGGGCATCAAGGCCGCGTCCGGCGGGGCCGGTCCGGAACCCGAAGATGTTGACGTGGACCAGGAGATCCTCTGGGAGACGCCCGCGAGGATGGAAACCGCGGCCATCGCAGCCACGAAGAACCCCGGCATGCCCGCTGGAGCCATGCCCTTCTACGCCTGGATTGCCGGCGAGGCGGGGGTCATCAAGGAGATGCGCCGGTACCTGGTGCGCGACGTCGGGATCGACCGCAAACAGGTGGCGTTCATGGGCTACTGGCGGCAGGGCAAAGCGGAGCTGTAAGCCTTTTGTCGGTTTGGTGCGCCGTCAGCGCCGGCGGACAGTATTCCAAACGCTCTCCCACTTCCGGCGGGT
The DNA here is from genome assembly GCF_000196235.1 of Arthrobacter sp. FB24. NCBI lineage: Bacteria > Bacillati > Actinomycetota > Actinomycetes > Micrococcales > Micrococcaceae > Arthrobacter > Arthrobacter sp. FB24. Next base: position 4,440,715 of record NC_008541.1, on the reverse strand, counting down.
TTTTCCAGTCCCTCTCACCCCTCGTCGTCGGCCGTTAACCCTGTCTTTTCTTTGTATGAGTAGGGTGCCGGGATGGGTTCATTTCCTTTGCTTCCGGACAGGGATGGGCGACGGCGGTTTGTTGCCCTGGGCGACTCGTTCACCGAGGGCGTGGGGGACCGGAGCAAGCGGCTGCCCAACGGGGTGCGCGGCTGGGCCGACCGGGTGGCTGAGAAGCTGGCCAAAGCCGAACCCGGGTGGGAGTACGCAAACCTGGCCATCCGCAGCAAGAGGCTCCGCCACATCATCGACGAGCAGTTGGAACCGGCGCTCGCGATGGAGCCAACGCTGGTCACCCTGTATGCCGGCGGCAATGACATCCTCGACTTCGGCACCGATGTGGAGGCGCTCATGGCCGAGTACGAGGCCCTCGTGGCCCGGCTGGCTGCCACGGGTGCCACGCTGGTGTTGTTCACCGGTTTCGACGTCAAGGTTTCGGCCGTCCTTGAGCCGTTGAAGAAACGCAACACCGCCTACAACCAACGCGTCCGGGACATCGCCGCCAGGTACAACGCCGTTCTGGTCGACTACTGGTGCTTCGATGCCTTCCATGACCGGCGGATGTGGGACTCGGACCGCTTGCACATGTCCAAGGCCGGCCATAAATACCTCGCCGCCCAGGTTCTGGACCATTTGGGTGTTCCGCACAAGATCAGCCCGCTGGAGTGGGAGCCGCCGGGCAAAATGAGCCTGCGGGAGTGGGAACAGCGGCAACGGCGATGGGTGCACGACTGGGTCCTGCCGCTTTTCGGCCGCAAGCTGCGCGGCGTGACCCTGGGGGACAGCCTTAGCCCGCGCTGGCCGGAGCCCGTGAGGGTTCCGCGGAAGGGCGGGCTGAAGAAACTCTTTGAGAAGGCTCCGGAGGCGAATCTCCCGAAGGGCTAGCTGTCCAGGAGGTTTTCGTAACCGGGGGCCACCCTGCCGGCGTGGAATTCCTCGACATCGAACTCCGCCACGCCGTTCGTGTAGAAGGGGTCCTTGACCAGCGCCGCGTCAAGGTCTGCCCGGTCCGCATTGGACAGCAACAACGCGCCGGTGCGGGGGATCTTCCGGCCGGCCACAATGAAAATGCCCTGGTCGAAAGCGTCCTGCAACCACTCAACGTGTGCTTTGAGGTGGAAATCGACGATCTCTTCGGGAACCTTGTAGGTTAGGGAGACTACGTACATGCGGTCAGCCTACCGGTTCCTGCTAAGGAAGCAGTTTCAATGCGCTGTTCCAGTTGTACTGGGGGTGGGCGTCGCTGGCTTGGAGCCCGATAATGAGCAACTGGAAGGCTTCCAGTTCCCGCGCCCGGCGCAACGGCCCCACGTCGACTGCGCGCAAACCGGAATCATTGATGAAGCCGGCCACAGCGGCCTTGGCCTCGGCGGAATCCCCTGCCAGCAGGACATCGAGGGTCTGCCCGGCCACTTCTCCGGCGGCCAGCGTGGAGGCGAAGACAGTGTTAAAGCCTTTGACCACGTTCGCGCCCGGAACCAGCGCCTGGATCTCCTCGGCCGCGGAGCTCCCGGCAGGCACGGTGAGGGAGTCGAGGGTTTCGTTGTTGACGGGGTTGGAAATGTCCACGATCGTCTTGCCGTTGAGTGCCTCGCCGTAACGCCCGGCGATTTCCTTGGACACGTCAAAATGGGTGGCAAGCACAACGATGCTGCCTTCAATGTCCTGTCCGGTGGTGCCGGGGGTCGCGTTCGTTTCGGCAGCCAGTGCGGACGCGGCCACTGCATCGCGGCTAAGGATCTGGATGCTGCGGCCGGCACTGGCTGCTCGCGCAGCGATTCCTGCCGCCATGTTTCCCGTGCCGATGATCGTGATGTCAGTCATGGTCCTTCCTTCGATCTGGACGGCGGTTGATGGGAACAGTCCGGGCTTGAACTGTCAATCAATTTTTCTCCTAGGATGTATCCATGACCGAACCGCGCTGGCTCAACGCCGACGAACGCCGTGCATGGCTGGCCCAGCTGAGCATCAACACCTTGCTGCCCGCAGCGCTGGATACGAAATTGCACGCGGCGGGCAAGCTTTCGCTCTTCGACTACAACGTACTCGCCATGCTCTCCGAAGCGGAAGGCCGGTTCCTTCCCATGAGTGAACTCGCCGCACGGACCAGCGCCTCGCTGTCCCGCTTGTCGCATGTGGTCACCAAGCTCCAGAACCGGGGGTGGGTGGAACGCCGTCCGCATCCGCGCGACGCGCGCGTGACCACAGCCCACCTGACCGACGCCGGCATGGCCACCATTGTTGAGCTGGCACCCGGCCACGTGGAAGCGGTCCGGGCGCTGTTCCTTGATGCCCTGACCGAGCGCGACGTCGCTGACCTGGCCCGCATCGGCGAGAAGATCGTGGGCCGTCTGGACGCCGATCACTGGATCCTGCGCGAGTCCTGACCCGCGACGCGTCCCGGGGGCTGGCCACGCCCGTAGTGTTGGTTCCATGGAATCGCCCATCCAGAGCTACCTGCGCCAGATCCACGCCGAGATCGCCCAGCTCAGGGACGGCAAGCCCTACGGCACCATTCCGGCCATGGCCAACGTGGACCCTGACAACTTCGGCATTGCCCTGGCCACCGTGGACGGGCAGGTCTATGAGGTGGGGGACTCCCGCGAGGAATTCACCATCCAGTCCATCTCGAAGCCTTTCACTTACGGGCTGGCACTGGAGGACCTCGGCAGCGACGCCGTGGATGCCAAGGTGGATGTTGAACCTTCCGGCGACTCCTTCAACGAGATCTCATTGGCCGAAGGGACAGGCCGCCCGGCGAACGCCATGATCAACGCGGGCGCCCTCACCGCCACGTCACTGATCAGGGGATCCGGCGGCCAGTCGAGCTTCAAACGGATCCTCAGCACATACTCGGCGTTCGCGGGCCGTCAGCTTTCGGTCAACGAGAAGGTCTTTGAGTCCGAGTTGAAGCACGGCCACCGCAACACGGCGCTGGCCCACCTGCTGCGGTCCTTCAACATCATCGAGGACGACCCCACGCCTGTCCTGGAGGACTATTTCCGCCAGTGCTCGGTCATGGTGAACACCTTCGACCTAGCCATCATGGCCGCCACCCTCGCGAATGGCGGAAAGAATCCTCTCACCCACAGGCAGGTACTGGACATCGGCCCGGTGGAACGGGTGTTGTCGGTGATGATGACGTCCGGCATGTACGACGACGCCGGTGCCTGGATCAGCAGCGTGGGCATGCCCGGAAAGAGCGGTGTTGCCGGCGGGATTATCGCCGTCCTGCCGGGCCAGGTTGGGCTGGCGGTCTACTCTCCGCCGCTCGATGAACACGGTGGCAGCGTCCGGGGCCTGGCAACTGCCCAGCGGCTCTCCCGCGACATGGAGCTGCATTTCGTCAGGGCGGCGCGCGCCGGGCGTTCGGCCATCCTTGCCGCATATGACGTCACCGAAACGCCGTCCGGCATCCGGCGCAATGCCGAAGCGTCCGACGTCCTCCGTGCCCACGGGCACCGGGCCCGGGTGATCGAACTCAACGGCGACCTCCTCTTCGCCGGGAGCGAATCCATGGCGCGCGAGCTCAGCGGACTGGATGACGACGTCGAACTGGTGGTTCTGGACTTCCGCCGAACCGATCAGGTGAGCGAGGTGGCGCTGCGCCTTCTCGAGGCGGCGCGTCAGGGCCTGTCCAGCGGGGGCCGCGAGCTGGTGCTGATCGAAGCGGACGGGGCGGTGGCGGATTCCCTTGGCGAACGGGACGGGCACGCAGACGGGGCGGTGCCGTCGTTTTCGACCCGGAGTGCCGCCGTCGAATTCTGTGAAAACCGGCTGCTGGCAAAGTACGGGGACGGGCTGCTGCTCCGGGACCACGTTCCGGTCACCGACTCGCCCGCGCTGGCGCCGCTCGAGGAGGCGGACGCGCTGGCCCTGCAGGGCCTCATGACAGCAAAGAAGTACGACGACGGCGACGTCATCCGCCGCATTGGCCTGCGGTTCGGCGGGGTCTACTTCATTACCTCGGGCAAGGTCAGCAGTACGTCGCCGGGGCCCACCTCGGACCGGGTCAAGCTCAACACCCTCAGCGCCGGCATGACGTTCGGCGAGCTGGCGCTGGGCAGCGGAAACCGGCAGGAAACGACGGTCAGGGCGGACGGCCCGGTGGAGGTGATGGTGCTCAGTGCCGAGGCAATCGCCGACCTGGAGTCCACAGATCCGAGGCTTGCCATCGCCCTGTGGAAGGCCCTGACCCGGGATGCGTACACACGGGTGGAACAGTACCTGCGTGAATCGGCCGTCCGGATCCGCGAATAGCCGCCGCTTGGTTGCTCACGGCAACGGATGGCAGACTATCGATATGGATTTTGCCGCCCGCTATGTCGCCTTGGGAGATTCGTTCACGGAAGGCGTCGGTGACGACGATCCGGCACGCCCGAACGGCGTGCGGGGCTGGGCGGACCGCGTGGCCGAGCAGCTCGGTGCGGCGGATCCGGCCTTCGGCTACGCGAACCTCGCCATCAGGGGCCGGAAGCTCCGCCAGATCATGGCGGAGCAGGTGGACGCCGCCATCGAACTCAAACCCACGCTGGTGACCATTTACGCCGGGGCCAACGATATTCTCCGCCCCAAGGTCGACATCGACGACCTTTTGGCGGAGTACGACGCCGGCATCCGCAAGTTGAGTGCCACGGGTGCCACCGTGGTGATGTTCACGGGTTTCGACGCCCGCGGTTCCAAGGTTTTCGGCACGATGCGCGGCCGCACCGCCATTTACAACGAGCTGGTGCGCGGCATTGCGGGCGACCACGGCGCCCTGCTGGTGGATTACTGGCGCTTCAGCGAATACTACGACTGGGGCATGTGGGCCAAGGACCGGATGCATATGTCCGCGGCCGGTCACGCGAACATGGCCAAGAGGGTGCTGACTGTCCTCGAACACGATCACTCCATCGATGTGCCGCCCATGACTCCTGTGCCGGAGCTGAGCCGGGCGGATGCGATCCGGGCCAACGCGCGCTGGGTGCGGGAGTTTGCGGGACCCTGGGTGGTCCGCCGGGTCACGGGCAAGTCCTCGGGTGACGGCCTCCAGCCGCGGTACAGCCAGCTCACCCGGCTCTAGCGCCGGAGGCTAGCGCCGGAAGCCCGGTGTCGCGAGCAGTTCGCCGCCGGTCCGCACAGCCAGCACCTCGATGTCCCACCCGTCCGTTGCGCGGTCCAGCATCGGCAGGCCGCCGGCCACGATCGCCGTCGCCAGCACGTCAGCAGTGACGATGTCCGCCGCCGCAACGGAGACTTGGCGGAACACCGGCGCAACCCGGCCTGCTCCGGCGGCCCAGATGTGGTCTCCCCGCTCCGCGGAGCCGGAAGTTGCCAGTGCAGGTTTCGCCCCGGCAAAGCCGCCCAGCGGGTAGCCGGCAATAAGGGTGCGGCGGTCTTCCGGATCAACAATCCCGGCCCTCCACGGCTCGGGTTTTCCGGATTGCGTGGTCCCCGGGGCGGGGGATCCGCTGACCAGCACGTCGCCCCCGGCGTTCAGGCACCAGTCTCGAAGGCCCAGCGCCAGAAGAGATGTGCCCGCCTCCTGGATTGCATATCCCTTGACGATCCCGGACAGGTCCAGGACGCGGTCGGGCCGTTCAGGGGTGAAGGCCCCCTCGGTCAGCAGCCGCCAGCTGACGGCGTCGGCGTAGAGGCGGCGCATCTCCTTGGACGCGTCCGGGAGCGCTATTTCGGCCCGCGCCAGCCTGCTGGCTTCCGAGTCAGGCCGGTAGAGACTGAACGTTTCGTCGAGTCCGGCGAAGAGCTGCTCGACGACGGCGGTGGCCGCAACCAGCTCGTCCGCACCGGAGGCTGCGGGCAGGGTGAGGCTCACCACCGTTCCCATGCAGCTGAAGGTCCTGGCCCGCAAGACGGGCTGAACTTTCGCGCCGGTCCGGTGATCAGAGGTTCGCTGCATCGATGGCCGCCTGGAGTGAGCTCAGGTAGGCGTCGCTGGTCACAGTGGCGCCTCCAATGGTCTGGACGTCCGCTGACTGCGCAGCGAGGACTTCGGCTTTGAGGAGGGGTGCGGCGCGGTTGCTGATCTGGATGGACTTGCGGTCGTCGTCTGTCAGCTGCAGCGCCACGACGTCCGTGATGGCACCGGACTTGACCGTGATCTGGACCTGGACGGCGCCGAAGCGCGTCTGCACCACACTGCCGGCGTAGGTGCCGCCGGCCTTTGCGGCGGCCCCGGTTGCGGGCTCCGCGGCAGTGCCTGACCCTGTCCCGGTAGTGCCGTTGCTGCGGCCGGTGCCGGTGGTGCCGGAGGCGGCGCTTGAGGAGCCTGAGCCTGAGCCGGAGGAACCCGTTGCGCCGGTAGCGCCGGTGGCGCCGGTGGTCCCGTTGGTTCCTGCCGACGTGCTGCCTGCGGCGCTTTGGGTGTTCTCCACGTGGATGCCGGATTGCCACCCCGCGAGAAGGATGCCCGCGGAGGCAAGTGCTGCTGATACTGCTGCGCGTATTCTCACCAGTCAAACCTTTCGTAGTGGAGTTGGTCTTCCTTGACGCCCGCGGCGCGGGCGTCGGCAATTACGTTTCGGGCCCACGCCGCCGGCCCGCAGACATAGACGTCCGCGTTTGCGACGTCGGGGGCATAGTCGGCCAGTCGATGGCCGGCCCGTGTGGCGCTGTCCGGGAGCCAGCTGCCCGTGTGACGGACCGAGCGGGCGCCGGTCAGATGGAACAGGGTGGCTCCCCGGTTCCGGGCAAGTTCCAGGATCTCGTCACCGAGGTACAGTTCCTGCTCGCTGCGGCCCCGAAGGATCACGGTCGCCTGCCCTGGCGCGAAAGGCGTCGATTCCAGGAGGGCCCGAAGGGGCGTGATCCCGATCCCGGCGCCGATCATCACCACCCTGTCGCGGCTGCGGGCCGCGGTGCTGAAGATTCCGTACGGTCCCTCCACGGCGACCTTCGTCCCCGGTTTCACGGCGGCGAGCTGGGCCGACCCGCGCCCAAGATTGCGGACGGTGATCCGCAGCAAGCCGCGCCCTGAGGAATCGAACTGCAACGGCTCGGCGGAGAGGCTGAACGGATGAGGGTGCCACCACAGGCCCTGGGCCAGGAACCTCCAGATGAAGAACCTGCCTCCGGTTCCGGCCAGTTCGTCAAGGTGCAGCCCGTGCATCTCAATGCTGACCACTCCGGGTGCCACCTGCACCACGCGGCTGACGGTGAGCTGATGCCGGAACGTGGCAACGACGGGCTCAAGGACGCGGTAGTGCAGGAGCGCGGCGCCGGTTGCGATGCATACGGCCAGCCAGTACCAGCGCTGCCAGGTGCCCTCGGCGAACAGCCCGCCTACGCTGAACTGGTGGGGCAGCGACGTTGCGACGGCGGCGTAGGTCAGCAGGTGCACCGCGTACCAGAACTCGTAAGGAAAGCGCCTGCGGACAGCCACCAGGGACGTCACCACAACGGCGATGAACAGCGCCATGGAAATAAAGGCCAGCCACATGTCCGGCACCAGCACCCAGAGGGACACGGCTTCGCTGACGGGATCAAGCCCTTCGGCCATTCCGTAGCCGATGGCGATCAGGATCCCGTGCCCCAGCAGGAGGTAGAGCGACGGCTTCCCGAGCTTCCGGTGGAATTCCAGGGCGCGGTCGTGGCCGACGGACTGGTCGATGAGAGGAATCCGGGCCGCCAGCAGCAGCATCAGGAGGACCAGGTCCATGCCGGCCAGCCCGGCCACAATGCCCAAAGCGGTGAAGGATCCGGCGGGTGTCGAGAATCCTGTTGCGCCGCCGTCGGCCAGCCACAGTGCCACAGCGGCTGCAACGGATGCCCAGGCAGCCGTTGTCAGCAGGTCGGCGCGGAACAGGCGACGGCGGTGCGTGGCCGTGAAAGTTCCCCGCCCCTTGCGGGAGCCGTTGGGCCCGGCGGGCAAAGCCGGCAGGAGTTGTGTGTTCATGCTTCAACATTGCGGCCGGATCCTTTCATTCTGCTGTGAAAAGACTGCGGCGCCGATGTGACTTGGGAACGGTGAGGCTGGCGGCCTTATACACCCGCGGGCGGGCAACGACGGCTACCCGATTGGCCTTTAATTAGTCAAGCTCGTAGACTTGGTAGGCGCTAGGTGGCGCGGAGCGTGTGCAATTGCTCCGGTTGGCGGGATCTGTCCTCAATATCGACAGTCCTCAAGGCCGGTAGTTAGGGGCTCAAGTTGCGTGCACTCCTGTATTCGCCCAGCATCCCGGTACTTCGCAGTGGATTCCGCTGCCCGGTACTCGTGGCCAATCATGTTCGCCCGTAGTGCGGAAAACAGCCGGCTCTTGCCGACTGTCCACGCCTGCGGACCGCCGAATATGTGAAAGCTGGATGCGGACGCCACCTGTCGCACGGGACGCGGAACGCTGCGGACCGTTTCATTTATTTCACGAGGAGAGTCGTCATGGCAGCACACTGCCAGGTGACCGGAGCCGAGCCGGGCTTTGGACACAGCATTTCGCACTCGCACCGCCGCAACAAGCGCCGGTTCGACCCGAACATTCAGAAGAAGCGCTACTGGGTTCCGTCCCTGCGCCGTAATGTCACCCTGCAGGTCTCTGCACGTGGCATCAAGACCATCGACGTGCGTGGCATCGACGTAGTCGTAGCCGCCATCCTGGCACGAGGAGTGAAGCTCTAGTGGCTAAGGACAAGGACGTACGTCCGATCATCAAGCTCAAGTCGACCGCTGGCACGGGTTACACCTACGTCACGCGCAAGAACCGTCGTAACGACCCGGACCGCATGGTTCTGAAGAAGTACGACCCCCGCATCCGTAAGCACGTCGAATTCCGAGAGGAGCGCTAAGCACTATGGCTAAGAAGTCAATGATCGCTAAGAACGAACAGCGTAAAGTCATCGTCGAGCGCTATGCCGCAAAGCGCCTCGAACTGAAGAAGGCCCTGGTTGACCCCGCGTCGACCGACGAAGCACGCGAAGCTGCACGCCTCGGCCTGCAGAAGCTGCCCCGCAACGCCTCCCCGGTACGTCTGCGTAACCGCGACATCATCGATGGACGCCCCCGCGGTACCTTCCAGAAGTTCGGTATCTCCCGTGTTCGCTTCCGCGACATGGCGCACCGCGGTGAGCTTCCGGGCATCACCAAGTCTTCCTGGTAATTCAGCACAGCTGATTCCAGTGGCCTAAGAAGGGCCGGCAACCTCACGGTTGCCGGCCCTTCTTGCGTTTAACCCGCCCTCGAGTGCGGGCGGTCAGATACGGTGATGCAGCACACAGGAACCAGGTACGACGACGATGTCCCTGGGAGCGCCCTCGCGGCCCCTTCCGCCGCGGATTGGCGCGGTTCAGCACCCCGCGTGGGGAGGGTTTGCGGTGGGACCAAAGTAGGTGTATTGTTTTCTAAGTCGCCGAGAGGGGGCCGGCGAGAAGCCGGTTGCCGAAGGTGGCCAAAACCCCTTCTAAACAGCCTGAAAAACGGTTCGTCACTTGGCGTGCTGCTTGAGGGTGGGGATCCTTCCTGTGGTGCTTGTGGCTGGCGGAATGCCGGTTTGCATTGTGTTGCGGGATCGGGTAAGTTTGGGAAGTTGCTCCGGAGCGATCCTTGACCGTGTGGTTGTGGTGGTGCCGGGTGTGTCTGTTGTTTGAGAACTCAATAGTGTGCCAAGTTTGTTGATACCAATTTATTTTATGGATTGGTTGAATTGACTGGATCCGCCACCCCGTGGTGTGGTCTGGTTTTTACAGCTGGTTTCAAATTTTGTGCAGCCGCTTTCTTCCGTTTTCCCGGGGGTGGTGGTTGTGTCTGTTTTTGTTTTACTTCAACGGAGAGTTTGATCCTGGCTCAGGATGAACGCTGGCGGCGTGCTTAACACATGCAAGTCGAACGATGATCCCAGCTTGCTGGGGGATTAGTGGCGAACGGGTGAGTAACACGTGAGTAACCTGCCCTTAACTCTGGGATAAGCCTGGGAAACTGGGTCTAATACCGGATATGACTCCTCATCGCATGGTGGGGGGTGGAAAGCTTTTTGTGGTTTTGGATGGACTCGCGGCCTATCAGCTTGTTGGTGAGGTAATGGCTCACCAAGGCGACGACGGGTAGCCGGCCTGAGAGGGTGACCGGCCACACTGGGACTGAGACACGGCCCAGACTCCTACGGGAGGCAGCAGTGGGGAATATTGCACAATGGGCGAAAGCCTGATGCAGCGACGCCGCGTGAGGGATGACGGCCTTCGGGTTGTAAACCTCTTTCAGTAGGGAAGAAGCGAAAGTGACGGTACCTGCAGAAGAAGCGCCGGCTAACTACGTGCCAGCAGCCGCGGTAATACGTAGGGCGCAAGCGTTATCCGGAATTATTGGGCGTAAAGAGCTCGTAGGCGGTTTGTCGCGTCTGCCGTGAAAGTCCGGGGCTCAACTCCGGATCTGCGGTGGGTACGGGCAGACTAGAGTGATGTAGGGGAGACTGGAATTCCTGGTGTAGCGGTGAAATGCGCAGATATCAGGAGGAACACCGATGGCGAAGGCAGGTCTCTGGGCATTAACTGACGCTGAGGAGCGAAAGCATGGGGAGCGAACAGGATTAGATACCCTGGTAGTCCATGCCGTAAACGTTGGGCACTAGGTGTGGGGGACATTCCACGTTTTCCGCGCCGTAGCTAACGCATTAAGTGCCCCGCCTGGGGAGTACGGCCGCAAGGCTAAAACTCAAAGGAATTGACGGGGGCCCGCACAAGCGGCGGAGCATGCGGATTAATTCGATGCAACGCGAAGAACCTTACCAAGGCTTGACATGGGCCGGACCGGGCTGGAAACAGTCCTTCCCCTTTGGGGCCGGTTCACAGGTGGTGCATGGTTGTCGTCAGCTCGTGTCGTGAGATGTTGGGTTAAGTCCCGCAACGAGCGCAACCCTCGTTCCATGTTGCCAGCGCGTAATGGCGGGGACTCATGGGAGACTGCCGGGGTCAACTCGGAGGAAGGTGGGGACGACGTCAAATCATCATGCCCCTTATGTCTTGGGCTTCACGCATGCTACAATGGCCGGTACAAAGGGTTGCGATACTGTGAGGTGGAGCTAATCCCAAAAAGCCGGTCTCAGTTCGGATTGGGGTCTGCAACTCGACCCCATGAAGTCGGAGTCGCTAGTAATCGCAGATCAGCAACGCTGCGGTGAATACGTTCCCGGGCCTTGTACACACCGCCCGTCAAGTCACGAAAGTTGGTAACACCCGAAGCCGGTGGCCTAACCCCTTGTGGGAGGGAGCTGTCGAAGGTGGGACTGGCGATTGGGACTAAGTCGTAACAAGGTAGCCGTACCGGAAGGTGCGGCTGGATCACCTCCTTTCTAAGGAGCACCTACAACAACCCTGCCGGGCGTGATGCCTGTGTGGTGGTGTTGTCAGGAGTACGCCCGTTGCGCAGACGTAAGTTCTGCGGCGGGTGCTCACGGGTGGAATATCAGCAAATAGCGGCCGGTGGTTCTTTTTCCTGACTTAGTACGGATGTTCTTCACGTGTGGAGGGTGTCCTGGAAGGGTTCGGGGGGAGGGGTTCCGGTTTAGTGTTTGGCACACTGTTGGGTCCTGAGGCAACAGGGCCATGGCGTGGCCGGGTTTCCTTTGCGGGGGATGCGGTTGTGGTGTGGGTTTGTTTGTTTCTGGTTTCCTGGCTGCACCGATCATGCATGTTTGTGTGTGTGGGGTGTGTGGTACGGGGTTGTTGTTTGAGAACTACATAGTGGACGCGAGCATCTTTTATAAGAAGCAATTTCCAAGAATATGAACCTGGATCTGTTGTTCTGTCTTTCGGGATGGAGCGGTGGTTTCTGTGGTTCTCTCGAAAATTAGCGTTTTTGATCTTTTGTGGTCAAGTTTTTAAGAGCACACGGTGGATGCCTTGGCATTAGGAGCCGAAGAAGGACGTAGGAATCTGCGATAAGCCTGGGGGAGTCGATAACCGGACTGTGATCCCAGGGTGTCCGAATGGGGAAACCCCGCCAGGGACGCGAGTTGCCTGGTGACCCGCATCTGAACACATAGGGTGCGTGGAGGGAACGCGGGGAAGTGAAACATCTCAGTACCCGCAGGAAGAGAAAACAATAGTGATTCCGTTAGTAGTGGCGAGCGAACGCGGATCAGGCTAAACCGTTCCATGTGTGATAGCCGGCGGGCGTTGCATGGTCGGGGTTGTGGGACTTTCCGTATCAGTTCTGCCGGACTGGTGAGGTGTGATGTGCAGGCATAGGTGAACGGTCTTGAAAGGCCGGCCAGAGAGGGTGTGAGCCCCGTAACCGTAATGTTGTGTACCGCCTGGAGAGTATCCCAAGTAGCACGGGGCCCGAGAAATCCCGTGTGAATCTGTCAGGACCACCTGATAAGCCTAAATACTCCCTAATGACCGATAGCGGACCAGTACCGTGAGGGAAAGGTGAAAAGTACCCCGGGAGGGGAGTGAAACAGTACCTGAAACCGTGTGCTTACAATCCGTCGGAGCCAGTCTGATTCTGGTGACGGCGTGCCTTTTGAAGAATGAGCCTGCGAGTTAGTGTTACGTCGCGAGGTTAACCCGTGTGGGGAAGCCGTAGCGAAAGCGAGTCTGAATAGGGCGTTGCAGTGGCGTGATCTAGACCCGAAGCGAAGTGATCTACCCATGGCCAGGTTGAAGCGACGGTAAGACGTCGTGGAGGACCGAACCCACTTCAGTTGAAAATGGAGGGGATGAGCTGTGGGTAGGGGTGAAAGGCCAATCAAACTTCGTGATAGCTGGTTCTCCCCGAAATGCATTTAGGTGCAGCGTTGCGTGTTTCTTACCGGAGGTAGAGCTACTGGATGGCTAATGGGCCCTACAAGGTTACTGACGTCAGCCAAACTCCGAATGCCGGTAAGTGAGAGCGCAGCAGTGAGACTGTGGGGGATAAGCTTCATAGTCGAGAGGGAAACAGCCCAGACCACCAACTAAGGCCCCTAAGCGTGTGCTAAGTGGGAAAGGATGTGGAGTTGCGAAGACAACCAGGAGGTTGGCTTAGAAGCAGCCATCCTTAAAAGAGTGCGTAATAGCTCACTGGTCAAGTGATTCCGCGCCGACAATGTAGCGGGGCTCAAGTACACCGCCGAAGTTGTGGCATTCACATTTTATCCAAGCCGCCTCCTTTGTGGGGTTGGTTCAGGAGTGTGGATGGGTAGGGGAGCGTCGTGTGGGCAGTGAAGTCGCGGTGTAAACCAGCGGTGGAGCCTACACGAGTGAGAATGCAGGCATGAGTAGCGAAAGACGGGTGAGAAACCCGTCCGCCGAATGATCAAGGGTTCCAGGGTCAAGCTAATCTGCCCTGGGTAAGTCGGGACCTAAGGCGAGGCCGACAGGCGTAGTCGATGGACAACGGGTTGATATTCCCGTACCGGCGAAAAACCGCCCATGCTGAACAGGGGATACTAACCGCCCGAGACCTGCCCGATCACCCTTGTGGTGTGAGGGTTTTGGTGGAGCGCGGGACCTGATCCTGGGAGGTAAGCGTATTAACAGGTGTGACGCAGGAAGGTAGCCGAGCCGGGCGATGGTTGTCCCGGTCCAAGGATGTAGGGCGAACGGTAGGCAAATCCGCCGTTCATGATGCCTGAGACCTGACGGGACCCCTTTAGGGGGGGATTCGGTGATCCTATGCTGCCTAGAAAAGCATCGACGCGAGGTTTTAGCCGCCCGTACCCCAAACCGACACAGGTGATCAGGTAGAGAATACTAAGGCGATCGAGAGAATTATGGTTAAGGAACTCGGCAAAATGCCCCCGTAACTTCGGGAGAAGGGGGGCCCCAACCTTGATGGACACTTGCTGTCCGGAGGGGATCGGGGCCGCAGAGACCAGGGGGAAGCGACTGTTTACTAAAAACACAGGTCCGTGCGAAGTCGCAAGACGATGTATACGGACTGACTCCTGCCCGGTGCTGGAAGGTTAAGAGGACCGGTTAGCCGCAAGGCGAAGCTGAGAATTTAAGCCCCAGTAAACGGCGGTGGTAACTATAACCATCCTAAGGTAGCGAAATTCCTTGTCGGGTAAGTTCCGACCTGCACGAATGGAGTAACGACTTCCCCGCTGTCTCAACCATAAACTCGGCGAAATTGCAGTACGAGTAAAGATGCTCGTTACGCGCAGCAGGACGGAAAGACCCCGAGACCTTTACTATAGTTTGGTATTGGTGTTCGGAGTGGCTTGTGTAGGATAGGTGGGAGACGTTGAAGCCCGGACGCCAGTTCGGGTGGAGTCATCGTTGAAATACCACTCTGGTCACTTTGGACATCTAACTTCGGCCCGTAATCCGGGTCAGGGACAGTGCCTGATGGGTAGTTTAACTGGGGCGGTTGCCTCCTAAAAAGTAACGGAGGCGCCCAAAGGTTCCCTCAGCCTGGTTGGCAATCAGGTGTCGAGTGTAAGTGCACAAGGGAGCTTGACTGTGAGAGAGACATCTCGAGCAGGGACGAAAGTCGGGACTAGTGATCCGGCGGTACATTGTGGAATGGCCGTCGCTCAACGGATAAAAGGTACCTCGGGGATAACAGGCTGATCTTGCCCAAGAGTCCATATCGACGGCATGGTTTGGCACCTCGATGTCGGCTCGTCGCATCCTGGGGCTGGAGTAGGTCCCAAGGGTTGGGCTGTTCGCCCATTAAAGCGGTACGCGAGCTGGGTTTAGAACGTCGTGAGACAGTTCGGTCCCTATCCGCTGCGCGCGCAGGAAATTTGAGAAGGGCTGTCCTTAGTACGAGAGGACCGGGACGGACGAACCTCTGGTGTGTCAGTTGTACTGCCAAGTGCACCGCTGATTAGCTACGTTCGGATGGGATAACCGCTGAAAGCATCTAAGCGGGAAGCTCGCTTCGAGATGAGATTTCCATACACCTTGTGTGTGAGAGGCCCCCAGCCAGACCACTGGGTTGATAGGCCGGATGTGGAAGCGAGGACTAACGACTCGTGAAGCTGACCGGTACTAATAGGCCGATAACTTACACCACACACCCTTTCCGTGAACGGATTCAAAAGACGTTCACACCATGGAAAGGGTACAAAGAAAAACAAGACTGCTTGCGTCCACTATGTGGTTCCCAAACAACAAACCCGTTGCTTGAGGAACAAACACAACAACATAACAACACCACACCTGCCCTGAGCGGCAGGAGCATGTTGTAACCACTAATTTTCCCAACCCCCGCAAGGGGGTCCGGGTAGAAGGGTTACGGCGGTCATAGCGTGGGGGAAACGCCCGGTCCCATTCCGAACCCGGAAGCTAAGACCCACAGCGCCGATGGTACTGCACCCGGGAGGGTGTGGGAGAGTAGGTCACCGCCGGAACATCATTCAGGTCGAGAGCCCCAACCAGGCAACTGGTCGGGGCTCTCCCACGTTAACCACCAAAACCCCTTTGCCGGCCGCTCCCGCACTGCCGCCCCTAGACTTACACTCCATGAGCCACAAACCGTCCAGTTACCCGGCCAAGCCGGCCACCATCCTTGACGTGGCCGCGGCTGCCGGTGTTTCGCGCCAAACAGTTACCCGGGCGATGAATGACATGCCTGGGATCAAGGAATCTACTCGCCAGCGGGTGCAGAAGTTGGCGCAGGAGCTCGGTTACACCCCGAGCCGTTTCGCTAAGGGCCTCGTCCAGGGAGCAAGGACCTCAGTTGGCTTGGCGATCCCTGATCTCACCAACCCTTATTTCCCGGCCTTTGCCTCAAGCGTCGTGGAATTGGCCACGCTCCGAGGATGGCACGTGGTGGTAGACGACTACGGTCATGGCGGCCGCAGCGGCCTGGATGCCGTAGAGCATCTGGCGCCACAGGTGGACGCGGTGATCGGCTACCTTGGCGGTTACGCCGACCAAGCCCAGACCGTTCTGGGCCGTCGTCCGCTGATTGTCCTGGACGAAAATCCCGGAGGTGCAGCCGGTAGCATCAACTTCGATTACCAGCATGCGGCGAAGGTTGCTGTCGCTCAGCTGATGGATTCGAAGCGTCAGCACATCGCCTACCTCGAGGCGGGGTCAGCCTCTGAGAGTGACGAACCTGTCCCGTGCACTGTCCGCGGGAAAGCTGTGGCTGGACGCCTGGACGAACTCGGGGCGTCGTGGTCCCTCATAGTTGCCGAAGAGACAGCGGAGGCAGCCAGGGAGGCAGCAGCTGCATTTCTTCGGGAACATCCGGAGACCGACGGGATCCTGGCATTCAACGATTTGATGGCCGCCGGCGTATTGAAGGCACTTTCAGGTTCAGGGCGCAGGGTGCCCGAGGACTGTGCGGTGATCGGCATGGACGGTATCCCGCTCGGCGAGCTGCTAAGTCCCCAGCTCAGCACTATGGCGCTGGACCTCCGCGAGGTCGGAAGGGCCGCCGTCGAACTTCTGGTTGGGTTGCTCTCGGGGGCGGTCACTCCGGGATCACAGTCATCACGGACAACCTTGAAACATCGGCTGGTCCTCCGGGAAAGCACCTGACGACACACTACTGCCGCCGCGGCGGCGGCGTGCCGAACTGGTCCGGTACCTGGCCTCTGACGAATCCGCCTAAGTGAAGGGCTCGGAGTTTGTGATCGACGGCGGTGGAATTGCCGGGACCCTGTGGACCCTTTTCAACCACGCTGCATTCGCGTACGATCGGTAAGAACGTGAACGTTCACGATTGTCAGTCGGTCGCAGTCGCGCGCCATGTGCGATGACCGGAGCCAACACCAGACCCGAGGACCACCATGCCCGTTGAGCCCACAACATCCAGCCTCTCCTCCGCTGCGGGCCGCGGCGCTGGACCCGGGTCCGAGGCAGCGGTCAGGCAGGCGGTGCACGCCCCGGAGCGGATCCTCGACGTCGCCGCCGAGCAGGTGGCCGCACTCGCTTCCGTAGCCCCGCCACGGGGCACGACGCCGGCACGGGCCTACCTTGTGAGTGATGCCCCGCGTCTGCCGCTGAACGGTGTGTGGAAGTTCAGGCTTCACGCGGGCATCCGGCAGGCGCCACACGACGGCTGGCAGTCGGGCGGCGATCGTCCGGATTTCGGCGACCTCCCGGTACCGTCCAGCTGGCCCATGCACGGCCACGGGACGCCCTGGTACACGAACGTTCAGTTCCCCTTCGCCGTGGAACCGCCGCATGTTCCTGACGCCAATCCCGTCGGCGATCTCTTCGTCGAGTTTGAGGCGGGCCCGGAGTACTTCCCGTCAGCCTTGATCCGCTTCGACGGCATAGAATCGGCCGGAACTGTATGGCTGAACGGCACCTTGCTTGGCACCACACGCGGCAGCCGGCTCGCCCACGAATTCGATGCCACGGGTGTGCTGGTACCGGGACGGAACGTGCTTGCAGTCCAAGTGGCGCAGTTCTCGGCAGCCAGCTATGTGGAAGACCAGGACATGTGGTGGCTGCCCGGCATCTTCCGGGATGTGACGCTGCAGGCGCGGCCGTCGGAGGGGCTCGACGACGTCTTCGTCCACGCTGACTATGACCATCGCAGCGGCGAAGGCATCCTCCGCGTAGAGGCGAGCCGGGCAGGGCAGCCGGCTGCCGCCGTCGTGCGCATCCCTGAACTGGGGCTGGAAGTGCCCGCCGGGGAGGAGCGTCGGCTCCCGGGCATCGAGCCGTGGTCGGCAGAATTGCCGCGGCTGTACGACGCCACCGTCAGCACCACGGGGGAGACCGCCTCGGTGCAGCTCGGCTTCCGCACCATCAGTATCGAGGATGCCCAGTTCAAGGTGAACGGCCAGCGGATCCTGCTCCGAGGCGTCAACCGCCACGAACACCATCCCAAGCTGGGCCGCGTGGTGCCCAGGGAGGTCATGGAAAGCGAACTGCGGCTGATGAAGCAGCACAACATCAACGCCATCCGGACCTCGCACTACCCGCCGCACCCGGACTTCCTGGCGCTGGCGGACCAACTTGGCTTCTACGTGGTCCTTGAATGCGACCTCGAAACGCATGGCTTCGAACAAGGCGGCTGGCAGCAGAATCCCAGTGCCGATCCGCAGTGGCAGCAGGCCCTCGTGGACCGAATGTCCCGGACCGTGGAGCGCGACAAGAATCACGCGTCGGTGGTTATGTGGTCCCTGGGCAACGAGGCCGGCACGGGCGAAAACCTTGCAGCGATGTCCAGCTGGACCAAACTCCGCGACCCCTCCAGGCCCATCCATTACGAGGGCGACTGGAGCTCCGCCCACGTGGACGTATATTCGCGGATGTATGCAAGCCAGGCGGAAACGGAGCTGATCGGCCGTGGCGTGGAACCTCCTTTGGATGACGCGGACCTTGACGCGCGGCGGCGCGCCATGCCGTTCGTCCTGTGCGAGTACGTTCACGCCATGGGCAACGGCCCGGGGGGCATGTCCGAATACCAGGAACTTTTTCACCGGCACCCGCGGCTGATGGGCGGCTTTGTGTGGGAGTGGCTGGAGCATGGCATCACCCGAACGGCTCCTGACGGGCAGGAATACTTCGTCTATGGCGGCGACTTCGGCGAGGAAGTCCACGACGGAAACTTCGTCACTGACGGCCTGGTGGATGCCAACCGGGTGCCGCGCCCGGGCCTGCTGGATTTCAAGAAGGTCATCGAGCCGCTAACCATTGACGTGGCGGCGGACTGGTCCGGGTTCTCGCTCACGAACCGCTTCGATTTCGCCGACACATCGGGGCTGGAGTTCCGCTACTCTGTGGAGGCCGACGGCGTCACGGTCGACGGCGGTCCGGTTGACGTTGCGCCTGTGGCGCCGCACGAATCAGCCGACCTCCGGTTGCCGGCCGGGCTGCTGGAACGAGCGGGGCTGGCTCCTGCCGTGCTGACGGTCAGGGCAGTCCTCAAGGAAGACGCCGCCTGGGTGGACGCGGGCCACGAAGTTGCGTGGGGCCAGAAGTCTGCCAATGTGCGGGTGGCTCCGGTGCCGGCGGCAACTTCCGCCGTGCAGGTGGACGGTGGCCTCCTTCGCCTGGGGCCGGCTGCCTTCGATCGCGCGACGGGTTCGCTTGTTCGGCTGGGCGACACTGCAGTCGAGGGGCTTCGACTCCTGCTGTGGCGTGCACCCACGGATAATGATCTTGGGGCGGAGTGGGGTAGCCCGGATCCCCGCCCAGTAGCCACACAGTGGCTGGATGCGGGACTCAACCGGATGCACGCCCGGCTTGTCGGCATTTCCTCCCGGCCCGCGGCAGGCGGCGGGGACGAGCTGGTGGTGCGGACGCGGGTTGCAGCGGCAGGTAAGCAATTCGGGGTGCTGGCCGAATACGCCTGGACCAGTGACGGCTCCAGTGTCAGCGTGCGGACAACGGTCACACCCGACGGTTCGTGGGTCAACGCCGGCTGGCCAGTGCCGTGGGCGCGCATAGGAGTGGAACTCGTGATGGGTTCGGCCGCCAAGTCCGTGGAGTGGTTCGGCCAGGGGCCGCACCACAGTTACCCGGATACAGGCCAGGGCACCAGGCTTGGCTGGTACGACTTGCCCTTGAAGGACCTGGACGTGGAGTACGTCCGGCCCCAGGAATCGGGCGCCCGTTCCGGCGT
Organism: Arthrobacter sp. FB24; assembly: GCF_000196235.1. Lineage (NCBI taxonomy): Bacteria > Bacillati > Actinomycetota > Actinomycetes > Micrococcales > Micrococcaceae > Arthrobacter > Arthrobacter sp. FB24. The sequence continues at coordinate 4,421,226 of NC_008541.1, read as the reverse complement.
GTACTCGGCAGCGTTGGAGCTCGACGCCGGCCGGCTTACCATCGGCGGCGAGCCGTTCGCACTCACCGTGCGCCCCTACAGCCTGGCGGCACTGGAAGCCGCCACCCATCGCCCGGACCTTATTCCGGACGGCCGCACCTACGTGTACCTCGATCACGCCGTACTCGGAGTCGGAACTGCGGCCTGCGGTCCGGGGGTGCTGGAAGGTTACCGGCTGGCGCCGCGGGAAGCCGACTTCTCGTTGGTCTTTGGTGTGACTCAGTCCACATAGAGCTGTAGCGTGCCGCGGAACGCCCAGAAGCAGCGGAACCGGCCGGGAATCCTTGTCATTCCGGGGTTTTTGGTTGGGTTCTTGCTGTGTGGGGGTGGATTTGTGTGGGGTGCTGTGGGCGTGTAAAGTAATTCGAGTCGCCGCCGCTGATGCGGAGAGATTGCGACCGACCCCCTTCTGAATGGCCTGGAAAACGGCGCTGTTATGGCGTGCGGATGTCGGGTGGGGATCCTTCCTGTGGTGCTTGTGGCTGGCGGAATGCCGGTTTGCATTGTGTTGCGGGATCGGGTAAGTTTGGGAAGTTGCTCCGGAGCGATCCTTGACCGTGTGGTTGTGGTGGTGCCGGGTGTGTCTGTTGTTTGAGAACTCAATAGTGTGCCAAGTTTGTTGATACCAATTTATTTTATGGATTGGTTGAATTGACTGGATCCGCCACCCCGTGGTGTGGTCTGGTTTTTACAGCTGGTTTCAAATTTTGTGCAGCCGCTTTCTTCCGTTTTCCCGGGGGTGGTAGTTGTGTCTGTTTTTGTTTTACTTCAACGGAGAGTTTGATCCTGGCTCAGGATGAACGCTGGCGGCGTGCTTAACACATGCAAGTCGAACGATGATCCCAGCTTGCTGGGGGATTAGTGGCGAACGGGTGAGTAACACGTGAGTAACCTGCCCTTAACTCTGGGATAAGCCTGGGAAACTGGGTCTAATACCGGATATGACTCCTCATCGCATGGTGGGGGGTGGAAAGCTTTTTGTGGTTTTGGATGGACTCGCGGCCTATCAGCTTGTTGGTGAGGTAATGGCTCACCAAGGCGACGACGGGTAGCCGGCCTGAGAGGGTGACCGGCCACACTGGGACTGAGACACGGCCCAGACTCCTACGGGAGGCAGCAGTGGGGAATATTGCACAATGGGCGAAAGCCTGATGCAGCGACGCCGCGTGAGGGATGACGGCCTTCGGGTTGTAAACCTCTTTCAGTAGGGAAGAAGCGAAAGTGACGGTACCTGCAGAAGAAGCGCCGGCTAACTACGTGCCAGCAGCCGCGGTAATACGTAGGGCGCAAGCGTTATCCGGAATTATTGGGCGTAAAGAGCTCGTAGGCGGTTTGTCGCGTCTGCCGTGAAAGTCCGGGGCTCAACTCCGGATCTGCGGTGGGTACGGGCAGACTAGAGTGATGTAGGGGAGACTGGAATTCCTGGTGTAGCGGTGAAATGCGCAGATATCAGGAGGAACACCGATGGCGAAGGCAGGTCTCTGGGCATTAACTGACGCTGAGGAGCGAAAGCATGGGGAGCGAACAGGATTAGATACCCTGGTAGTCCATGCCGTAAACGTTGGGCACTAGGTGTGGGGGACATTCCACGTTTTCCGCGCCGTAGCTAACGCATTAAGTGCCCCGCCTGGGGAGTACGGCCGCAAGGCTAAAACTCAAAGGAATTGACGGGGGCCCGCACAAGCGGCGGAGCATGCGGATTAATTCGATGCAACGCGAAGAACCTTACCAAGGCTTGACATGGGCCGGACCGGGCTGGAAACAGTCCTTCCCCTTTGGGGCCGGTTCACAGGTGGTGCATGGTTGTCGTCAGCTCGTGTCGTGAGATGTTGGGTTAAGTCCCGCAACGAGCGCAACCCTCGTTCCATGTTGCCAGCGCGTAATGGCGGGGACTCATGGGAGACTGCCGGGGTCAACTCGGAGGAAGGTGGGGACGACGTCAAATCATCATGCCCCTTATGTCTTGGGCTTCACGCATGCTACAATGGCCGGTACAAAGGGTTGCGATACTGTGAGGTGGAGCTAATCCCAAAAAGCCGGTCTCAGTTCGGATTGGGGTCTGCAACTCGACCCCATGAAGTCGGAGTCGCTAGTAATCGCAGATCAGCAACGCTGCGGTGAATACGTTCCCGGGCCTTGTACACACCGCCCGTCAAGTCACGAAAGTTGGTAACACCCGAAGCCGGTGGCCTAACCCCTTGTGGGAGGGAGCTGTCGAAGGTGGGACTGGCGATTGGGACTAAGTCGTAACAAGGTAGCCGTACCGGAAGGTGCGGCTGGATCACCTCCTTTCTAAGGAGCACCTACAACAACCCTGCCGGGCGTGATGCCTGTGTGGTGGTGTTGTCAGGAGTACGCCCGTTGCGCAGACGTAAGTTCTGCGGCGGGTGCTCACGGGTGGAATATCAGCAAATAGCGGCCGGTGGTTCTTTTTCCTGACTTAGTACGGATGTTCTTCACGTGTGGAGGGTGTCCTGGAAGGGTTCGGGGGGAGGGGTTCCGGTTTAGTGTTTGGCACACTGTTGGGTCCTGAGGCAACAGGGCCATGGCATGGCCGGGTTTCCTTTGCGGGGGATGCGGTTGTGGTGTGGGTTTGTTTGTTTCTGGTTTCCTGGCTGCACCGATCATGCATGTTTGTGTGTGTGGGGTGTGTGGTACGGGGTTGTTGTTTGAGAACTACATAGTGGACGCGAGCATCTTTTATAAGAAGCAATTTCCAAGAATATGAACCTGGATCTGTTGTTCTGTCTTTCGGGATGGAGCGGTGGTTTCTGTGGTTCTCTCGAAAATTAGCGTTTTTGATCTTTTGTGGTCAAGTTTTTAAGAGCACACGGTGGATGCCTTGGCATTAGGAGCCGAAGAAGGACGTAGGAATCTGCGATAAGCCTGGGGGAGTCGATAACCGGACTGTGATCCCAGGGTGTCCGAATGGGGAAACCCCGCCAGGGACGCGAGTTGCCTGGTGACCCGCATCTGAACACATAGGGTGCGTGGAGGGAACGCGGGGAAGTGAAACATCTCAGTACCCGCAGGAAGAGAAAACAATAGTGATTCCGTTAGTAGTGGCGAGCGAACGCGGATCAGGCTAAACCGTTCCATGTGTGATAGCCGGCGGGCGTTGCATGGTCGGGGTTGTGGGACTTTCCGTATCAGTTCTGCCGGACTGGTGAGGTGTGATGTGCAGGCATAGGTGAACGGTCTTGAAAGGCCGGCCAGAGAGGGTGTGAGCCCCGTAACCGTAATGTTGTGTACCGCCTGGAGAGTATCCCAAGTAGCACGGGGCCCGAGAAATCCCGTGTGAATCTGTCAGGACCACCTGATAAGCCTAAATACTCCCTAATGACCGATAGCGGACCAGTACCGTGAGGGAAAGGTGAAAAGTACCCCGGGAGGGGAGTGAAACAGTACCTGAAACCGTGTGCTTACAATCCGTCGGAGCCAGTCTGATTCTGGTGACGGCGTGCCTTTTGAAGAATGAGCCTGCGAGTTAGTGTTACGTCGCGAGGTTAACCCGTGTGGGGAAGCCGTAGCGAAAGCGAGTCTGAATAGGGCGTTGCAGTGGCGTGATCTAGACCCGAAGCGAAGTGATCTACCCATGGCCAGGTTGAAGCGACGGTAAGACGTCGTGGAGGACCGAACCCACTTCAGTTGAAAATGGAGGGGATGAGCTGTGGGTAGGGGTGAAAGGCCAATCAAACTTCGTGATAGCTGGTTCTCCCCGAAATGCATTTAGGTGCAGCGTTGCGTGTTTCTTACCGGAGGTAGAGCTACTGGATGGCTAATGGGCCCTACAAGGTTACTGACGTCAGCCAAACTCCGAATGCCGGTAAGTGAGAGCGCAGCAGTGAGACTGTGGGGGATAAGCTTCATAGTCGAGAGGGAAACAGCCCAGACCACCAACTAAGGCCCCTAAGCGTGTGCTAAGTGGGAAAGGATGTGGAGTTGCGAAGACAACCAGGAGGTTGGCTTAGAAGCAGCCATCCTTAAAAGAGTGCGTAATAGCTCACTGGTCAAGTGATTCCGCGCCGACAATGTAGCGGGGCTCAAGTACACCGCCGAAGTTGTGGCATTCACATTTTATCCAAGCCGCCTCCTTTGTGGGGTTGGTTCAGGAGTGTGGATGGGTAGGGGAGCGTCGTGTGGGCAGTGAAGTCGCGGTGTAAACCAGCGGTGGAGCCTACACGAGTGAGAATGCAGGCATGAGTAGCGAAAGACGGGTGAGAAACCCGTCCGCCGAATGATCAAGGGTTCCAGGGTCAAGCTAATCTGCCCTGGGTAAGTCGGGACCTAAGGCGAGGCCGACAGGCGTAGTCGATGGACAACGGGTTGATATTCCCGTACCGGCGAAAAACCGCCCATGCTGAACAGGGGATACTAACCGCCCGAGACCTGCCCGATCACCCTTGTGGTGTGAGGGTTTTGGTGGAGCGCGGGACCTGATCCTGGGAGGTAAGCGTATTAACAGGTGTGACGCAGGAAGGTAGCCGAGCCGGGCGATGGTTGTCCCGGTCCAAGGATGTAGGGCGAACGGTAGGCAAATCCGCCGTTCATGATGCCTGAGACCTGACGGGACCCCTTTAGGGGGGGATTCGGTGATCCTATGCTGCCTAGAAAAGCATCGACGCGAGGTTTTAGCCGCCCGTACCCCAAACCGACACAGGTGATCAGGTAGAGAATACTAAGGCGATCGAGAGAATTATGGTTAAGGAACTCGGCAAAATGCCCCCGTAACTTCGGGAGAAGGGGGGCCCCAACCTTGATGGACACTTGCTGTCCGGAGGGGATCGGGGCCGCAGAGACCAGGGGGAAGCGACTGTTTACTAAAAACACAGGTCCGTGCGAAGTCGCAAGACGATGTATACGGACTGACTCCTGCCCGGTGCTGGAAGGTTAAGAGGACCGGTTAGCCGCAAGGCGAAGCTGAGAATTTAAGCCCCAGTAAACGGCGGTGGTAACTATAACCATCCTAAGGTAGCGAAATTCCTTGTCGGGTAAGTTCCGACCTGCACGAATGGAGTAACGACTTCCCCGCTGTCTCAACCATAAACTCGGCGAAATTGCAGTACGAGTAAAGATGCTCGTTACGCGCAGCAGGACGGAAAGACCCCGAGACCTTTACTATAGTTTGGTATTGGTGTTCGGAGTGGCTTGTGTAGGATAGGTGGGAGACGTTGAAGCCCGGACGCCAGTTCGGGTGGAGTCATCGTTGAAATACCACTCTGGTCACTTTGGACATCTAACTTCGGCCCGTAATCCGGGTCAGGGACAGTGCCTGATGGGTAGTTTAACTGGGGCGGTTGCCTCCTAAAAAGTAACGGAGGCGCCCAAAGGTTCCCTCAGCCTGGTTGGCAATCAGGTGTCGAGTGTAAGTGCACAAGGGAGCTTGACTGTGAGAGAGACATCTCGAGCAGGGACGAAAGTCGGGACTAGTGATCCGGCGGTACATTGTGGAATGGCCGTCGCTCAACGGATAAAAGGTACCTCGGGGATAACAGGCTGATCTTGCCCAAGAGTCCATATCGACGGCATGGTTTGGCACCTCGATGTCGGCTCGTCGCATCCTGGGGCTGGAGTAGGTCCCAAGGGTTGGGCTGTTCGCCCATTAAAGCGGTACGCGAGCTGGGTTTAGAACGTCGTGAGACAGTTCGGTCCCTATCCGCTGCGCGCGCAGGAAATTTGAGAAGGGCTGTCCTTAGTACGAGAGGACCGGGACGGACGAACCTCTGGTGTGTCAGTTGTACTGCCAAGTGCACCGCTGATTAGCTACGTTCGGATGGGATAACCGCTGAAAGCATCTAAGCGGGAAGCTCGCTTCGAGATGAGATTTCCATACACCTTGTGTGTGAGAGGCCCCCAGCCAGACCACTGGGTTGATAGGCCGGATGTGGAAGCGAGGACTAACGACTCGTGAAGCTGACCGGTACTAATAGGCCGATAACTTACACCACACACCCTTTCCGTGAACGGATTCAAAAGACGTTCACACCATGGAAAGGGTACAAAGAAAAACAAGACTGCTTGCGTCCACTATGTGGTTCCCAAACAACAAACCCGTTGCTTGAGGAACAAACACAACAACATAACAACACCACACCTGCCCTGAGCGGCAGGAGCATGTTGTAACCACTAATTTTCCCAACCCCCACCGGGGGTCCGGGTAAAAGGGTTACGGCGGTCATAGCGTGGGGGAAACGCCCGGTCCCATTCCGAACCCGGAAGCTAAGACCCACAGCGCCGATGGTACTGCACCCGGGAGGGTGTGGGAGAGTAGGTCACCGCCGGAACATCATTCAGGTCGAGAGCCCCAACCAGGCAACTGGTCGGGGCTCTCCCACGTTAACCACCAAAACCCCACCACCCACCCACAAACCCCCACCGCCCCCTGGGACGCTCTCTCACATCCGGCACCCCTTCCTGCCCACGCTCTCTCATTACCTGCCGTGTTGTGCCGGACGCGCTCCCACCCCCCTGCGGCACCCGGGCCTGGCACCCGGCCGTGACACGTGGGCCACACACCGCCGTCGAAACCCGCCACAACCGAGAGAGCGTCGGCAGGGGGAGTGCCAAAGGTGAGAGAGCGTCCCGCGCTGGTCCTCAGGCGGGAGCTTCGGCGGCCGTCCGCTGATGGCGAAATACGGGGTCAAAAGGCCTCAAAACCGGTGATTTACCTCAAAAAATGGCGGAAACACGCGGAATTTGCGGACCTGACCGCGGCAAGCTGGTAAGTTTTCGAACAGTGGCTTGTGCGCATGCCGCGTTCAGGCTCCAGAAATCATGACCGTCCAGGAGGACATAAATGGCTAAGAACCGTAGTGAACTTGTTGCAGAGGTAGCAGGCAAGGCCGGCACCAGCCAGGCAGCCGTCAACTCCGTGCTCGATGCACTGTTCGAGGTTTTCGAGACCTCTGTCGCCGCGGGCGAGAAGATCACCATCCCGGGCTGGCTCGCAGTTGAGCGCACCGACCGTGCAGCCCGTACGGGCCGCAACCCGCAGACCGGCGAGACCATCCAGATCGCCGCCGGCCACAGCGTCAAGCTGACCGCGGGCTCCAAGCTGAAGGCTGCTGTCTCCAAGAAGTAGCATCCGGCGTCCAACGCTTGAAAGGGAGCGGCAACCTCAGGGTTGCCGCTCCCTTTGCGTTGTGCGCCGCAGTCAGGCCGTCGATTCGCGGCGCAGGCACCCGTAGCGGACAATGGATAGGTGCCCTCCGCAGCAAAATCCCGCCCCACCCATCCGCAGCCTTCCCCCACTCCGGGAAAGACGGGGGTCTCTGCGGGCGCTGCGGGCATTTCCCGGCCGTGGCAGTTTGCCGGCCTCGCCGCGCTCTTCCTGGGGCTAACAGCGGCCCTCCTGTTCTCCGGAGCGGCTGCCGCGCGCGAGGTCTCTGATCCCGGCGCCCTGATTCGCTGGGGGCTGCCCATCAGCAAAGCCATCCACAACGTCTCACTGGCCACGGTGATCGGCGGCCTGGTTTTCGCCGTCGGCATCCTGCCACGCAATGCCAACGCTTCCCGGTCCAGGGACACCGCCACAGCAGAGCACCCTGCGTTCTCCCGTGCGCTGGCCGTGGCGGCAGCTGCAGGCGCAGCGTGGACGCTGTCAGCCATTGCCGTGCTGGTGCTCACCTACTCGGACGTGGCTGGCCAGTCGCTCTCCGGTGATGCGGAATTCACCCGCGCACTGGTCTACTTCATGACGGACATCGAAACCGGCCGCGCCTGGCTCGCCGTGACCATCGTGGCGGCCGTGGTGACTACCGCCTTGTTCGGGGTCAGGTCGCTGACCGGGCTGGCGATGACGCTGACGCTTTCACTGGTGGGCATGGTGCCCATCGCCCTCATCGGCCATTCCTCGAGTTCCAGCGACCACGAAGGAGCCATCAACTCCCTGGCCCTGCACCTGGTGGGCGTGTCCGCCTGGGTGGGCGGCATCATCATGTTGGCCGTCCTGTCCGGCATCCTGACCGGAGGCAACACCAGCGCCGGCTCCAAAGCAGACATCACAGAGCCCACGCTCCGCCGCTTCTCTTCCCTTGCCGGATTCGCCTTCGTCCTGGTGTTTGCCTCCGGTGTCATCAATGCCAGCATCCGGATCACCAGCTGGCACGACCTCTTTGGATCCGCCTACGGGCAAATGGTGCTCGCCAAGGCCGTGGCCACCCTGATGCTTGGCGCCATCGGCCTGATGCACCGCCAGTGGGTCATCCCGCAGCTGAACCGCAAGGGCGGCGCTGCGCTGTCCTCCCGACGGGTGCTCTGGCAATTGGTCATCGCGGAACTGCTGATCATGGGCGCGACGTCGGGAATCGCCGTCGCCCTTGGCCGTTCCGCCCCGCCACAACCCACCACCTTCGCTCCTGACGCCTCCCCGGCCTTCATCCTCTCCGGCTACGAACTGCCGCCTGAGCTGACCCCGGAACGCTGGCTCACCGAATGGCGTCTGGACTGGCTCTGGATTGCCGTAGCAGCGGTCGGCCTGGTGTCGTACTTCCTCGGCGTGGCCAAGGTCCTGCGCCGGGGCGACAAGTGGTCCTGGTTCCGCAGCGTCAACTGGGTGATTGGACTGGTGGTCCTCACCTACGTCACCTCCGGTCCGCCGTCGGTGTACGGGCGAGTGCTGTTTTCCGCCCATATGGTGGATCACATGGCGCTGACCATGGTGGCCCCGATTTTCCTGGTGCTGGGCGCCCCCGTAACGCTCGCGCTGCGCGCCCTGCCGGCCCGCGCTGACGGCTCGCGGGGGCTACGCGAATGGCTGCTGCTGTTCGTGCACTCCAAGTTCTCCCAGCTGGTCACGCACCCGCTCTTCGCCGCGGCCAACTTTGCCGGTTCAATCGTGCTGTTCTACTACTCCGACGCGTTCGGCTACGCCATGCGGGACCACGTGGGCCACGAGCTCATGAACCTGCACTTCGCCCTCACCGGCTACATCTTTGTCCTGACCATGATCGGAACGGACCCGCTGCCCCGCCGCGCACCATATCCGATGCGGTTGCTGCTGCTCTTGGCCACCATGGGCTTCCACGCATTCTTTGGGGTGGCGATCATGGGAGGCACCGGGCTGCTGGCCGCGGACTACTTCGGAAACCTGGGCCGGACCTGGGGGCCCTCCGCGCTGCTCGACCAGCAGATGGGCGGTGCAGTGGCCTGGGGCATCGGTGAAGTACCCACGCTGCTTGTGGCAATCGGCGTGGCCGTGATGTGGTCCCGCTCGGATGCGCGGGAGTCCAAAAGGACCGACCGGGCCGCGGACAGGAATAACGACGCCGATCTCACTGCTTACAACGATATGTTTGCCAAGTTGGCTGAACGCGACGCCAAGCTGGCTGAACGCAACTCAAAGCTGGAAGGACGCTGATGAGCGAAACCGTACGGACCCACCACCGGGTCCGCGCCTCCGAACTGGTTGGCCGTAACTGGCTCAACACCGGCGGGAAGTCCCTGGACTTGGAATCCCTGCGCGGCAAGATTGTGCTCCTGGACTTCTGGACCTTCTGCTGCATCAACTGCCTGCACGTACTCGATGAGCTGCGGCCGCTGGAAGAGAAGTACTCGGACGTCCTGGTGACGGTGGGCGTGCACTCCCCGAAGTTCGAGCACGAGGCCGACCCCGTTGCCCTCGCCGCCGCCGTGGAGCGCTACGAGATCCACCACCCGGTCCTGGACGACCCCGAACTGGAGACCTGGAAGGCCTACACCGCCCGCGCCTGGCCCACCTTGGTGGTCATCGATCCCGAGGGCTACATCGTGGCGCACCTTTCCGGTGAAGGCCACGCGGACGGCCTGTCCGTGCTGATCCCGGAACTTATCGCCCAGCATGAGGCCAAGGGCACCCTGCACCGCGGCGACGGCCCGTACGTTGCGCCGGAGCCGACGTCGGGCACCTTGCGCTTCCCCGGAAAGGCACTCTTCCTCCCGGCCGGCCGGGGCACCTCCGCCATCGGCGGACCGGAGGCAAAAGCGTCCGACGCCGGGACTTCCGACGCCGGCTCCTGGCTCGTCACCGACACCGGCCACCACCGCTTGGTGGAGCTGGGCACGGACTTCCACACGGTGCTGCGCACCTACGGCTCCGGGACCAAGGGACATGCCGACGGCCCCGGCGCCGACGTCGACTCCGTCAAACCCACCGCACAGTTCAACGAACCGCAGGGCCTGGTCCTCCTGCCGGAAGACGTGGCAGCGAAGACGGGCTACGACGTCGTAATTGCCGACTCCGTCAACCACCGCCTGCGCGGGCTGTCCCTCGCGGACGGAACCGTCAGCACGCTCGTCGGCAGCGGCGTGCAGCGCCTGCTCGAGACAGGGCCGGCGCGGGTGGACGAGGATGCGGCTGGCTTCACCGGACGCCTCAGTGACCATCCCTTGGACGTTGCCCTGAGCTCGCCGTGGGACGTTGTCTGGTCGGCCAAGCTCAATGCCGTGGTTGTTGCCATGGCCGGCGTCCACCAGATCTTCAGCTTCGACCCGATCTCCGGAGCCGTATCAATTCTTGCCGGTAACGGCCTGGAAGGGCTCCTGGACGGCGCCGCGCACGAAGCCTGGTTCGCCCAGTCGTCCGGCCTGGCCGAGGACGCTGACGGCAACATCTGGGTGGCCGACTCGGAGACCTCCGCGCTGCGCAAACTGGTAATTGACGACGCCGGCACGGTCACCGTGGAGTCCGCCGTCGGCAAGGGCCTTTTCGACTTCGGCTTCCGCGACGGTCCCGCCGCGGAAGCACGTCTGCAGCACCCGCTCGGCGTCACCGTTCTGCCGGATGGATCCGTGGCCATCGCCGACACCTACAACGGTGCCGTGCGCCGTTACGACCCCGCCACCGGGACGGTGTCCACGCTCGCCCGCGGGTTGTCCGAGCCCTCCGACGTGATTGTGGACCACACGCACACAGCCGGCTCGGAGCCGCTGCTGGTGGTCGTGGAAGCCAACAAGCACCAGCTGATCTACGTGCCCATCCCCAAGGAGGCCCAGCAGGTGGACGAGGGCGCGGTGCAGACGCACCGGCCCAAGAGTCCGGTCGCTCCCGGCACACTGGAGCTGACCGTTCGGTTCACGGCACCCACCGGGCAGAAGCTCGACGACCGCTGGGGGGACCCCACGCAGCTGAAGATTTCCTCAACGCCGCCCGAGTTGCTGGTTGCCGGCGGTGGAACCTCGGTGGGGCTGCAGCGGACGCTGGAGCTCTCCGCCGACGTTCCCGACGGCGTGCTGCATATTACGGCGCGCGCCGCGGCCTGCGACGGCCCCGAAACGGCCGACGGCGAGATCCCCGACCACGCTGCCTGCCACCTGTACCAGCAGGACTGGGGCATCCCGGTGGTGCTGCAGGCCGACGGCGACACTGAGCTGGTCCTGGACCTCCGCGGCATGGACTGAGGTTCTCCTCAAACGCACCACAGAAGGCTGCGGCCCGTGACCATGCGTCACGCGCCGCAGCCTTTTGGCGTATCCGGGGAAGTGGCTGCCGCCCGGCCGGAGCCGGCCTAGTAGCTGAGGAGCGGGGTGACCCTGATGGTGTCGCCGTCGACGTCCAGGCGGGTCGTGAAGCTGAAGTCGTGCTCCACGTCGAGGTCGCCCACGATGCCGGTGAACAGGTCGGTTTGCTGCGCCTTCAGCCGTGCCTTCCCGTCCAGCGGGGCCACCACCCAGCGGCCGCCGAAGGGCTCGATGGAAACCTTCGGGTATTCGCTGATGCTCCAGTCGATGGTCCCCGGCGTCACCCGGTTGAACGTGGCGTGGTAGAACGGGCAGTCGGGCTGGAGTTTCTGCTCCTTCACGGCTTCTGCTGCGCAGGCATCCAGGAATTCCTTGACCTTGGCGCCCACGGCGTCCTTCAGTGCGGGGGTGGCTTCGGTCAGGAGGCTCAGCGGGGCGGTGGGGACGTCACGTCCGGACACCGTGGCACGGGTGGGCGGGGCGGAGAAGTACTCGCCGTTCAGGCTTGCCTCGTACTCCCCTGGATAGAAGACGGCGAAGGAATTGCGGCCGTTGGGCATGTTCACCGGAACACCGTTGAGGGTGGCCTGGTTGGAGTTGACCACTGTGACTTCCAGGACGGGAAGCTTGGCCGGCACGAACGCCCACTTGTTAAAGAAGAGCCATTCGGTACCGGTCCGCTCCAGCAGGAACTCGGTGCTGAGCCGGCTGCCGTCAATGGTGTAGTCCATCGGAACCATGACCTGGTTCCCGGAGCGTTCCTGGGTCTCGCCGAACTTCACGTTCGTCACCCGGGAAGCCGCCGTTTGCAGGGCCGTTCCGTCGAGCATGGCGGCGTCGCTCTCCGGGACGGAGGCGCGCAGGAGGCCCAGGGCTTTCTCGCCCTCGCCCTTCTGCAAAGCGTCCAGATATTCCCGTACCGGCTGCTCGGGACTCGCCACCGAGGCGTTCACCAGGTTGACCGCGACGATGGCTCCGGCGATGGCAAGCATCAGGCCCAGCAGCCATCCGGCCGCGATCCTCACCAACGCTTGACTCATCTGCACGCACCTTACGTTACCTGCAAGGCGCGTGAAAGCAGGTGTGGGGGACCTCCGGTATGACGCCGCCCGGTGGCTGTCAGACAGTCCGACGGCGGCCGGCCGGCACCCTTGCCAGCCCCGCCGCGGCGCTAGCTGCTGCTCTACCGGCGGCGGCGGGAGGACGTGCCGAAGACGCCCCGCAACAGCTCCCGGCCCAGTTGGGTTCCGAGCGAGCGGGCCATGCTTTTGAGGCCGCCGCCCAGCGCGCCGCCCAAGGCTCCGGCGAGATCGTCAGCCATGCTTCCGCCTGATTCCTTCCGGGCCTGCGGCGCTGTGCGTTCGCCGCTGCGTGGCCGTTCCGGTACCGGGGCGGGTCTGCTGCTGGGGCGGCCCAGGATATCTTCCTCGATGCGCCGGGCATCGGCGTCCACGGAGGCCTGGTCCATGGTTCCGGGAACAGGGCTACCGGGCGCGGGGCTATTGGGCACAAAAATTTCCGAGTTCGGAGCGGGAGGCTGCCCGGGCGCCGCGGCTCCCGTGGGGGCGGCGCCCTTTCCTGAGATCTTCTCGTAGGCGGAGACCTTGTCCACGGCCGTGCCGTATTTTACGAGCAGCGCGGAACCGGCCACGGTGCTCTTGACGAGGTCCTCCGTGCTGGGGCCCATCAAGGATTCCGGGGCGCGGAGGCGGGTCAATGCCACCGGGGTGGGGGCGCCCTTTTCATTCATCACCGTGATGACGGCTTCACCGATTCCGGCCGAGGTCAGCGTTTCCTCGAGGTCGTAGTCGCTCACCGGGAACGTGGACACGGTGGCTTTCAGGGCCTTGGCGTCTTCCGGGGTGAACGCGCGCAGGGCGTGCTGGATGCGGTTTGCCAGCTGCCCCAGGACATCGGCCGGCACGTCCTTGGGCGTCTGGGTGACAAAGAAGATGCCCACGCCCTTGGAACGGATGAGCCGGACAGTGGTGGTAATCGCCTCCAGGAACGCCTTGGAGGCATCGTTGAAGAGCAGGTGTGCCTCGTCGAGGAAGAAGACCAGTTTGGGCTTGTCCAGATCCCCGGCTTCGGGCAGGTCCTCGAACAGGTCCGCGAGCAGCCACATCAGGAAGGTGGAGAACACCATGGGCTTGGTTTGCAGCGTGGGCAGTTCCAGGCAGGTGATGACGCCGCGGCCGTCAGGGGCGGTGCGCAGCAGTTCGGCGGTGTCGAATTCGGGCTCGCCGAAGAATGCTTCCATGCCCTGTGCCTCAAGGGTCACCAGTTCGCGGAGGATGACGCCGGCCGTCGCCTTGGAGAGCCCGCCCAGCGCCTCGAGTTCGTCCTTGCCCTCGTCCGACGTGAGGAACTGGATGACCGCCCTGAGGTCCTTGAGGTCGATCAGTTCCAGGTTGTTCTTGTCCGCAAAGTGGAAAACGAGCTGCAGGCTGGATTCCTGGGTGTCGTTGAGCTCCATGATCCGCGAGAGCAGGATGGGGCCGAAAGAAGTGATGGTGGCCCGGACAGGGATGCCGTTGCCGTCGCCGCCGAGAGCCAGGAATTCCACGGGAAAAGTTCTGCCCGCCCAGGCCTGGCCGATGCTGTCCGTGCGCGCTTTCAGTTTTTCGCTGCCGGTTGCGGCGGTGGCCAGCCCGGAAAGGTCTCCCTTGATGTCGGCGAGGAACACCGGCACCCCGGCCGTGGACAGCTGCTCCGCCATCATGTGGAGCGTGACGGTCTTGCCGGTACCTGTTGCGCCGGCCACCAGTCCGTGCCGGTTCATCATGGCCAGGGGCAGCCGGACGGGGGCGTCCTTGTGGAGCTCGCCGTCGACGATCGCGGCCCCCAGTTCGATGGTGGCGCCGTCCAGGGTGTATCCCTTCTGGATGGTGGCGACTTTATCTGCAGTGGATTTGATGGCCATGCCGATAGCTTAGCCGCGGGGGCCCAGATCTTTGCTGAATGCCAGGAACTTGATGGTTTCCGGATCTGCCGCCAGATCGAACAGTGGCTCGTACCCGGAGTTCAGGTAGAGGTGCTTCGCTTCGGGCTGCCGCGGACCGGTGGTTAGGTACACCTGGCTGTAGCCGCGGCGGACTGCCAGGGCCTCTAGCTCAGCGAGCACGAACCTGGCCAGTCCGCGGCGGCGGTGGGCCGAGTGCGTCCAGATCCGTTTGAACTCTGCTGTTTCCGGCCCGTGCCGCCGGAAAGCCCCTCCCGCCACGGATTCTTCGTTCTCCTGGACGATCAGCAGTGCCCCACCCGGCGCGGCGAATTCCGCCGCAGGGTAACGGTTGAGTTCCTCGGCGGCGGCCTTCCGGCCGAACAAATCGCCATACCGGCCGTCGTACTCCTCAGCGAGCTCGTCCAGCAGCGGCCGGACCCGGGCGTCATGCATGGGCAGGTTCAGCACGGTCAGCTCTGACACCTCCAACGGGGCGGGCGCCTGCGACGACGCCGGCGGGACGGTTAGTTGTTCCATGGCTGGGCCTTTCCCGAGACGGCCGCTGCGGCCGGCTCTTGCACAACACGGCTTTCACCGCGTTCTTCCGCTGCGTGTTCAACTCCGTCGTGTGGGTCCTCAGCCAGCAAGCAAAGGACCCGCCGTGCCAGCGCATCGTTCTCCCGGAACGGTGCGGCGTTCGTCCCGGGGCGGGCAAAGGCGCCGGCGCCCCAGCCGGAGGTGTGGGGTCCGACGGCGAACATCCTGCGGTTCGGTTCCCCCACGGGGCTGACAAGCTCGCCGGCAGGGGAGACCAGCAGGCGCCCGGTTGCGTGGAGGCCGCCGGCAGTGAGGACCGCCTGCTCGCTGCCCAGCCCGGAGCTGTGCAGATGCCGCAGCAGCGGATTCGCCGAGCCGGCCACCGCGGGGGCAGGAAGCCGCGCTTCGATCAATGCCGCGGCCGGTACCCTTACCCCGCTTTGGGCCGACACAGCCACGAACTGCCCGGATGCCTCATCGGGCACGATTTCCAGCCCGGGGCCTAGGAACTGCAGCAGCCCTGCCCGGTGGAGTGCCAGCAGTTCGCGCAGGCGCTGTGGCGGCGGGCCGGAGTCCACGAAGCTGAAGAAGCCGTGCCACCAGCCATGAACCGCCTGCTGCGACCGCGCATTGAGCCGTTCGGCCGGCACCAGCCGCCCGAGCTCCATGTATACCTTGAGCAGTGCGATGAACAGGGCGAGGGTCTCCGAGTGGTCCGGGCTGGTCCGCAGCCGGAGGTCGTGTTCGATGTAGGCCGCCACGGCGCGCTGCACGTCATCATGCCCGGCGAAGTCACGCCCGGCAGTATCCAACCCTGTAAGGGGCCGGTCCAGCTGTTCGAAGTCCAGGTGGAACTCCGTGTCCGGAACCGATTCGAGCACCAGCCGTTCGCGTTCGGCGCTGTACCAGTCCAGTGCGCCGAACCGGTCCGAAAATTCGTTCCAGCCGATGTTCACGCGTTCCGGGTAGCCCGTGAAGAGCTCGCGGAAGTATCCGTACCCGGCGTCCTTGGCTATCAGCGGCCAGAGGTGGGTCCGGAAGTCCAGCTCCCCGTGCCGCGCCAGCAAGTCCTGCACGGCGGCGGCGGTGAAGAAACGGGGGGCGCCGGCCGCTTCGCCGCGGAGGGTGGAGGAAATCTTGGAATGGTATGGAACCCCGCGCCGCGAACCCGCCCAGAGCCGCGGTTCCGCACCTGACGGAAGGTACGCCAGGCCGCCGTCGGGCGTTTCCTGAAACCGGCCGCCCCGGCCTTCTGTCAGCAGGACCACCAGGTCCACGAAGGCCAGCCCCATGCCCGAGACGATCACGTCCTGGCCGGGGGCCAGCGCTGAATAGTCGACGTCGGTGGTGTAGCTGGGTGCCGCGTGGAACCCGCCGTGCCGGGCAGCAAAGCCGGCAAAGCGGGCGGACGTCTCGTCCGGCAGCGAATCAGTGTGGCCCAAGGCGGAAACCACGACGTTGGCATCCACCGCAGCGCCACCGGCAAGCCTCACGCGGTACGCGCCGGTGCCGCTATCGCCGTCGGAATCGATCCGGACCGCAGTGTCCCGGTGGAGGGTGACTGTGACGTCAGGGCCAAGGGCGGAAACCGCCCGGCGGAAGAACCACTCAAGGTAGACGCTCTGCAGCTGGCGGGTGGGAAAGGTGGTGCCATCCAGGGCCTGCAGCTGGCGCTGCAGTTCCGGCGTGAGCGGGGGAACGTCGGTGATGGTGCCGTCCAGCACCCCGGCAGCCCACCCGTCGAGCCCGGGGCCGTCGGCAGCGGGACCCTCGCAGGCAACGGAGGCGTCGGTGAACATGGTGATGTCCGCTGCGGCGGAGTTGAGCAGCAGGCCGGGGTGCTGGTCGTAGCGCCAGATCCTGCCGGAACCGGGAGTGTGGGGCTCGATGACGTGGATGGCCAGCGGACGGGAGAAGAGCTCCGGCCGGTTGGCCGCGAGGCGTTCCAGGATGCCGGCCGTCCGGGGACCGCCGCCCACAAAGGCCACGGAAGGGATGTTCGCTGGCACGGCTGGACTCCTGTTCAGGCGGGGTGGTTGGGGACCGGGGTTTTCGCCTCATGCTAGGCAACGGGCCTGGCCCCGGTCGACGCCCGGGTCACGGCCGTTCACGACGCGTAATCCCGCGTAAATCGGCGCAAGAAAACGACTCATGACGCCGCAAGAACCTCTGTGAACCCATGCAACACGCCGCCTTGCTCCGGGTTTCCTGCCTCCCTAGATTTGCAGCAATCCGAAGCTGACAAACCAACCCGAGATGACAAGAAGCGAGGTGGCGCATGAGTTCAACAGCAACCCGGGCAGCGCAGTCCGCAGCTGGGCCGGCGTCCGCCGGAACTGACGCAAGTGTTCCCAATTCCGGCCCGTCCGGTGAGCCGGGCGGCCCCCAGGTACCCGAAGCCCGCCAGCCCGCCACCGACTACGCGGACTACCGGCTGGTCCCGTCCCGCCACCCGTGGCGCTGGGTGGGTACCGCAGTGGTGGCACTCGGGGTCGCCGCAGTGGTGTGGTCGCTGGCCACCAACCCGCGCTGGGAATGGGGTGTGGTGGCCCAGTGGTTCACCGCGCAGTCCGTAGTCAACGGGCTGGTGGAAACTCTCAAGCTGACCGCCATCTCCGGTGCCCTCGGGTTCGTCCTGGGCTTCATCCTCGCCCTGATGCGCCTGTCCGCTTCCCCGCTGCTGGTCTCGGTGTCCTGGACCTTTTCCTGGATCTTCCGCTCCACCCCGCTCCTGGTGCAGATGCTCCTTTGGTACAACCTTGGCTACCTCTACGAGAAGATCAGCCTGGGAATTCCCTTCACGGACGTCCGTTTCTTCGAAGTCCAGACCACCACCCTGATCAGCCAGTTCGCGGCAGCAGTCCTCGGCCTGACCCTGAACCAGGCGGCGTACTCGGCGGAGATCATCCGCGGCGGCATCCTCTCGGTGGACCAGGGCCAGCTGGAAGCAGCAGCCGCCCTGGGCATTCCCGCCTGGCGCCGCTCCACCCGGATCGTCCTGCCGCAGGCCATGCGGGCCATCCTGCCCACGGCCTTCAACGAGATCATCGGCCTCGTCAAGGGAACGTCCATCGTCTACGTCCTGGCGTATTCGGAGCTGTTCTACACCGTCCAGGTCATCTACAACAGGACCCAGCAGGTTCTTCCCCTGCTGCTCGTGGCCACCCTCTGGTACGTCGTGATCACCTCCGTGCTCAGCGTTTTCCAGTACTACATCGAACGGCACTATTCGAAGGGCGCCGTGCGGACCCTCCCGATGACCCCGCTCCAGAAGGCCCGCAGGTTCTTCGCCACCCACGCTGCCGTTACCGACAACCGAGCAAGGAGCACCCGATGAGCACGGCCGTCGCTGCACCCCCAACAACGCGCGGACTGGTGGAAATCACCAAGGTCCGGAAATCCTTCGGGACCACGGAAGTCCTCAAAGGCATCACCCTGACGGTGGAGCCGGGCGGTGTCGCCGTCATCGTGGGGCCGTCCGGGTCCGGCAAGTCCACCCTGCTGCGCACCATCAACCACCTGGAAAAGGTGGACGGCGGCTTCATCGCCATCGACGGCGAACTGGTGGGCTATGAGGTCCGCGGAAAGCGGCTCCATGAACTGCGCGAGAAGGACATCCTTAAGCAGCGCACCGAAATCGGCATGGTGTTCCAGAACTTCAACCTCTTCCCGCACCTCACGGCACTGGAGAACGTGACCGAAGCGCCCGTCGTCGCCCCGCGTTCCGGCAAACCGCGGCTGACCAAGGCTGAAGCCCGGACCCGCGGACTGGAGCTGCTGGACCGGGTGGGGCTGAAGGACCGCGCCGATGCCTACCCGCGCCAGCTGTCCGGCGGCCAGCAGCAACGCGTGGCGATCGCCCGGGCCCTGGCGCTGGACCCCAAGATCCTCCTCTTCGACGAGCCCACCTCGGCACTGGACCCCGAACTCGTCAACGAGGTCCTGGACGTCATCCGCGAACTTGCCACCTCCGGGACCACACTGATCATCGTCACCCACGAAATGGGCTTCGCCCGCGACGTGGCGGACACGGTGGTCTTCATGGACCAGGGGCAGATCGTGGAACAGGGCGCGCCCCAGGACATCTTCACCAGACCGCAGGAAGAACGCACCCGGAGTTTCTTCTCCAAGGTGATCGAACCCGCTTTCAATATCTAAGGAAACCTCCATGGCATCGACCAACACCCGGCTCCGGGCTGCTTCATTGACAGGGAAAGCACGAGTGCGCTCTCTGCCCGCCGTCGTCCTTCTCGGTACTCTGTCCGGCACCCTTGCGCTGAGCGGCTGCGCCGATCCCGGGGCCGCGGCCTCCGGCGATGCAGTATCCGGCAAGCCAGGGACGACGGCGGCACGCAACGGCGTCGTCTACAACACCTCACCGGACCAGAAGCGCATCCGGGCGGAGAAGGATGCGGCGCTCGCCGCCAAGGTCCCGGAGCTGATCGGAAAGGATGGCAAGCTCACCGTGGCCACCACCGCCGGCTCCATCCCGCTGTCCTTCCACGCCACGGATGACAAGACACCCGTCGGCTCCGAGCTGGACATCGCGCAGCTGGTGGCGGACAAGCTGGGACTGGAGCTCGACGTCCAGGTCACCTCCTGGGAGAACTGGCCGCTGAAGACGCAGTCCGGCGACTTCGAAGCCGTGTTCTCCAACGTGGGCATCAACGCCGCCCGCGTGAAGCTGTTCGACTTTGCCAGCTACCGGGCCGCCTACATGGGTTTCGAGGCCAAGAAGAGTTCCAGCTATGACATCAAGGGCGCGGACGACATCTCCGGCCTGAAGGTCTCGGTGGGTTCCGGAACCAACCAGGAGAAGATCCTGCTGGCGTGGAACAAGGAACTTGAGGCCAAGGGGAAGGCACCGGCGGTGCTCCAGTACTACTCCTCCGACGCCGACACCATCCTGGCGCTGTCCTCGGGCCGGACCGACCTCAACATCGCGCCCTACCCGTCCACGGCGTACCGCGAGAACACACGGGACGACCTGAAGATTGTTGGCAAGGTCAACGCCGGCTGGCCGTCCGAAACCCTGGTGGCTGCCACGTCGCTTAAGGGCAACGGGCTGGCCCCCGGTTATCACGGAGGCGCTGAACTCCGCCATCAAGGACGGCTCATACGGCAAGGTCCTGGAACGCTGGGGCCTGTCCGAGGAAGCCCTGCCGGAGTCGAAGACCGTCACCGAGGCAAACTTCGGGACTGCCAAATGAAATTCCAGGTCCTCGACATCGTCCCGCACCTGAAGAACCCGGTCACGGGGGCGATCGTCTCCACGGCTGACCGGCTCAACCAGGTGGTCCGGACCGCGCAGCGCGCCGAGGAGCTGGGCTACGACAGCTTCTCGGTCGGGGAGCGGCACGCCGGGGAGTTCATCTCGTCGTCGCCCACCACCGTGCTGGCCGCCATCGCCGCAGTCACCAGCCGGATCCGGTTGCAGAGCGGGGTGACCGTCCTCTCCGTCCTGGACCCCGTGCGCGTTGCGGAGGATTACGCCACGATCGACCAGCTGAGCCGGGGCCGGCTGGAACTGGTGATCGGCAAAGGCAACGAAGTGCTCCAGTACCCGTTGTTCGGACTGGACCTCGAGGACCAGTGGGACCTCCTGGCGGAAAAGTACGGGCTCCTCCGCCGGCTGTGGCGTGAGGAGAACGTCACGTGGTCCGGCCGGTTCCGGGCGGCCCTGGAAGAACCCGCCACCACCACCCCGCGGCCGTTCGCGGGTGCACCGCGCGTTTGGCACGGTTCAGCCACCACCCTGACTTCCGCCGCGCTCGCGGCCCGGTGGGGCGATCCGCTGTTCACCGCCAACGCCATCCAACCGCGGGAAAACTACCAGGTGCTGATCGATCATTACCGCGAGGAATATGAAAGGCACGGGCATGATCCGCGGCACCAGTACTTGGGATCGGGCAGCGGCGCGGGCGGAGTGTTCATTGCCGATACCACGCAGGAAGCCAAGCGGCAGTTCGGCCCCGTGTACGAGGCACTGACCGCGGGCCGCGACGTACCCGGAAACAACTCGCCGTTCCGGGACATCGACCACGCCGTCGCTGAGGGCCCTGCCCTGGTGGGCAGCCCGGAGCAGGTGGTGGACAAGATCCTCAGCTACCACGAGCTATACGGCCACGACCTCCAGTCCATCTCGCTGCCCACCACCCTGCCGTTCGAACAGCAACTCGACATCCTGGAGCGGTTCGCCCTGGAGGTCATCCCGGCCGTCCGGGCCGCCGCCCCCACCACGCTGTGGGAACCGGAGGATCCTTTCGCCGGCCGTCCGGAGTCTGCCGGAACCACCGAACCGGACGCTGCCGCCACCGTCACCGCCGACCACGACAACTACAGGAGCTACCATGCCCACGTCTACGCACACTGAAACTTCGTTCGCCGCGGCCTGGGCCGAGTGGCATGCCGCCCATGAGGGGCTCCGCGCTGCCGCACACGGGTTCCTCGCCGTCACCCACCTGCACTGGCTGGGCGCTGAGCCGGCGCGGCTGGACGGCGTTCCCGGCACCTGGAACGTGGAGGACGGCGCCGTCCGGCTGGTTTTGGCCGAAGGCGAGAACCTGCAGCAGGACGGCAGGGAACTCAACCCCGACGGCGGCAGCGCCACCGTGTTGTTCGGTCCCATCGCGGAACGCGGCGGCATCAACCTGGCGGCGGGGGACACCGTCGTCGAGCTCGCCAAACGAGGCGGCGAATACATCGTCCGTCCGCGCCGCGCGGACAATCCGCTGCTCCGGGAGTACCGGGGGACGCCGGCGTACGCGCCGGACCCCGCGTACGCCGTCGAGGGCATCTTTGTGCCGTTCGACGAACCGCGAGCCACCACCGTGGGCGCCGCCGTCGAGGGCATCCAGCACCTCTACGAAGCGCCGGGACAGGTCCGGTTCCGGCTGGGCGGGCGCGATCTTGCACTGACCGCGTTCACCGGCAACGCCCCGGGGAGCCTGTCGGTGCTGTTCACCGATGAAACGTCCGGCAAGACCACCTACGCGGCCAACCGCTCGCTGACCGTCGCGGCGCCCGGCCTTGACGGCAGGGTCAGCCTGGACTTCAACCGGTCGGTGAACCTGCCGTGCGCCTACACGGACCTGGCCACGTGCCCGCTGCCCCCTGCCGAGAACCGGCTGCCGGTAGCCGTCGAAGCCGGCGAGAAGACCCCCACCGAACGCCAGGACGCACGATGAGCAACCCAATCCACACCCCCGGAGGCCGGGGCTTCCTGGCGCTGGAACTCGACGGCGCCAGCGGCGACCCAGCCGAGGGAGACACAGCAGGAGGTGCCCCGGCGCTCGCGGCAGCAGTGCTGGCCGCCGAGTCGGCCGGTTTCCACGCCGTGACGTTCCGGGATGCGCCGGAGGAGGGGCGGCTCAACGCGTTGCAGCGCGCCGCCTTCGCCGGCCCGCTGACCCGGCGGATAGCGCTGATCCCGGAGATGGATACGGCCTACACCGAGCCCTTCCACGCCTCCACCCAGCTGGCCAGCCTGGACTATGTCAGCGGCGGCCGTGCCGGCTGGATTGCAACAGCGGCCGACGACCGCGCTGCGGCCGCTGCGGTCGGACGCACGTATGTCACGGACGACGGCCTTGCCCGGGAGGCCGCTGCCTCCATCGAGGCCGGTCGCAGGCTGTGGGACTCCTGGGAGGACGACGCCGTGATCCGCGACGTCGCCAGCGGACGCTATCTCGACGCGGGCAAGCTGCATTACGTGGACTTTGACGGTCCCGGCTACTCGGTGAAGGGACCGTCCATCATCCCCCGTCCGCTGCAAGGGCAGCTGCCGGTGCTTGTACCGGCACCGCTGGTGGGCGACGGCCTGGTTGAGCCCTCCGCGGTGGACGCGGTCCTGGTGTCTGCTCCCACTGTTGAGCTCCTCGTGGACGAGGTCCGTGATGTGCGGGCGCGGCTGGGCGGCGGATCGCCCGCAGTGGTGGTGGAGCTCGACGTCATTCTGGACGCCCGCGGACAGACCGCTGCCCAGCGGCTCGGGGGAGGACAGCGCGCCGGCCGGCGGCCGGACGGCGCCGCGGCTGACGGTACCCAGCGGGCACGCTTCGCCGGGTCCGCCGCCGAATTGGCCGAGATGCTGGCGGAAGTGCTGGAAGCGGCTGACGGCGTCCGGCTGTATCCGGCCGTGCTCGACGTCGACTTCGAAGAACTGGCCCGGCTGGTGCTGCCGGAACTCCGGCGCAGGGGAGTGCTCGCCCCGGTGCCGCAGGACGGCACCTTCAGGGACCTGCTGGGCCTCGAACGGCCGGCCAGCCGCTACGCCGCAACCGCCGTTCGAAATTAGGGGAAAACCATGACACAACACAGCCGTGCTAAATACAAGCCGAGCGGGAAGCTCCAGTTCGGCATCTTCTTCCAGGGCGTCAACTCGGGAACCATCTGGAAGGCCGCTGAATCCGGCTCACAGACGGACTTCGAATCATTCCGCCGCATCGCCCAGACAGCTGAACGGGGCCTCTTCGCCGCGTTCTTCCTGGGTGAAGGCCTCCGGCTCCGCGAGCACCTCGGGCGCCCGCATGAACTGGACGTTGCGGGGCGGCCCGACGCCCAGACCATGCTCGCAGCCCTGGCCGCGGTGACGTCCAACATCGGACTGGTCGCCACCCAGAACACCACCTACAACGACCCGGCGGACCTGGCACACCGGCTGTCCTCGCTGGACCTGCTCTCCGGCGGGCGGGCGGCATGGAACATCGTGACCACGGACAACGCCTGGACCGGCGCCAACTTCCGCCGCGGCGGTTATCTTGACCACGCTGACCGCTACACGCAAGCCGAGGCCTTCGTGGAGACCGCCAAGCAGATCTGGGACTCGCATGATCCTGCCGCAGGCGGGTGGCGGCGGGTGGTCCACGAGGGACAGCACTACACCGTGGACGTGACACCGCGCCTGCCCCGCAGCGCCCAGTACCGGCCCGTCCTGTTCCAGGCCGGGGACTCCCCGGAAGGCCGGGACTTCGCCGCACGGCAGGCCGACGTCATTTTCTCCGCCCACCCCAAGCTCGACGACGCCCTGGACTTCCGGCGCGACATCGTGGAGCGGACGCTGAACGCAGGACGCGGGGCTAACGACGTCAAGATCATGCCAGCCAGCGAGTTCATCCTGGCCGCGACGCCCGAGGAAGCCCGGGACAAGAAAGCCTGGGTCCGTAGCCTCCAGATCGGCCCGCAGCAGGCCATCGCCTACCTGGAACAGTTCTGGGGGCGCGAACTGGGTGGCTACGATCCGGACGGGCCGCTGCCGGAGATTGATCCGGTGGTGGAGGAAACCTCCGAGACCCGCGGCAGCGGCTTCCACGGGGCCAAAGCGCGGCAGCTGGCAGACCAGTGGCGGGCCGAAGCCAAGGAAAAGGGACTGTCCATCCGCCAGTTCGTCTCGGCCAAGACCAGCCGCGTGGACGCCACGTTCAACGGGTCCTACACCGAAGTGGCCGACCGGCTGGTGGAGTATGCCCGGACCGGTGCCGTGGACGGCTTCAACATCTCACCATGGCTGATCCCGACCGGCCTGGATGACATCGTCAACCACCTGGTGCCCGCACTGCAGGAACGCGGCGTCTACCCCACCGGATATGCCGGCTGCACGCTGCGGGAGAACCTGGGCCTGTCAACGCCGGAGCGTCCCGGCACGGACTCCGCCGACGTGGTTGCCGAGCCCTCGGCCGCGAGGGCCTGAACCGATGGATGACGGCGTGTCCGGTACCGAGGTGGAAGACGCCGGCCTCGAATCAGCCGCAGATATCATCAGGCTGCAGCTGACCATGTGGCAGCAGTACCTCTAGTCAGTCCTTCGGGGCCTGGGCGATCCTGACCATGTTGCCGGCGGGGTCGCGGAAGGCGCAGTCGCGCGGACCCCAGGGCTGGTCGATGGGCTCCTGCATGACCTCGGCGCCGGATGCGCGCACCTTCTCGAAGGTTGCGTCGAGATCGTCGGTGCGGAACACGAGCATGGGCAGGACTCCCTTGGTGAGGAGCTCCTGCATCATGTCCCCGTCTTCCGGGGAGCGGCCGGCATGCGGCTCGGAGAGCACGATCTCAAGGCCCGGCTGGTCCGCGCTGCCGAGCGTGATCCAGTGGAAGCCCCCGGAGGCTACGTCGTTGCGCAATTCGAGGCCGAGGGCATCGCGGTAGAAGGCGAGGGCCTTTTCGGTGTTATCGACGGTGATGTTGCAGTACTGGAGTGAAATGTTCATGCCACCAACTTATTCGGCGGGCGTCAGCGCCGCTTCTCGAATACTGCTCACTTGGCGGCCGGGCCCGGCGCCGGAGGGTCGCCGGCTGGGCCGCGTGGCAAGCCTGGCCACGCAGCCCGGCATCGCTTCCACTGCGCTGTGCTCCCGGACCCGGTACGCACTGGGCGATTCGCCCACGAGTTCCGTGAAGCGCGAGCTGAACGAGCCCAGCGAGGTACAACCCACGGCCATGCAGGCATCGGTCACGCTCATGCCGCCCCGGAGCAGCGCCATGGCCCGCTCGATACGGCGGGTCATCAGGTAGCTGTAGGGAGTCTCGCCGTAGGCGGCGCGGAACTGCCGGGAGAAATGCGCCGGTGACATCAGGGCCTTGCGCGCCATGGTGGGCACATCCAAGGCCCGGGCGAAGTCCCTGTCGATCAGGTCCCGCGCCCGGCGCAGGTGCGCCAGGTTGGCGAGCTCTTGCGGGGTCATGTCACGAGCGTACGCCGCGGCGCCCGGGAGCGCCACGGCGAAGTGCAGGGCAGCCGCCGGCCGCCCTGCACTTCCATGTCGAAAGCCGAACTACTTCTTCGGCAGTCCCGCCGGGTTCAGTTCGGACTTCGGGACGGCTTCCGCGCTAAGGCCCCAGCGGTCCAGGATTTTGGCATAGCTGCCGTCTTCGATGAGGTGGTTCAGGCCGGCCTGGGCGGCAGCGGCAAAGCCGTTGCCCTTCTTGGTGGTGGCCGCGATGCTGGCCTTCAGTGGCCAGCCGCCGTCCACCAGGCCTACCAGCTTGGTCTTTGCGTCGGACGCCGCCTTGAAGGCGGCCGTAGCGTTCGGCCCGAACGTCAGGTCCGCGCGTCCGGACTGGAGGGCGAGCGAGGAGGCGGAGTCGTCGTCGTAATACTGGAACTCCACCGCTGGCAGGCCGTTCTTCTTGTTCTCCTCATCCCAGCGCAGCAGGATGGACTCCTGGTTGGTCCCCGAACCCACAATCACGCGCTTCCCGGCAACATCCGGAGCGGATTCCACCTTGCTGATGGAGCTGTCGCTCTTGGTGTAGAAACCCAGTTTGTCGTCCCGGTAGCTGGCGAAATCGAACTTGAGTTTCCGCTCCTCGGTCACCGTGACATTGGATAGCACGGCCTCGTACTTGCCGGACTCGACGCCGAGGGGCCAGTCCGCCCAGGCGGTGGGAACGATGTCAGCCTCCAGCCCCAGCGTCTGGGCCAGTGCGACGGCGATATCCACCTCGTTGCCCACCGGAGTCTTGTTGTCCGTGGCGTAGACGGCCAACGGCGCTGCGAAGGGGCTGACGGCCACCGTGAGCTTGCCGTCTTTCTTGATGGCTTCCGGCACCAGAGCCGCGGCTGCCGGGTCAACGGCGGCTGCCTCCCGGTTCTGCTCGGGGGAGAGGTTGAACTGCTTGACGCCTGCGGCGGACGTCGCCGGACCGGACGCCGGGGCCGCTGCGGCGCCGGGGTCGGAGCAGGCCGCAAGCACCAGCAAAGTGGTGGCTGCCAGCGCTGCGGTGACGCCGGGTTTGAGTGAAAAACGGGCCATGGTTTCCCCTTGGAAGTGTGCGGATTTGGTGCTTGTGCCAGCAACTATCCGGCAGCGTGAAAAACCGGTCAAAGCACTGTGAAACCCGGCGATACAGGGGGTAACCGGGGTTAATCCGGCGTCTGCTGACGTCACGGAAACACTTCCGGGGACCGCGGCGGCCGGTACGAAGATGCCCGGCCGCCGCGGCCGTCGGGGGACGCCGGCCTACTCTCCGAGGGCCTTGATGACTTCCTTTGCCACGTCCTCGCTGGACTGCGGGTTCTGCCCGGTGATCAGGTTCCGGTCGCGGACCACGTTGGAGCCCCAGGCGGCGCCGTTCTCAACGATGGCCCCCTTTTCCTTGAGCACGTCCTCCACGAACCACGGGGTGTTGGGTCCGGTGCCGCCGCTGAGTTCCTCGTCGTCGGAGAAAACGGTGAGGTGACGGCCGGCGAACGCAAACTTCCCGTCGCCGTCTACGGCGCTGAGGAGGCCTGCCGGACCGTGGCAGAACGGCGCGATGACCTTGCCGGCCCGGTCCGCCTCAGCCAGGATGCGGCCCAGGTCGGCGTCTTGGTAGAGGTCCGCCATGGGGCCGTGGCCACCCGGCATCACCACGGCGTCGTACCCGGAGGGGTCGACGTCGGCTAGCACCAGCGGAGCGGAAAGTTCGGCGTCGATCTTGGCGAGGTACTCGCGGAAGCCGTCCGCCCGGTCCTGGCCGCCGGCCGACTCTGCGGCGAGGCTCACCTCGTCCACAGTGGGCTTGGCTCCGCCGGGGGTTGCGATATGCACCGTGTGGCCTGCGTCGCGCAGTGTCTGGTGCGATACCACCAGCTCCTCCGCCCAGTAGCCCGTGGGGTGCTGGGTGCCGTCCCGCATGGTGAGGGAATCGGCAGCGGATACGACCATCAGAATGTTTGCCATGATGTTGCTCCTTTCCGGCCGGCCTGTTCGGGCCGGCTCCTAAGGGCGCCAACCCGCTAAGCAAGCTGAGTATTCCTGCCAGCGGGGGCACGCAGTAAGCTTTGGCATGGCCACATCACTGCTGAAGCTGGTTTTGTCCGTTGCCACGGCACTTGCGCTGGCCCTGATGGGCGGCAGTCCGGCGACGGCGGGACCGCCGCGTACGCCCGACCGCGTAGGCATCGATGTCTCGTGGCCGCAGTGCGGAAAGACCCTGCCCGAGGGGCTGGCTTTCGCGATCGTGGGCGTCAACAACGGACTCGCGAACAACACGAATCCCTGCCTCGGGGACCAGCTTGACTGGGCCGATTCGACGATTGTGGAAGACCAAGTCACCAGCCAGCCGCGCGTCGCCCTCTACGTGAACACCGCCAACCCCGGGCTGGCCGGTTCCTGGTGGCCCAAATCCAACTTCTACATGGGCACCGTCGTGGACAATCCCTACGGGAAGTGCCAGGGCAAGAACGACAAGGCCTGCGCCTATATGTACGGCTACGCGAAAGCATACGACGACGCCGTGCTGCGCGGCGTTGACGGCCCGGAGGACTACTTCTGGTGGCTGGATGTGGAGACAGAAAACAGCTGGCAAGCCGACACCGAAGCCAACCGGGCTGACCTGGAAGGAATGACCGCCTACTTCGAAAGCATCGGCGCCGACGTCGGAATCTATTCCACCGGCTACCAGTGGGGCAAGATTGCGGGGACGGTCCCCTCCACCAGCAACCTGGCGGGGCTTCCCAGTTGGCTCGCCGGTGCACGAACCCTGAAGGGGGCCAAGTCCAACTGCTCTCTGGAAGGGCTCACGCCGGGCAGCACAGTGGAAGTAACGCAGTATGTCTCCAACGGCCTCGACTACAACTACGCCTGCGAATAGCTGGGCTGTAAGCCGTGTTACAGAAGTTCACCGGAGTATCTGGAATTAATCTCAGTGGAACCTGAGTACTGAAGACAAAAAACAGGTATATAAACACCAAAGTCGAGTGGAACATACTGATGTTTTCCTGAGTGAACACCCCTAGCATCGGGACTATAAATGCGGCCAATGACGGCCGCATTTCCCATTCGCACCCGGGGGTTCACCATGCAACAAGCGTCCACCACATCCATACTCGTCCGCCGGCTGGCTGCTGCCGTCGTCCTTCCCGGCGTTCTGACCAGCATGTTGGTGCTGGTACCGGCGGCCCATGCGGCCAACGACACCGCCAGCATCTGCAACGGAGTGGTGAACCAGCTGGCCCATCGCGGCACCGTACAGGAAAACCTGCTCAAGGCGGCAGCCCGCAAGAACGCCGTGTTGATCGCGTCCCTGCAGGCCGAACGCACCGCGCTGCAGGCCACAGCCAACAGCCTTGCGGCGGAGATCGCCGCGGCGGACAAAGCGCTTGCTGGACTTGAAGCTGAGGAAGAGCAGCTGGGCACGGAGGTAGGCACGGCGGAAACCAAGCTGGCCGGATTGCTGGTCGCGCAGACTATGGCGGCCCAGTCGGTCGCAGACGCGGAGAAGGCGCTGGCCGGCCTTGAGGCGGATGTTGCCACCACCGAAGCGCAACTCATCCCATTGCAGGAGGAGCTCGACGTTGCCCAAGCCGCGGCTGTACTTCTAGGACAGCAGAAAGCTGCCCTGGAAGCCCAGGAATCGGCGAAGAAGGGTGAGATCAGCGCGGCCGAAGGCGAGCTCTCGGCGCTCCAAGCGGCAGCAGACGCCGCAGCCGAGGCCCTTGCCGGCAAGAACGCCGAGATTGCCAAAGCACAGGGCGAATTGACGAATCTCACGGGGATAGCCGACGATGCCGCGGCCGCCGCCACCGAAGCGGCCCAAGCCGTCACCGACGCCGAGGCCGAGCTCGCACGGCTGCAGGGCGTCGAGGATACCGCGCAGGCGCAGCTTGAGGCCCAGCAAACTAAGGTTGCAGACGCCAAGTCGACACTCGTTACCCTGGAGTCGACAGCTGCGGCTGCGGCCGACGCCGCAGCGGGAAAAGCGGCGGAGATCAGTGCTGCGCAGAGTGAACTCACGTCGCTGCAGGCTTCAGCCAGCCAGGCCGCTGACGCGCTGGCCGCCAAGAACGCCGCGATCGGAGCGGCGCAGGAGGCGCTTTCCTCGCTCGAGGCAAGCGCGGCGGCCGCCGCATCGGCCCTCGCCGCCAATACAAATAAGATTACTTCGGTCAACGCGGAAATCACCACGCTCCAAGGGCAGATTGCGGCCGCGAACACCGCGATCGCGGCCAAGCAGGCTGAGCTGACTACAGCGCAAGGCCAGCTCACTACACTGCAGGCCAGCAAGGCTTCACTGGAGTCGGAGATCGCCGCCCTTACGGCGCAGATTGACGCGATCAACGGCAACTCCAAAGCCAAACGGGATCTGATAGCACAGCGGGACGTGAAGCAGGCCCAGCTGAATGTTGTGAACGGCCAAATCAGCACTAAAAATGCCCAGATCTCCGGGTACCAGGGTGACTTGGCCGCTCTTCAGTACTCTGTGGACGCGCTGAACGCCCAGCTCTTGGCCAAGCAGCAGGAAAGCAGCGCACTGCAACAACAGGCTTCGCCGCTCCAGTCGGCATTGACCGCAGCGAACGCCGCCGTCGCCACAAAGGAGGGCGAGATCTCGACGCTGAAGGCACAACTTCCGGGCCTCGAATCCGCGGTGAGCGCCGCGAATGCCGCTGTTGCTGCAAAGCAGGGAGAACTCACGGTTCTGGAGGGCCAGCTGCCGGCACTCCAAGGTGCTGCAGCCACGGCCGCGGCGAGCGTCACAGCTCAGGAAAAGGTCGTGGCTGATCTGGAAGCCGCAATCCCGGGTCTGGAGACCGGCGTGGCCGAGGCCGAAGCGGCGGTTGCCGCGCAGAAGGCGGTGCTCGCCGGTCTGCAGTCCAACCTGGCAGAAGCGAACGACGCCGTCGCGTCCGCAAACGCGGCGGTGGAGGCCAAGAGGGCGCAGATCAGTGCCTTGGAGGGCGAGCTGCCGGGACTTCAGGCTGCGGCGGATGTTGCCAAGGCCTCGGTTTCGGCCAAGCAGGATGAAATCGCGAAGCTGAACACTGAGATGGACGCATTGGTCAGCCAGTTAGCGGATCTCAACGCCCGGATCGCAGCCAAGGAGGCCGAGGTTCTGGATCTGCAGAACCGTGTGGCTCCACTCCTGGAACAGCTCAACAAACTCAACGGGGAAATCAGCACCACGGAGGCCCAACTCAAGACCCTCCAAGCGCAGCTGACAGCGCTGGACCAGCAGGTGACGACTGCCCAAGGACAGCTGAGCACGCTCACGGCCCAAAAGAAGACAAACAAGGACGCCATCGAGGCCCAGCGCATAAAGGTCAAGTCCCTTCAGGACCAGCTCGGCGCCGTTCAGGGCCAGATAGCAGCCATCGACGGGCAGATCCTGCTGGGCGGCTGCGTAGCGAAATAGCACAAGCGAGCTAAAAAGGAGCGGGGTCGCCGGAAACGGTGGCCCCGCTCCCGCGTGTCCGGCGCCACGACTCCCGCGTGTCCGGCGCCACGACTCCCGCGTGTCCGGCGCCACGACTCCCGCGTGTCCGGCGCCACGACGACGTTGAGAAATAACCCGGGCGCCGCCGTCGTTGTCGCCAGTGTGCCTGTTCCGCAAACGGAACGGCGCCGCCAACGCTCCGCTATGAAAGGCCGGCTCCTCCGTGACTGTTCCGCTTTCCATCCTTGACCTGGCCACCATCGCCAAGGACCAGACCGCAGCCGAGAGCTTTGCCGGCAGCGTGGCCATGGCGCAGCGGGCGGAGGAGCTGGGGTACCGCCGGGTCTGGTACGCGGAGCACCACAACATGTCCTCTATCGCTTCGTCGGCAACGAGCGTGCTGATCGCCCACATCGCGGCCAACACCAGCACCATCAGGCTGGGTGCCGGCGGCGTGATGCTGCCCAACCACTCCCCGCTCACCATCGCCGAGCAATTCGGCACGCTGGAGACCCTGCATCCGGGCCGCATCGACCTCGGTCTGGGCCGTGCGCCCGGCAGTGACCAGAACACCATGCGAGCACTCCGGCGCGACCCGATGTCCGCGGACAGCTTCCCGCAGGATGTCCTGGAACTGCAGGGCTACCTCACCGGCCCCACCCGCATCCAGGGCGTTGAGGCGACGCCGGGCAAGGGCACCAACGTGCCCCTGTACATTCTGGGCTCCTCGCTTTTCGGGGCCCGGCTCGCAGCGCAGCTTGGATTGCCGTACGCCTTCGCTTCGCACTTCGCTCCCAATGCCCTGCAGGAAGCGGTGGCCATCTACCGGCGGGAATTCAAGCCCTCGGCCCAGCTGGATGCCCCGCACGTGATTGCAGGCGTCAACGTGATAGCGGCCGATTCCGCCTCCGAAGCCCAAGAGATGTTCCAGGCCACCAAGCGCGCCCGCGTGTCCCTGTTCTTTGGCAACGGCAGGGTGTTCACCGACGACGAGGCGGACATGATCCTCGACTCGCCGCAGGGCCAGCACGTAGCCCAGATGATGAAGTACTCGGCGATCGGGACCCCTGACGTGGTGATGGACTACCTGGACGAGTTTGCCGCCCACGCTGATGCGGACGAACTGATCGTGGCCCACCAGAGCAACGGAACCGAGGCCCGCCTGCGGTCCGTGGAACTCCTCGCCAGCGCTGCGGGGCTGGTCCGCGCCTAGGGCCGCGTCACGCCGTCGGGCGCTACCTTTTGAAAGCGCTCCCCTTGACAACTCTCAACTGAACCGGTTTAGTGGATATCACTGAACCGGTTCAGTGAGTTGTATCACTGAGCCGCCGAGCGAGTAAAGGCGGAATCCATGGCAGTCACCATCAGCGACGTCGCCCACGCGGCCGGCGTCAGCAAGGGTGCTGTCTCCTATGCCCTCAACGGCCAGCCGGGAGTCAGCGAGGGAACCCGGGAACGGATCCTCCAGGTGGCCAAAGAACTCGGCTGGAAACCCAGCCTGCGGGCCAAAGGCCTCTCGTCCGCCAAGGCCTACGCCTTGGGACTCGTCGTTGCCAGGGACCCCTCCCTGCTCGGAACGGACCCGTTCTTTCCGGCGTTCATCGCCGGCATCGAAACGGCGCTCGCGGAACACGACTATACCCTGGTGCTCAGCGTCGCTACGGGCGCCGGAGCGGAGGAACGCTGCTACCGCAAGCTGGCCGAGAACGGAAGGGTGGACGGGTTTCTCCTCACCGACGTCCGACACGACGACTCCCGCATCCCGCTGCTGCAGGAACTCAAACTCCCGGCGGTCACCTTGAACCGGCCCGACGCGGAATCGCCGTTCCCTGCCGTTTCCATGGACGACTGCGCCGGAATCACGGCAGCCGTCGAGCATCTGGTGGCGCTGGGCCACACCCGCATTGCGCATGTCGGCGGCGGCCAGGAATACATCCACGGCAGGAGCCGCCGCCAGGCGTGGGAAGACGCTCTGTCCGCTGCCGGCCTCCGCGCCGACCTGTTCGAGGAGGCCGACTTCACAGCCGCCGGAGGCATGGCCGCCACCGCCGATCTGCTCCGACGGGCGGACAAGCCCACGGCAATCGTGTACGCCAATGACCTGATGGCGACCGCCGGCCAGTCTTACGCACAAACCCAGGGCCTCACTGTGCCGGGAGATTTGTCCGTCACGGGCTATGACAACGCCGACTTCACCCAGTACCTCAATCCGCCCCTCACCACCGTCTCCACCGATCCCATGCTCTGGGGCCAGGTTGCCGCCCAAGTGCTCCTCAATCAGCTCAGCAACGCGCACGACGGGCAAGACACGGTTCTCCAGGCTCCGACTCTTTTGGTGAGGGCCTCCACCGGCCCGGTACCCGCCCGTTAGTTCGCCCCGCCCCACCTTGCACCCAGCTTCACCCCATGCCCAGCTACACCCCGCACCCAACCCTCTGTTTCCCTAAATAGGAGTCGCAATGAAGCGCTTTTCAACAGCCGCGCGCGTATTGTCCGTGGCCGCCCTGACCATCATGGGCGCAGGCCTCGCTGCCTGCGGCGGGGGAGGGGGAGGCAGCTCCGCCGACTCGGCCACGGCCGCCAAGGGCCCCATCAAGATCTGGTACTCCAACAACGAGTTCGAGGTGAAGTGGGGCAAGGCAATGGTGGAGTCCTGGAACGCCGCCCACCCGGACGAGAAGATCGATGCCCAGGAAATCCCGGCTGGCAAGAGCTCCGAGGAAGTCATCGGCGCAGCCATTACAGCGGGCAATGCCCCGTGCCTGGTCTTCAACACCGCTCCGGTGGCGGTGCCGCAGTTCCAGAAGCAGGGCGGACTCGTCGCCCTCGACTCCTTCCCCGACGGCGCGCAGTACATCAAGGACCGCACAGGCGACCTCGCCGATCAGTACAAGTCCACGGACGGGAAGATGTACCAGCTTCCGTGGAAATCCAACCCGGTGGTCCTGTTCTACAACAAGGACATCTTCGCCAAGGCCGGCCTGGACCCCGAAAACCCCAAGCTCGGCTCGCACGCCGAATTCCTCGAAACCGCACGGACCCTCGTAAAGTCCGGCGCCACAGCCAACGCCGTATGGCCCTCCCCGGCCAGCGATTTCTTCCAGTCGTGGTTCGACTTCTACCCGTTCTACGCTGCCAACACCGACGGCACTCCGCTCCTGAAGGACAGCAAGGCCACCTTCGACAGCGAAGAGGGCAAGCAGGTCGCCACCATGTTCGCGACCCTCTACAAGGAGAACCTGGCGTCCAAGGAGGTCTTTCAGGGCGACGCCTTCGGTGAGGGAAAATCAGCCATGTCCCTGGCCGGCCCGTGGGCCATCGCCGCGTACAAGGACAAGGTCAACTGGGGCGCCGTGCCGGTGCCCGCCGCTGAATCCAAGGCTGGTACGTCCACCTTCTCGGACGCCAAGAACGTGGCCATGTACTCCGCCTGCGAGAACCAAGGCACAGCCTGGGAGGTTATGAAGTTCGCCACCAGCCAGGAGCAGGACGGCAAGTTGCTGGCCGAGACCGGCCAGATGCCCATGCGCAAGGACCTGACCACTGCGTACGCCGACTACTTCACCAAGAACCCGCTCTACACCCAGTTCGCCGAGCAGGCCGGACGCACCGTCGAGGTGCCCAACGTGCCCAACTCGGTTGAGGTCTGGCAGACCTTCCGGACCGCCTACGCCAAGTCAGTGATCTTCGGCAACGAAAGCATTGACTCCGCGTTCAAGGGCGCCGCAGAAAAGATCGACCAACTGGCAGCACAGAAGTAGCGAGTGATCCCCAATGTCACTCCGATCTTCTGACGGCGGGCCCGCGGCGGGCAGTCCCGCAACGGGCGTGCCGGTTGGACGGACGGCTGACCAGCGGCCGGCGCCCAGGAAACGCAAGAACATCCTGGGCCGCCAGC
The DNA here is from genome assembly GCF_000196235.1 of Arthrobacter sp. FB24. Lineage (NCBI taxonomy): Bacteria > Bacillati > Actinomycetota > Actinomycetes > Micrococcales > Micrococcaceae > Arthrobacter > Arthrobacter sp. FB24. Next base: position 4,386,238 of record NC_008541.1, on the reverse strand, counting down.
CGCTGGGGCTGCTGTTCAGCGCCCCGTACGTCATCTACGTCCTGGCTGTCCTGGCCTACCCGCTGGGCTACGCCGTTTACATCTCCTTCCACGACTTCTTCTTCACTGCCCCGCGGGTCAAGGTGGACCGCCCGTTCGTCGGCCTGGACAACTACATCACCGTCCTGTCAGACCCCGCCGTCCAGCGTTCCTTCGCCAACATCGGAGTGTTCCTGGTCATCAACGTCCCGCTGACCGTGGGATTGTCCCTGGTCCTGGCCAACGCCCTGAACCGCGTGACGAAGCTGCGGACCTTCTTCCGGGTCAGCTACTACGTCCCGTACGTCACCGCAAGCGTCGCCGTCGTCGGCGTCTGGCTGTTCCTGTTCCAGCAGAACGGGCTGGTCAATGCGTTGCTGGGGCCACTGGCCCCGAACCCGTCCTGGCTGACCAACTCCTGGCTGGCCATGCCAACGGTGGCGCTGTACGTCACCTGGAAACAGCTGGGATTCTTCATCCTGCTGTATCTGGCCGCACTGCAGAACATACCGGACGAGCTGTACGAATCCGCCTCGGTGGACGGCGGAAACAAATGGGTCCAGTTCTGGAACATCACGGTTCCCGGCGTTCGCTCGGCCAGCGTACTGGTCACGCTGCTCGCCACCATCACCGGCGCCAACCTCTTTACCGAGCCGTACCTCCTCACCGGAGGCGGCGGCCCGGACGGCGCATCGACGTCACCGGTGTTCCTGATGTACCAGAAGGGCATCCTTCAGGGAAACCCCGACGTGGCGGCCGCCCTGGGCGTCATCCTGGTGATCGGCGTCCTGCTGATTGCCTTGATCCAGAAACGCCTCGTGGGCGGAAAGGAGGCCTGACATGTCGGTCATCGACGCGGCGACCGCCGCCAACAACGAAAACGAAAAGAACGACGACGACGCCGGGCTGCCGGGCGCTCTTCCTTCCGGCCGCGGAGGTTCCACAGTTGAAAAGCGCAGGAACCTCGGCGTTGGCAGCTTCGTGCTGCTGGCCGTCGGCGCCTTCGTATTCCTGTTCCCCTTCTACTACATGTTTATCGGCTCGCTGCAGACGTCTCCGGACACTTCAGTGGCGGGTGCATTCCCCAACCCGGCCAACCTCACCGGCGAGAACTATGCCAACATCAACGGTTCCATCGACCTGCTGAAAGGCCTGGTCAACTCCGGGATCTTCACCGGCGGCGTCATCCTGTTCACCGTGGTCTTCGGCCTCCTGGTGGGCTACGCCCTGGCACAGATGCATTTCCGCGGCAAGGGATTCGTCTTCGGCATGATGCTGCTCGTGCAGATGATCCCGTTCCAGCTGCTGCTCATCCCGCTGTACGTCATGATCGTCCGGGACTACGGCCTGGCGGACAGCTACATCGGCATGATCCTGCCGTTCGCGATCAACTCCACCGCCGTCTTCGTTTTCCGTCAGTACTTCATGCAGCTGCCGTCGACGCTGTTTGAAGCCGCCCGGATCGACGGTGCCTCCGAACTGCGGATCCTGTGGCAGATCGCCATTCCGCTGGTGCGTCCGGCAATCGTCACGGCTGTGCTGCTGACCTTCATCGGTCCGTGGAACGAGTTCCTGTGGCCGTTCCTTGTCACCAAGGATTCGTCCATCCAGCCGCTTGCGGTGTCCCTCGCCAACTACATTTCCAACGTCGCCGCCACGGCCTCCAACCCGTTCGGTGCAATCCTCGCCGGCGCCTGCGTCCTCGCGGCACCTGCCATCGCGCTGTTCATCTTCTTCCAGCGCCAGTTCATTTCCACCAATATCGGATCAAGCGTAAAGGGCTAATCAATGACTTCCCCCCACACTTCCGCACTCCCCACCGTTCCCTTCACCCTCACCCGCGCGGGGGTCATCATGTCCCCGGAAGAGGGCAACGACTTTGAAGCGGAAGGCGTCCTCAACCCCGCCAGCGGCCGGGGCCCCGACGGCGAGCTGTACCTTCTGCCCCGGCTCGTCGCCAAGGGTAATGTATCCCGCGTCGGCCTGGCCAAGGTTGTCATCGAAGACGGCGTTCCCACCGGAGTGGAACGCCAAGGCGTAGTGCTCGCCCCGGACGAGGGCTGGGAACGCGGCCTGAACAACGCCGGTACCGAGGACCCCCGCACTACCTGGGTACCCTCCCTGGGCAAGCACCTGATGACCTATGTCGCCTACGGTCCGCTGGGCCCGCGGCTCGCTTTCGCGCATTCCGAGGACCTCCGCAGCTGGGAACGCCTGGGCCCGTGCTTCTTCGAATACAAGGCCGAGCTCTCCATGGACCTGAACCTGTTTCCCAACAAGGACGCCGTGTTCTTCCCGGAACCTGTCAACGACCCTGATGGCATTCCCTCCTATGCGATGCTGCACCGCCCCATGTGGGACCTGGGCTGGATCCGTGACGGCGAAGGCGAGCACCTGCCCGCCGGCGTGACGGACAACCGACCCGGCATCTGGATCTCCTACGTGGCCGTGGAAGACGTGGAAAAGGACATCCGCAACCTGGTGCACATGGGCAAGCACACCCTCGTTGCCCTCAGCGAGTTCCCGTTCGAGGAACTGAAGATCGGTGGCGGTCCCGCGCCGATCCGCGTCGATGAAGGCTGGCTGCTCATCCACCACGGTGTGGCCGGTGCCCTGGAGAAGTCCGCGTTCGACCACCAGCAGAAGGTCAACTACACCGCGGCCGCCATGATCCTGGACGCCAGTGACCCCAGCAAGGTCATTGCCCGCAGCGACAAGCCGCTGCTGGCACCGGAAACCGAAGACGAGATCTCCGGCATCGTGCCCAACGTGGTGTTCCCCACCGCCATCGAGGAAGTGGACGGCCAGCTGTTCGTGTTCTACGGCATGGCCGACTCGAAGATCGGCGTGGCCAGGCTGGACCGCGTTCCGGCCAACTAGCACCAGCCCGCCTGACCACCCCCACCAGGAGTACCGATGACGAACAACGATGTCCGCTCGAAAGCACGAACCAAACCGCTGGCCATCGCTGTGGCCGCGTCGATGCTCCTGGTGGGAGCGGGTGCGGCCTCCGCGGCACCTGGACCCGCCACGGAAGCCGGACCGGCGCTGACCGCGCCGGTCCCGGCCGGCCCCGGCGCCCCGGCCGAAAGGGGGCCGCTGACCAACACAGCACACCTGGACTTCCTGATGGATACTGTCCCGCTCACCCCGGTGGCGGGCCACACCACCTACAAGCTGGACGAGATGCCGTCCGCCCAGGCGCCGTGGACCTACGCCGACAAAGAAGCGGACGGAAGCTACGGACGCGTCGGCGGCGGAGACCTCGACCCCGCCACGGGACACTGGACCCAGGGCGCCTACAACGCCGATGACATCGCACGTACCGCGGTGGTCTATCTGCGGCACTGGCAGCAGACCGGCGATCCCGCCAGCAAGGAGCGGGCATTCCAGGCCCTGCGCTCGCTGACGTTCCTCCAGACCACGGACGGCCCGAACGCAGGCAACGTTGTGCTGTGGCAGCAGTCGGACGGAAGCCTGACCCCCAGCGCCAAACCGGTGGAACTGCCGGACCCCTCCGACTCGGCGGAGTCATACTGGCTTGCGCGCACCGTATGGGCACTCGGTGAGGGTTTCACGGCGTTCCAGGACGACGATCCCGAATTCGCCGGTTTCCTGCAGGACCGGCTGCACCTTGCATTAGGCTCGCTCAACAAACAGTCCCTTGCAAAGTACGGCACCTATGACACCGCGGACGGCGTGCAGGTGCCGGCATGGCTCATCGCCGGCGGCGCCGACGCCTCGGCCGAGGCCGTGCTGGGACTTTCCTCCTATGTGAGCTCCGTTCCGGGCGATGAGTTGGCGGCCACGGCACTGGACCGTCTTAGCGAAGGCGTGGCCGCAATGTCCTCGGGTTCCGCCAGCCAGTGGCCTTTTGGCGCCATCATGCCTTGGAACAAATCGCAGACGCTCTGGCACGCCTGGGGCGGCATGGCCCCCGCCGCCGTCGCCACCGCCTCCGAAGTGCTCGACCAACCAGCGCTGCTTGAAGCGGCAGTCAAGGACACCGCCCAGTTCACACCCCAACTCCTCGCAGCGGGCGGACCGGACAACGCCTGGAGTCCGACGCCCGGCGAAGCACAAATTGCCTACGGCGTGGACTCCCGGGTCCAAAGTCTCGTGGCCACAGCCCGGGCCGCTGATGCGCCGGGCCTGCTGGACCTTGCCGCGGTCACAGCGGGTTGGTTCTTCGGAGCCAACCCCAGCGGCGCCCCGGCCTACAACCCCGCCACGGGAACAGCGATCGACGGCATAGAGCCGGACGGGCGGGTCAATCCCAACTCCGGTGCGGAATCCACCATCCACGCCCTCCTCACCATGCTGGCGCTGGACGCTGATCCGGCGCTGAAGTCGGCTGCCGTGGGGATAAACCGGACGGTGTCCACACGGGGCCTCAGCGTGGTGGAAGCCGAATCGGGCACCATCACCGGCGAGGGAACCGTGGTCAGGCCGTCCTCCGCCTGGACCGGTGAGGCAAACCTCTCCGGCGGCGCCTACGTGGACCTGAAGGCCGGTGCCTCCCTGGACATTCCGCTCCCGGCCTCCGACCAGCCCCATAACATCTACCCCATCGTGAATCGGGGGATAGCCCCGTCCGGCAGCACCGCCTGGACGTCCGCCAAGGGCCCGCTGGGCACCACGGAAAACGGCGGGGCAGGGGAGCAGGGCATCACGGATGCCCCGGGCATCCTCTTCCCCTACTCCCTCAAACGCGCGCTGTCCGCCGGGCTGACCGCCGTCGTCGGCACCACCAATGGAAACGTTGCGCTGGACGCACTGCTCCTGCAGCCGCAGATCTCCACGGTGTCGGTGTCCGGGGCCGGCGGCGATTCCACCCTCTATGTGAGCGCGGCAGGGTCCACAACCGTGAAGGAGGTGGACATTCCGGACGGATGCACCATGGTCCAGCGCCAGTATGATTCTTCCGGTCAGCCGGTCGCAGGCGCGAAGAACGACGCCGGCACGCGGTCGGGGCGCGTGACGGTAGCGCCCGGGGGCTTCACCATGGTGACGTTCCTGGGGCACTAAATCCGGCAGTTGCGGTCCGGTGCCGTCGCGGCACCGGGCCGTGAAGCGGCCCGGCACCCGTGTGACAGGAAGATCCGGCTGAGGCCGATGTGACAACACCAGCCTGCACGGAGTCTAATAAGGGCATGACTGATGAGCCGGAGGTACGCCGCGCCCTGGTCATTGAGGACGATGACGACATCCGCGGACTGCTGGTCCACATTCTCACCAAGCAGGGCTTCCAGGTGTCCGCCGAATCCACCGGGCGGGCCGGGGTCGAGCTGATGCAGCGGGAGGGCGCCGAACTGGTGACGCTGGACCTCAACCTGCCGGACATCGACGGCGTTCAGGTCTGCCGCGAACTGCGCAAGTTTTCCGATGCCTACATCCTGATGATCACGGCCCGCGGCGAGGAACTGGACCGCCTTACCGGGCTCGACACCGGCGCGGACGACTACCTCACCAAGCCGTTCAGCCCCCGCGAACTCGCGTCCCGGATCACCGCCCTGTTCCGCAGGCCGCGCGCCAGTGCCGTCCACGAGGCCGCAGCCAGGGACGAATTGCGACGCGCCGTCGAAGTCCAGCGCAGCCTCCTGCCGGCGGAGGGGTTGTCCCTTGACGGGTTCGACATCGCAGGATCCTTCCGGCCCTCCCGAAATGTGGGCGGCGACTTTTTCGATTGGTACCCCAGCGACGGCGGCCTGCAAATGACGCTCGCCGATGCGATGGGCAAAGGCATGGGCGCCGCGCTGATTGCCGCCACAGTCCGCGCCGTCATGCGCTCCGTGGCCCACCGGACGCCGCTGAGTGAGGCCTTCAGCTCGGCCGGCAGGATCCTGGAAGCCGACCTCGAACAGTCCGCGTCCTTCGTCACGCTCTTCCACGCCAGGCTTGACGCGGCCACCGGGATCCTCCAGTACCTGGACGCCGGCCACGGCCTGGCGCTCCACATCAGGGCGGACGGAAGCTGCTCACGGCTGCTCACCAGCGGACCACCGGTGGGAGCATGGCCCGACCAGGAGTGGGATGCGCACCAGGTTTCGCTGGAGCCCGGCGATTGCCTGGCGGTGGTCAGCGACGGCCTGCTGGATGTCTACCCCGACGTCGAGGTCCTCACGGCCGTCGTGGCCGGCACCGTTTCCGGCCGCGCCAGCGCGCAGGCTGCCTGCGACGCCGTCCTTGAGCTGGCCTCGGGCCGCGATGTTTCCGATGACGCCACTGTGGTTGTGCTGAAACGGGCGCTGTAGTGCATCGGGTACGGTAGCTGCCGCGCCGCCTTCCTGAATGGGGGCCGCACACACGTTACATTCCCGCAATGACAGGGATATTCTGGTGTAACGACGGCATCGGAGACTGGGGGTATGTCCCTCGCCGGACTTTTCTCATCATTGGGGATTATCCGAAGGACGTCGCCTGTGCCTACTCCGCTCAACCAGTCCGTGGCCGATTCTGCCCTCCTAACGCGCTCCCTGCCGCTCGGCCTGCTCCGCGCCTTTGTTCAGTCCGATGCAGCCGACGACGGCCTCACGCCAAGCCTGCTCGCTGAACTCAAGATCCTCGCACGCACTCCCGGGCTGCTGGTGGCCTGCAACTACGGCGGCACGCTCTGCGACGCGGAGGGGATCTCCACCGAAACCCTGCCGCTGGGGAGCGCCGCGATCGCTCTCCGGGCCCTTGCCGCACTGCCCAACACCCACGCGGCCGTCATCTCCGGCAGGTCGCTGCGGGACCTGGCGGCAGTTTCCAGGCTTCCGGCGGAGGTGCACCTCGTGGGCTCCCACGGCGCCGAATTCGACATGGGCTTCGCCCACGGCCTGTCCCTGGCCACCGAATCGGTGCTGCAGCAGGCCAGCCAGGCCCTCGTTGAAACGATCGGCGCCTACAAGGGGATCAGCATCGAGCGCAAGCCCGTTGCGGTGTCCGTACACACCCGGCCGGCCTCGACCGCGATTGTTGCCAAGGTGCTGGAAAAGGCCGAAGAGGTGGCCCGCGCCCACGGCCTGTTCTACATCGTGGACGGCTCCGTGCTGGACCTTTCCGTGGTGGAGCCGTCCAAGGCCGATGCGCTGGAGCACCTGCGCGCCCGCTTGGGCGTGAGTGCCGCCCTCTATGCCGGCGACGCTTCCAGCGACGAACTGGCAATGGCCACCCTGCGCGGCCCGGATATGGGCATCAAGGTGGGGGAGGGCCCCACTGCGGCCACCCACCGCCTCCGGGACCCCGAGTCCTTCGCGCGGGTCCTGGCCATCCTCTTCGAACTGCGGCGGGCCTGGCTTTTCGGGGAGGACGCCGTTGGCCTGGAGCGCCACTCGATGATCGGCAACGGCTCGTCCACTGCGCTGATCACGCCCGAAGCCAAGGTCTGCTGGATGAGCCACCCGCTGCCGGACTCGGGGTCCCTGTTCGCCCATATCCTGGGCGGCGACGCCGCGGGCCACTTCTCGGTGGAACCGGTCAAGGCATCCCAGGTCTTGGGCCAGCGCTATGTGGACAGCACCATGATCGTGGAAACCCGCTGGGCTGACGTCACCGTGACCGACTATCTTGAGCCGGCCCCGGACGGGATCACGAGCCTGGTCCGCGTGCTGTCCGGCAGCGGCGCCGCCCGGATCGTCTTCGCGCCCCGGCCCGACTACGCCAACGCCCCGTTCAGCATGGAGGCGCGGGGCGAGGAACTGCACGTGGTGGGCACGTCCGACCCGATCATCCTGCTGGCTCCCGGCGTCAGCTTTTCCATCACTTCGGACGGCCGCCATGCCACTGCCACCGCGGACGTCAACCTGCGGAATGGCCCCGTGGTGCTCAACCTGCGCTGCGGCGACACCGAGCCAACTCACGCCGGGGTGGGCGGCGAAACCGAGCGCCGCGCCGCCGTCGCCCATCACTCCCGGCGGTGGGTCCAGGACCTGGACCTGCCGGGCGTCAAGCCGTCGCTGGTGCGCCGTTCGGCGCTGGTGCTGCGCGCACTGGTGCACGAACCCACCGGCGCCGTCCTGGCCGCCCCCACCACCTCGCTGCCGGAAGGAATCGGCGGCACCCGGAACTGGGACTACCGCTACTGCTGGTTGCGGGACGGGTCCATGACCGTCAATGCGCTCGTGGACCTGGGTTCCACGACGGAAGCGCATGGGTTCCTGCGCTGGCTGGGCCGGATCCTGGACAACGCCCCCGGACCGGAATGGCTGCACCCGCTGTACTCGGTCACCGGGGCGCCGCTGTCCACTGAGGCCATCATCGAAAGTCTGCCCGGTTACGCGGGATCACGCCCCGTCAGGATCGGCAACGCCGCGGACCACCAGGTGCAGCTGGATGTGTTCGGGCCCATCGCGGAACTGATCTGCGCGGTGAGTCAGCGCGAGGGCACTTTGGAGGATTCGCACTGGGAGCTGATGATCCAAATGGCCTCCGCCGTGATGGCCCGCTGGCACGAGGCCGATCACGGGATCTGGGAAGCGCGCCGCGCACCCCGGCACCACGTCTACACCAAGGTGATGTGCTGGGTAACCCTGGACCGGGCGCTGCGCACGGCGGCCAGGCACGGCAGGGCGCCGGAACCCGAGTGGGCACCCACCGCCGCAACCATCCGCGAGGAAGTCCTCCGCGAAGGCTGGGATGACGGTGCGGCGTCCTACACCGTTGCGTACGACAGCCCCGACCTCGACGCCGCGGTGCTGCACATCGGCCTGTCCGGCCTGCTGGATGTGAACGACCAGCGGTTCCTGGACACCGTCACCGCTGTGGAGCGGGAGCTTCGGGTGGGACCCACCGTCTTTCGGTACAGGTACGACGACGGGCTGCCGGGTTTGGAGGGCGGCTTCCACATCTGCACCACGTGGCTCATCGAGGCCTATGTGGCGGTGGGCCGGATCGAGGAGGCGTGGGACCTGTTCGACCAGCTGGTAAACCTGTTCGGCCCTACCGGACTGCTGCCCGAAGAATACGATCCCGGGACCGAAACCCATCTGGGCAACCACCCGCAGGCTTACTCCCATCTGGGCTTCATCCGCTGCGCCCGGATCCTGGACCAGCACCAGAAGAACTAAGGCGTTGGCCGGGGTGCGGGCCTAGGTAAGGAGCAGGGCCACGCAGATCATGGCCGGTACTGCCACCACCGTGGTGACCAGCACGGTGTCCTTGGCCACGATGATGCCCGTCCGGTAGCGGCTGGCCGCGACGAAAACGTTCTGCGCAGTGGGCAGTGCGGACGTCACGACGACGGCGAAGAGGGCCTGCCCCTCCATGCCGATCAGCCGCGCCACCAGATAGGCGATGGCGGGGTGGATGACGAGTTTGAACGTACTAGCCAGGAGCACGTCGATGCGGCGGCCGGTATCTGCCTGGAGGGGCCGCGACCCGTTCAGGCTCATGCCGAAAGCGATCAGCATGGCGGGGATGGCCGCACCGCCGATCAGGTGGATGGGCTGCATGACCAGCTCCGGCACCTGCCATCCCGTTCCCGCCACCACCAGGCCCAGTGCGGAACCCACGATCATCGGGTTTTTGAGGATCATGAGGGCAAAGCCGGCGGGCGTGGTCCGGTGTGAGCTGGTGGTGGCATCCAGGGCCATCAGGAAGAGCGGGGTAAAGAAGGCCAGCTGGAAGATCAGCAGCGGCGCAACGTAGCTTGCGTCGCCGAGGACATACACGGCAATGGGAATACCCAGGTTGGCGGAGTTCGCCAGGGACGCGCTCATGGACGACATCAGCGATTCGGGCACGGTCCGTTTCAGCAGGAACCGGACAATCACGAAGAAGATTGCGGCCGTGACCATCGCGCCGGCGGCGGTCACCAGCAGGGGAGCGGCAAAGACATCGTGGAGCTTGGCCTTGCTGAGCGTCTCGAACAGGAGCGCAGGGCTCGCCACGAAGAATGTCAGCGCGCTGAGCACGGACCGGGCGTTTTCTCCCAGCACCTTCCGGCGGCCAACGAACATGCCCACCAGGATGATGAACCACACCACGAAGAAGCCCGCGAGAACGCCTAGCACCCGGACGTCCCTGGCGGTTTCCCTGGCAGGCCGGGCGGGTGGGGTTCGGCGTTCACGATCCCAGCTAATCAGATTTATTCAGCCTGAAGCCGGATTGTGGGCAGGATCTCGGCATCCGGACGGGGCCGTTCCGGGGGAGGGGGCCTAGTTCAGGGCGGAGTTGTTGAGTGCGAACGGCGGCCGCATGAGGCCGCGGGTGTGCCCTTCAGCGGGGTCGTTGCCGATCTGGACAATCTTGTTGTCCTTGTCAACATGGACCACCTTGGGCGTGTAGGCCTTGGCTTCTTCGGTGGTCATCTCGGCATAGGTGATCAGGATGACGATGTCATTCTCGTGCATCAGGTGAGCAGCCGCGCCGTTGATGCCGATAACCCCGGAACCGCGCTCTCCGGCGATGGTGTACGTCTCCAGCCGCGCCCCGTTGGTGACGTCAACGATCGCCACGAGTTCTCCGGGAAGAATGTCCGCAGCCTCCAGCAGGTCCAGGTCAACGGTGACCGACCCCACGTAGTGCAGATCGGCATGCGTGACAGTGGCCCGGTGGATTTTGGACTTAAACATTGTGCGATTCATAACGTGCCCAGTCTAACGCCCGGCGCCCTTCCGCGCTGTGACGTAGGGAACTTCCCGCCGTGACCGCAGGGCCGCCGTCGCGCTGTTTTCCCCGGGAATCACGCGGATTTGGCCTCCGGCGGCACCGGGCCGGCGGGGGCAATCGAGTCGGCTGTGACGGCCAGTACCTCGCGGGCGGCGAGGATGGCGGGCCGCTTGGCGCTGGACCTCCGCACGGACGTGAAGACGGTCCGGTGCGGGTTGCCGGGCAGCAGCAGCAGCTGCGCCGACGTTTCCCTGCCGGTCCAGACAAGATCGGGCATCAGGCCCACGGCGTTGCCGGACTCAATCAGCCGGATCTGCGCCTGCAGGTCCGCCGTTTCGTACCGGACGTCAGGCTCGAAACCCGCGCTGCGGCAGGCCTGTTCAGCCCAGTGCCGGGACGCCGCACCCCGGGGCTCCATCACCCAGGCCAGGTCCGCCGTGTCTTCGAGCGAGCGGACGGGCGGCATGCCCTTGTCCGCTCCGGGTACGGCCAGCCGGATGGCGTCCCCGGTGAGCCGGAGGCGGTCCAGTTCCGCGTAGCGCGGGGCGGCATGGCCGGGGTACTGCTCGGCGATGACCAGGTCAAAGTCCCGGGCCCATGTTTCATGCAACGCCGTTTCCGGCTCCCGCTGGACCATCTCGATCCTGACTTCAGGATAAGTCGCCGCCATCCGGGTCAGGGTGCCCGGCATCAGTGCAAGGGCGGCGGACTGGAAGACGGCTATCCGGACCGTTCCGGAAACTGTGGTCAGGCTGGCGGCCAGATCGGCCTCGGCCTGTTCCAGCGTTTCAAGCAGGTGGGCAGTGTGCGCTACCAGGACTTCGGCTTGCGGTGTCAGCTGGACCCGGCGCCCGGTCTTGCGCAGCAGCTGCACCCCGGCCTCCTTCTCCAGCAGTGCCAGCTGCTGCGAAACCGACGAGGGACTGTATTGGAGGGCATCCGCCACCTCGGCCAAGGTTCCACGGATCTTGAGTTCACGGAGCAGCCTCAACCGCCGGACGTCGAGCATCGCTGTTCCTTCGCTAAATCTAATGAATATTAATTAGGAGAATTCACTTTATCTAATGCAATTGGGCTTGCATACTAAACAGACTGAGTTACCCCCATCACAGGGCGGATTGATGGGTCCACATCTAAGCAGGAGTCCCTGATGAGCACAAAAGATTTAGCCCAGTCGATCATGCGGCGTAAGCCTATTGACGACATAGAAGAAGAAAATAAACACAGCGGGTTGATGAAAAGCCTGGGCCTGTGGCAGTTGACGGCCATCGGCGTCGGCGGCATCATCGGCGTCGGCATCTTCTCCCTGGCGGGCCTCGTCGCCCACGGCAGCGAAAGCGAGCCGGGCGTGGGGCCGGCGGTGCTGTTTTCCTTCCTGATAGCCGGCCTTGCCTCTGCGGCCGCCGCGTTGTCCTACGCGGAATTTGCCGGCATGATTCCACGTGCGGGCTCGGCCTACACCTACGGCTATGTGGCCCTTGGTGAAGTGATCGGCTGGTTCATCGGCTGGGACCTGCTCCTTGAGTACATTGCCATTGTGGCCGTCGTGGCCATTGGTATTTCCGGCTACTTTGACGCGTTCCTCTCCGGCATCGGGGTCCACATGCCCGTCTGGATGACATCCACCCCGGACGAGGGCAAGGGCGGAATCGTCAACATCCCGGCCATCGTCGTCTGCCTCATCGTGACCTGGATCCTGTCCCGCGGTACCCGGGCGTTCGGCCGGTTTGAACTGGTGGCGGTGGCCATCAAGGTTGTCCTCATTCTGTTCATCATTGGCCTGGGCATCTTCTACATCGACACGAACAATTACAACCCGTTCATGCCAAGCGGCTTCGGCCCGGTGCTGGCTGGTTCGGCCACCGTGTTCTTCGCTGTCTTTGGCTACGACGCTATGAGTACCGCGGCAGAGGAAGCCACCGATGGCAAGAAGCACATGCCGAAGGCAATCATCCTCTCGCTCATCATCGCCATGTTGCTCTACGTGGCGGCCACGCTGGTCCTCACCGGCATGCAGAACTACAAGGACATCGATCCGAAGGCCGGATTCGCCTCCGCGTTCACCGGCGTCGGCCTGCCCGTCATTGCCACCATCATCTCCGTGTTCGCGGTGCTGTCCATCCTCACCGTGATGCTGACCTTCCTCCTCGGGGTCACCCGCGTGTGGTTCTCCATGAGCCGCGACGGCCTGCTCCCGGGCTGGTTCTCCAAGACGGACCATCACGGCACTCCGCAGCGCGTCACCTGGATCGCCGGTGTTGCTTCGGCCCTGCTGGCAGGCGTCTTCCCGATCAAGGCCGTCGCAGACCTGACCAACATCGGCATCCTGGCCGCGTTCGTGGTGGTCTGTTTCTCGGTGATCGTCTTCCGCTACAAGAAGCCGGACGCTCCGCGCGCCTTCCGGCTGCCCTTCATGCCCCTGGTTCCCGCATTCGGGGTGCTGGCCTCGGCCTTCCTGATGTTCCAGCTGCACTGGGAAACCTGGCTGCGCTTCGGCATCTGGCTCGTGGTCGGGCTGGTCATCTACTTCGGCTACGGCCGCAAGCATTCCCTGATGAACCCGGACAGTCCACGGCACGAAGAGGCCGTCGAGATGCACCGCCCCCTGGCGTAGCCACCCAAAGCCCGCTCGCTTCCTGCCACAAACAACCGGACGCTCTCTCAGATCCGGTGCCATATCGACGAACCCTCTCTCACCCCGGTGGGAGGGGGTTCGTCGTTTCCGGCAGGAAGTGAGAGAGGGTCCGTCAGAAAGGGGCAGGAAGTGAGAGAGGGTCCGGGTGGTTTCCGAACGTTCGGGCGGGATTCAGAATCATCGGATTTTCTAACCTGTATTGCTCAGAAAACGTCGCTTTATCTTAAGTTACGGCAGGCTCATACTGGTGGAAAGAAGGTCCTCACCAACGGAAAGAACGAGTGTTAGCCATGACCCATATTTCTACGGAGCCCGGTGTCCTCGCCGGAAAGACGGTCACCGAAACGGCCCCCGCGGGCGGTTCCCACGTACCCGAGGCCCAGGCCCTGGCCGGGGATACCATCGGTCTGGTGCGCCACTGGTTGACGGAGGCCGCCAAGGTTCCCGTGGACGCCTCCGCTGAACAGCTCGCCGGCGTGCTGAAGGACCCCAACGGGCTCGACTTCACGGTCGGCTTCGTCGACGGCGTGGTCCGCCCGGAAGACCTGCATGTCGCCGCCCGCAACCTGGCAGCACTGGCCCCGAAGGTTCCCGCGTTCCTGCCCTGGTACATGCGCAGCGCCGTCCGTCTTGGCGGCACCATGGCGCCCGTCCTGCCGCAGGTCGTTATCCCGGCGGCCCGGAAGGTGCTCCGCGAGATGGTGGGCCACCTGATCGTCGATGCCACGGACGCCAAGCTTGGTCCGGCCATCGCCAAGATCCGCAAGGACGGCATCAAGCTCAACGTCAACCTCCTCGGCGAAGCCGTCCTCGGTGAGCATGAGGCTTCCCGCCGGCTCGAGGGCACCCACACCCTGCTGGCACGGCCCGACGTGGACTACGTCTCCATCAAGGTGTCCTCCACCGTCGCCCCGCACTCGGTCTGGGCCTTCGACGAGGCCGTGGAGCACGTCGTCGAAAAGCTCACTCCCCTCTTCGCCCGCGCCGCGTCCTTCGCCTCCGGCGGGCAGAAGGCCAAGTTCATCAACCTGGACATGGAGGAGTACAAGGACCTGGACATGACCATCGCGGTGTTCACCCGGATCCTGGACAAGCCCGAATTCAAGGACCTCGAGGCCGGCATCGTGCTCCAGGCCTACCTCCCGGATGCCCTCGCCGCCATGATCCGCCTGCAGGACTGGGCTGCTGAGCGCCGCGCCCACGGCGGTGCCGCCATCAAGGTCCGGGTGGTCAAGGGTGCCAACCTGCCCATGGAACAGGTCGAATCCTCCCTGCACGACTGGCCGCTGGCCACCTGGGGCACCAAGCAGGACTCGGACACCAACTACAAGCGTGTCATCAACTACTCGCTGCACCCGGACCGGATCAAGAACATCCGGATCGGCGTCGCAGGCCACAACCTTTTCGACATCGCCTTCGCGTGGCTGCTCGCCAAGCAGCGCGGTGTGGAGTCCGGCATCGAGTTCGAGATGCTGCTGGGCATGGCGCAGGGCCAGGCTGAAGCGGTCAAGAAGGACGTCGGCTCGCTGCTCCTCTACACGCCCGTGGTGCACCCGGCCGAATTCGACGTCGCGATCGCCTACCTGATCCGCCGGCTCGAAGAAGGCGCCAGCCAGGACAACTTCATGTCCGCCGTCTTCGAACTCTCCGAAAACGAAGTGCTCTTCGAGCGTGAGAAGCAGCGCTTCCTCGCCTCTCTGGCAGAGCTCGACGACGAAGTCCCCGGCCCCAACCGCCGGCAGAACCGCAGCCTCCCGGCCGAGCCGATGCCGCATGACTCCTTCGAGAACACTCCGGACACTGACCCGTCCCTGCCCGCCAACCGCGACTGGGGCCGGGCCATCCTGGAACGCGTTCCGTCCTCCACGCTGGGCAATGCCTCCGTGGAAGCGGCCACCATCACGGACGCTGAGACCCTCAACACGGTGATCGCCACTGCCGTCGAAAAAGGCAAGGCCTGGGGCGCCCTCAGCGGCGCCGAGCGCGCCGCCGTCCTGCACCGCGCCGGCGACATCCTGGAGGCCCGCCGCGCGGACCTGCTCGAGGTCATGGCCAGCGAAACCGGCAAGACCATCGACCAGGGCGACCCCGAGGTCAGCGAAGCCGTGGACTTCGCCCACTACTACGCCGAGTCCGCCCGAAGGCTCGACGACGTCGACGGCGCCACCTTCGTGCCCGCGAACCTCACCGTTGTGACCCCGCCGTGGAACTTCCCGGTGGCCATCCCGGCAGGCTCCACCCTCGCGGCACTCGCCGCCGGCTCCGCCGTCGTGATCAAGCCCGCCAAGCAGGCCCGCCGCAGCGGTGCCGTGATGATCGAAGCACTCTGGGAAGCCGGTGTGCCCCGTGACGTCCTCACCATGGTCCAGCTGGGCGAACGTGAGCTTGGCCAGCAGCTGATCTCGCACCCGGCCGTGGACCGAGTGATCCTGACCGGCGGCTACGAGACCGCCGAACTGTTCCGCTCCTTCCGCAAGGACCTGCCGCTCCTGGCCGAGACCAGCGGCAAGAACGCCATCATCGTTACGCCCAGCGCAGACCTGGACCTAGCCGCCAAGGACGTGGCCTACTCCGCCTTCGGCCACGCCGGACAGAAGTGCTCCGCCGCCTCGCTGGTGATCCTGGTGGGATCCGTGGCCACTTCCAAGCGGTTCCACAACCAGCTGATCGACGCGGTCACCTCACTCAAGGTTGGCTACCCCGCAGACCCCGCCAGCCAGATGGGTCCGATCATCGAACCCGCCAACGGCAAGCTCCTGAATGCCCTCACCACCCTCGGCGAAGGCGAAAACTGGGCCGTTGAGCCGCGCAAGCTCGACGAAACCGGCAGGCTCTGGAGCCCGGGTGTCCGCTACGGCGTGCGCCGCGGATCCTACTTCCACCTCACCGAGTTCTTCGGCCCGGTCCTCGGCGTCATGACGGCGGATACCCTCGAGGACGCCATTGCCATCCAGAACCAGGTGGAGTACGGCCTGACCGCCGGCCTGCACTCACTCAGCACCGAGGAAGTGGGACTCTGGCTGGACACCATCCAGGCCGGCAACCTCTACGTAAACCGCGGCATCACCGGGGCCATCGTGCAACGCCAGCCGTTCGGCGGCTGGAAGAAATCGGCCGTCGGCGCCGGTACCAAGGCAGGAGGGCCCAACTACCTCGTCGGCCTGGGCGAATGGGTCAGTAAAGCCAGCACCGCGGGCGGAGCATCGGCGGCCGTGACCAACTCCGGCGTTCGCCGCGTGTTGGGTGCCGCGAAGGGCTCACTGGACGCTCCCGCCGTCGAAGCCCTGGAGCGTGCCCTGGCCTCCGACGCCCTTGCCTGGGCCGAAGAGTTCGGCACCGCCAGGGATGTTTCCGGGCTGAGGGCGGAGCGGAACATCTTCCGCTACCGCTCCCTGCCGGTAACGGTCCGCCTCGCCGAAGGCGAGCCGGTGGCCGCCTTGGTCAGGACAGTAGCCGCCGGCGTCCTGGCCGGTTCGGCACTGACGGTTTCCACCGCCGTCGAGCTCCCCGCTCCGCTGCAGGCAGCGCTCGCCGCCCTGGACATCACCGTCACGGTGGCGGACGACGCCGCGTGGCTGGCTTCCGCAGCCACGCTCGCTGAGGCCGGAAAGCTGTCCGGCGGCCGGATCCGGCTTCTTGGCGGCGACGCGAAGGCACTGGCTGAAGCCACCGGTGGACGTCCGGACCTGGCCATCTACGCCCACCGGGTCACCGAAGCCGGCCGCGTGGAACTGCTGCCGTTCCTGCACGAGCAGGCTGTCAGCATCACCGCGCACCGGTTCGGGACGCCCAACCACCTCTCGGACAGCCTGATCTAAGGGGCTTCTTTTCTCAAGGGGTTGGGGGCCGCCTTGCCAGTGCGGGTTCCAGCCAGAAATAAATCGCCGCCGTCAGGCACCCTCGGGTGCCTGACGGCGGCGATTTATTTGCTGACGTGAAACTGTGTAGGTGAACGGCACCAACCGTTATTAGCCCAAGTACCAGCCTGGCGGCACCCACGAGGCAGGGACCGAGTGTGCCGAAAATTCTTCGCATCCGGTGCAGAAATACGTGACTTCGCCCGGCTTCCGGAGCGTGCCGTCGTGCCGGTACTTTGCCGGGACAAACGTCTCCAGGTAAATGAATTCATCCGTCCCGCAGCGTTCGCAGTAGGGGCTGCCTACAAACTCGGTGTCCACCAGGGTGGCGGCGGGGTGCGGTTCGCGCTGACTGACCAGATCAGCGTGTGCGCTTGTTTCGTGGTGTGCCGGCGTGTTGCGGTGCGTCCCTACCGCCAGCGGGCGTACCGTTTTGAGGGAGTGGACTGTATTTGAGACTGAAAGATGCGGGTGGTTCGTGGTTGGCGTCATAGCATGCCTATCCCGAACTTTGTCCGTCAGGCGCCCCAAGGCAGCGTGGGCGGACACGGTTCGTCATCGAATCGTTGTCAGCGGCTTCTGCTTAACCTTTAACAAAATTCAGCATAATTTACGCACGTAATAACTTCAATCACTTACGTGGAATAACCACTTGCCCGGGCCCGACTACCTACTTACTTGGTCAGCTCCAGTGGCTTAACCCAACGACAGGTACGAAAGCCTAGGCGGGTCGCTTCAGGGTGCGCCCTACAATCGCCTGGGTGAGCGCATCGATTACTTCGGCATTGGCTAAGGGATTTCGGATCAGGGTGAAGTCGACGTCTCCCACGGGAGGCAGGTCAAAGCGGCGGGTGATGATCTTGAGGTCGTCCGGAACCAGCGAGGACGGCATCACGGCGACTCCGATTCCCGCCCGAACAGCGGCCAGGACCCCGCTGATCTGCCGGGTGGTGCACGTGATTCGCCAGGTCCGTCCCCGGGATTCCAGGGCGTCGATGGCAAGCTTCCTGCTGAGGCTGGGCGACGGGTAGGCGATCAGCGGTACAGGGTCTCCGGGCTCCAGCACCGTCTGCTCCAGGCCCACCCACGCGAAGGCGTCGTGCTGGACCACCGTTCCGTCCTTGGCGCCGGCCACCCATTTCACGAAAACCAGGTCCAGTTGGCCGGCATTCAGTTTCCGGTAGAGCTGATCGCTCTGGCCCACGGTGAGTTCAAGGTTGATCTGTGGATAGATCTGGCGGAACTCACGGAGGATACGGGGGAGCCCGGTGATCGCGAGGTCGTCCGCCGTCCCGAAGCGGAGCCGGCCGCGCATCGCGGACCCGGAGAAATAGCGGGACGCGGCATCGTGGGCCGCAAGGATGGTCCGCGCGAAGCCGGCCATGGCATCGCCGTTGTCCGTCAGCCGTACGTCCCTGGTATCCCGGGCAATCAGGACCCGCTTGGCCGCGGCTTCCAGCTTGCGCACATGCTGGCTGACCGTGGGCTGGGCAAGCCCCAGCCGTTCCGCCGCCTTGGTGAAGCTGAGGGTCTCTGCAACCGCCAAAAATGAGCGGAGCTGGGCGGGTTCAAACATGGCACTCCTGCGGGGCTGGGGAATGACTATTGCGGTTCGCAATGTTAGTTATAGGAACAATACGCTTCCACAATCCCATCGGGCCACCATAGCGTGGACGTATCCCGCCCGCCCGCACCTTTGAGGATTCCCTGTGGCACCCCCTCCGCCTTCCACGGCAACCGTCAGCCAGCCCGTCATCGATTCCGCCGCATCTCCGCCGCTGCAGACTGCACCGCAGAACGCACCGCAGACCCTGCCGCAGCCGCGGGACGTCACTCAGCCGATCGCCGTCGTCAGCGAACGCCTGCCCTGGCGCCACACCTTCATTTCCCTCCGCGTCCCCAACTTCCGCATTTTTGCCATCGGACACTTCATCGCGGTGATCGCGCTCTGGATGCAACGGATCGCGCAGGACTGGCTCGTGCTGCAGCTATCCGGCTCCGTCACGGCGGTCGGCATCACCGTGGCGCTGCAGTTCATGCCGTCGCTGGTGCTGGGGCCGTGGGGCGGGATGATGGCGGACAGGTTCCCCAAACGGAAGATCCTCATCCTCTGCCAGTCAGTGGCCGCCGTGCTTGCCGCCGCCCTTGCCGTCCTGGCGCTGAGCCAGCGCATCGAAGTGTGGCACGTCTACGCGATCGCCCTGGTCCTGGGATTGGTCACCGTGCTGGACCAGCCGGCCCGGCAGGTCTTCGTCAACGAACTCGTCGGCCCCACGTACCTGCGCAACGCCATCAGCGTGAACTCCACGACCTTCCAGCTGGGCGGCCTGATCGGGCCCGCACTAGCCGGGCTCCTGCTGACCGCGGTGGGTGCCGGCTGGGCCTTCGCCGCCAATGCCGTGGCCTGCTGTTCCACGGTGGCAATGCTGCTGCTCCTGCGCAAGGACCAGCTGTTCATCACTGCGCCCGCGCCGAAGCGCAAGGGCATGCTCCGGGAGGGGCTACAGTACGCGCTGAGCAAGCCCACCATCTACTGGCCCTGGCTGATGGCAGGGTTCATCGCAGTTTTCGCCATGAGCCTGCCGGTGCTGCTGGCCGCCTTCGCGGACAACGTGTACGACGCCGGCGCCGGAGGCTACGGCCTGCTGAACGCGCTGGTGGCGCTGGGTGCGCTCGCCGGGGCTGTCACCTCCACCCGCCGCCGGCAGCTGCGACTGCGGTCGGTGGTGCTGGGTGCCGGAATGTACGGGCTGATGCTCTGCCTCGCGGCCCTGGCGCCGTCCATGGTGTGGTTCGGCGCCGCCATGGTGCTCTCCGGATTCTGGTGCCTGATGTTCCTAACCGCGGCCAACCAGCTGGTGCAGATCAGTTCCAACATGGGAATCCGGGGACGCGTCATGAGCCTGTACATCATGGTGCTGATCGGCGGGCAGGCCATCGGCGGTCCCATGATGGGCTGGATTGCCGAGCACCTGGACCCGCACACCGCCATCCTCGTTTCCGGCGGGGTGCCGGTCCTGGCAGCGGTGACTGTCGCCGTCGTACTGGCCCGGCGCGGTGAGCTGACCCTCAAGGTGAACCTCAGGGACCGGCACCACCTCATCCGGATAGTCAGCCGGAAGGCAAAGAAGCCGGGGCGCGGGCCCTCAGGGCCGGCGCCCCGGCCGGCTGCTACGCGTCCAGAGGGGCGTGCGGGTACTCCGCCTGCCGCTGCTGGAACTGCAGCACGTCCTTGTTGAGGATCTCTCCGCCGCGGATTTCGATGGCACGGGCGATCGTGTCGTTTCCGGCCCAAGCTTCGGGGCCGGAAATGACGGTTTCCAGGAAGGGGAGCAGCGCCTCGCTGATCTCCCAGCTGGAGGAGTTCCACAGGTAGGAGGGACTGTGGTCCACCGCGTAGTAGTCAATGTGGTCGCCCACGGTGAGCATGGGCTCGGCGAACGTGGTGGTTTTCGCCCAGCTGAAGCCCATTCCCTCGTCGCAGGAAACGTCCACGATCAGGCTGCCGGGACGGAACGCGCTGAGGTCCTCTTCACGCAGGTACGTTAGCGGGGCGTTGGGGTCCTGCAGCGTGCAGTTGACCACGATGTCGCTTTCGGCCAGGAACGGCGCCAGCGGAACCCTGCCGCGTTCGGTGATGACCTGGCTGAGGAACGGCGCCTTGTCGTCATGGTCGAACTGGGCGATCCGCACCGAGTGGATGGGCGAACCCACCGCGGCGACGCCCCGGTTGGTTAGCACCTGGACGTCGTGGATGCCGTGGGCGTTCAGCGCCGTGACGGCACCGCGGGCTGTGGCCCCGAAACCGATGACGACGGCGGTGAGCCGCCGGCCGTAGACGCCCGTGGAACCGGTGAGGGCAAGGGCGTGGATGACCGAGCAATAGCCGGCCAGTTCGTTGTTCTTGTGGAAGACGTGGAGGCCGAAGCCGCCGTCGCCCGCCCAGTGGTTCATGGCCTCGAAGGCGATCAGCGTGAGCTTCTTGTCGATGGCCAGCTGGGTGATGGCGCGGTCCTGGACGCAGTGCGGCCAGCCCCAGAGGACCTGGCCGTCGCGGAGTTCCGCGAGGTCCTCCGGCTGCGGCTTGGGCAGCAGGACGACGTCGGCGTCGGCAATGATCTCGCCGCGGGTGGCAATCCGTCCCACGAGGGAGGCCAGATGGGTGTCCGAAACGCCGAACCGTTCGCCGTAGCCCTGTTCGAGGATGATGTTCCGCCGCAGTTCGGGTGCGATGCGGTCCAGGTGGAGGGGGTGGAGCGGGAGCCGGCGTTCGTCAGGTTTGCGCGTGCTGGCGAGGACTCCGAGGCTGAGATGGTTCGCGGAACCGGTCACTTCTTTTTGGGGCTCGCTGCCTTGGTGGCGGTTGCCTTGTCGAGGGAGCTCGGCGGCGCTGCGGCTGCCCTCTTGTCGGCGCGTTTTTCCTTGATGGATTTGCCGGATTTCGCGGATGCTGCTTGACGCGGGGACTTGTCAGCCATGATTGCTCCTGTAGCGGAACCGAAGGGGTTCCTGACTTCTGACGATACAGGTAGCCGCCTAATGCCCCGCGGAAGGAATGGAGCGGCTGACGGGAATCGAACCCGCGTATCAAGCTTGGGAAGCTAGCGCTCTACCATTGAGCTACAGCCGCAGAGGGACCAGCCACTTACCTCGGCCATGTCCCGGTTGCGTCAACCGGATTTACTTTACCCCAGCCGTGCGCACTCCCAGAACAGGGACACGACCGTCAGGCGACAGCATGCTTTCGATAACTCTTCGGTCCGTTCGATAACTGTTCGGTTAAGGCACGGCCGTGGCCGCTGGGAAGCAGGCCGAGCTGACTATCCTATTGGGGTTAGCTGCAGTATCAGGGGAACGGGCTACGCAAGAAAGCTGTCCGACAATCAAGGGATCCCCGTGGCATTTGCAGAGTACGAGGTCGTCGTGGAACGCGATGCCATGACCGTGTACCAGTTCCTGCAGGACGGGCTGAACCTTCCCTCATGGCGGGAAGGGATCCGGAACATCGAACTGCGTTCAGGTGCGCTGGGAGCCTGCGGCGCGGTCTACCAGCAGACCCTGGCCGGTCCTGCGGGACGCCCCATCGCCGCCGACTTCCAAATCACGCAGCTCCGGCCGGGCGCCGAGATCCAGTTCCAAGTGGTTGCCGGCCCGGCGCGCCCGCACGGCGGCTATTACCTGAGCACCGAGGGAACAAGCACCCGGGTCAGGTTCGCCCTGGAGTCGCGGCCCAAGGGACTGGCCGGGCTGATGGACTTCATGATCCAACGGACCATGAAGTCGGAAGTCGCGCAGTTGGAACGCCTTAAGGAAGTCCTGGAAGCCCGGCCCGCGGAGCCGTAACCCGCGAGACCCGCGCGCAGGGTAAGGCGGCTATTGCGCGAGGCGCTGTCCCGCCCACGTTCCGGGGATGGACGACGGCGACGTCAAGGCGCCCGTGCTGAGGTCCCAATACTGCACCACGTCGCCGGCTCGTCGGAGGGCCAGTCCCGTTGAGTTCAGGCCCGTGACATCCCGCAGCGGACGGATGGCTGTAACGTCCGACCATCCGCTGGCCACCACAGCCCGGGTTTCGGCGCGCGGTGCCGGCGCGCCCGAGCCGCGGAAGAGCCGGACATAACCGTCCGACTGCCGGGCCAACAGGTCCTGGAAGCCGTCGCCGTCGTAATCCGCCATGGCCAGCCGGTTGGCTGAAACGCCGGACGCCATCAGAGTCCGCTGCACAAGGTCCGCTTTGCCCCGGTTGGGGTACAGCCAGAGGTTCCCGGAGGTGTCCAGCGCCACCAGTTGCGGGAGGCGGTTGTTGGCACACCAGCCCCCGACCGCCAGGGTCATTCCCGCCCACCCGGACTGGCCCAGTGTCACGCCTGGAAGGAATCCGCCGCCCACCGAGCCGGCGTGCAGCGTAACCCTGCCATCAGTCCACTGGACCAGGATGTCAAAGACTCCGTCCCGGTCCCAGTCGGTGACAAAGAGTTCCTTGGCGGAGCCGAATCCGGTCCCGACGACCTGTTGTGCGCCGTATTGCCGGTTTCCCAGGGACGGGCGGTTGATGAGTTCCCCGGATGAGTTCACCGACACGAGGTCGCCGGGACCCTTGATCGCGGCCGCCGCAAGGTCCGCCGACGGCGGCATGTGCCGCACCAGCGGATCGCACACGCTGGCGGGCTGTACGGGCATTTCAGTGCTGCCGCCCGGGCTGCTGGTGGTTCCCGCGGGCAGCGTGCCGTATCCGAAGAAGTCCACCACGCCCCACATGGTGTAGCGGTTGGGCGTGGTCTGCCAGTTGCCGTCCGTGAAGGTGATCCCGATCCCCATCACATTGAACCGCGGGTCCTTCAGGATTGCATTGTGGGCGGGCGAGCCCTTCCACCACTCAACAAGCTGGGCGGCGTCGCGGTCCCAGCGGACGGCAATGACCTCGCCGGCGCCATTGGTGGGGCTGAGCGCCCGCGAATCGGTCCAGAAGCTCGAGCGGTGCTCGATCACTTCCCGGGCCGCGATGCTGTCGGACCACTCCTGGGCCATGGCGGCCACTGTGGCGTGGTACTTCACGGCGGGCAGTCCGAACGAAGCCCGGTAGCTGTTGATGGCTTTGAACACCGCCAGGATTTGGGACGACGCGTCGTCCCTGACGAGGGCCTGCGTCGTCAGTGATTCGGTTCGGAGGGCTTCGGTGCCCGCCGTGGGTGCAGGCCGGGTCTGCAGCCCGGCCTGGGTGAGGGCCGCCAGGTCGGCGTCGGTGGCGGACAACGGTGGGACGGACGCCGGCTCGGGAGGGGAGTCTCCTGCTGGCAGCGGCGGCGTGTTGGTGGAGAGTGTGCCGGCGCCGCCACCGGCGCCGGCCGTTCCTGAGGTATTGACCAAAGCAGCAGTTGTGCCGCCTGGGTCCCCTTCCCTGACCGCCGGGTCCACGGCGGGGGCGAGGCGCTGCCCTGGTGTGTCATCCGCGGTGCCCAAGCCGGCGTCGTACACGAACGATGGCGGGCCGAGGGCGACGCTTTGCGCCTGCTGGTCCGCCACGGCGGACACATCGGGTTTTGGGCTTGAGGAAGGTCCCCCCAGCTGGCCGGCCGCAGGCGTGATGAGTGCCAGTGCGCAGATCATGGCTGCCAGTGTCCGTGCCGAAATCTTCCTCAAGCCAACCCCAGATCCGTCGGTGCCGCCTCCTTCAGGGCGAAGGCAACCCGTCACAGCCGCAACATCAGACTCATCCTGTATCGGAGATGACGTTTCTTATCAGCAGTAACAGTAACCCCGGGCAACGGGCGCGGCAATGGTGCGGTATTTTTGAGTGTGCTGATCTCTGACCGCGATATTCGTGCCGAAATTGATTCCCAACGGATTGTCCTGGATCCGTACGACCCGGTGATGGTCCAGCCGTCGTCCGTGGACGTCCGGATCGACCGGTTCTTCCGGTTGTTCGACAACCACAAGTACGCGCACATCGACCCTGCCGAGGACCAGCCTGAGCTGACGCGCCTGGTGGAAGTTGACCGCGGAGAGCCGTTCATCCTTCACCCGGGCGAGTTTGTGCTGGGCTCCACTTATGAAACCGTCACCTTGCCGGATGACATTGCGGCACGGCTCGAAGGCAAGTCCTCGCTGGGCCGGCTGGGGCTGCTGACGCACTCCACCGCAGGGTTTATCGATCCCGGGTTCTCCGGCCACGTCACGCTGGAGCTTTCCAACATGGCCACGCTGCCCATCAAACTGTGGCCCGGCATGAAGATCGGCCAGCTGTGCTTCTTCAAGCTCAGCTCCGCCGCCGAATTCCCCTACGGCTCCGGTGAGTACGGCAACCGCTACCAGGGCCAGCGTGGTCCCACCGCCAGCCGCAGCTACCTGAACTTCCACCGCACTGAGATCTGAGGGAGCGTCGCCGAAAAGGCGGCAGGATCTGAGGGAGCGTGCCCGAAAAGGCGGCAGGATCTGAGAGAGCGTCGCCGAAAAGGCGGCAGGATCTGAGAGAGCGTCAGATGGGGCGGGCGGCCGGCCGCGGTTTTGCCGGGCGGCGCAGCATCTTCACAACCGGCTCCACGTAGCGTGCCGCCAGCGGACCCATGATGGCCATGATGAGCACGTAGGCCGTGGCCAGCGCCGCGAGATCGTGCGGCACCACACCGGAAGCCACCGCCAGGCCGGCAATGACGATGGAGAACTCACCGCGCGCAATCAGCGCAGCTCCCGCACGGAACCGGCCCGGCAGGCCAATTCCTGCCCGCTTGGCCGCCCAGATTCCCGTGATCATTTTGGTGGCGGCGGTGAGGACAGCCAGGATCAGCGCCCACCCCAGTACCGGCGGGATGGATGATGGATCGGTGTTGAGGCCGAAGACCACGAAGAAGATGGCCGCGAACAGGTCCCGGAGGGGTTCGAGGATCCGGGTAGCGCTGTGAGCCGTGGCGCCGGAAATGGCGATGCCCAGCATGAACGCGCCCACCGCGGCCGAGACCTGCATGGCGGCGGCGAGACCGGCAACCAGGAGCGCCGCGCCGAGAAGGTTCAGCAGGAACACCTCGGAATTTTCGCTGTGTACTGCCTTGGACACGTGGTGCCCGTGCCGGAGGGCCACTACCAGCACCACAGTGACCACAGCGAGCGAAATTCCGACGGTCTGCAGCCCCACCAGGAAACTGACCCCGGCCAGCGTGGCAGTGAGGACGGGCAGGTAGACGGCCATCGCAAGGTCCTCGAAGACCAGGATGGACAGAACCACAGGGGTCTCGCGGTTACCGATCCGGCCGAGGTCCGTAATCACCTTGGCTGCGATGCCGGAGGACGAGATGTACGTGACGCCGCCCATCACCATTGCTCCCACCAGGCCCCAACCCAGCAGCACGGCCAGGCCGGCCCCCGGAATGAAGTTCAGAACGAGGTCCAGGACGCCGGCCTTCCACGACCGCCGGAGGCCGGTGACCAGTTCAGCCGCCGTATATTCCAATCCGAGCATGAGTAGCAGCAGGATCACGCCGATCTCGCCGGAAAGATGCGCGAATTCGTGCATTCCTTCGAGCTTGACCAGTCCACCGGCGCCGAAAAACAGCCCGCCCACCAGGTACAGGGGAATGGGGGACATCCCGATCCGCCCGGCCAGCCTGGCCAGCAGGCCAAGGCAGAACACGACGGCCCCCAGTTCGATGAGGGTTAGCGCGAGCGGATCCATGCCGCTCAGCCGTTGCGCAGGATATCGGCTGCTGTATCGAGACCTTCTTGCGTTCCGACCGCCACGAGCAGGTCGCCGGGGTGAAGGACGACGTCGGGTCCAGGGGAGGGGAGCACCTCGCCTTCCCGCATGATGGCGACGATGGAGACACCGCTGCGGGTGCGGATGCAGGCTTTGCCCATGGGCTGGTTGTGGAACGGTGAGTCCCCGCCGATGGAGAACTGGCGGGTGACGATTCCCGGGATTTCGCGGTGCTCTTCGGAGAGCTGCATGGCCAGGCGCTGGCCGCCCAGCAGGTTGCCCAGGGCGGCGGCTTCCTCGGCCGTCAGCGGGATGGACGCCTGGCACGTGTCGGGATCGTCCCAGGTGGAAACAATCAGCTCGGTCTGACCCTCGCGGTATTCCACCACGCCGATCCGGCGGCCCGAAGCGGTCATGAAATCCTTGCGCCTGCCAAGGCCAGGGAGGTCTGTCTCATCCACGTTCATGGCACCAGCCTAGTCCGCGCGGACGGCGTTGGGGTGTCGAAACCACGAATTGCCTGCGGGACCCTCAGGCCGCCGGAACCACGGCGATTTCCACCTTTCCGGGAGCCTTGACCGGCAGCAGCACCAGCAGCCCGGCGAGGAGCACCACCATGATGCCGAGGATCCCCCAGCGCTGGGCTTCGCCGGGTGCCACGAGCGGCGACGCCACCGCGATGCAGAGCGTGAAAAGCGTTGGCGCCAGGAAGCTGACCGCCCGGCCCGTGGTGGCATAGAGGCCGAAGAGCTCCCCGGATTCGCCATGCGGCGCCAGCCGGGCAAGGTACGCGCGGGAGGAGGACTGCGCCGGTCCAACGAAAAGGCACAGGAACAGCCCGAACACCCAGAACGTGGTGGTGCCCGGCCAGGCCTGGCCGAAGAAGACATAGCTGCCGTTGCCCAGGACCAGGATGACGGTGCCCGCAACCAGCAGGCCGGCAAGCGAGCCGATGATGACGGCTTTGGGTCCGATCCGGTCATCCAGGAAGCCGCCGATCATGGCTCCGACGGCCGCAACGACGTTGCCGAAGATGGCAAAGAAGATGACTTCCTTCAGCTGGAAACCGAAGGTGCCCGCAGCGATGATCCCGCCAAAGGTAAAGACGGCGGCCAGGCCGTCGCGGAAGATGGCACTGGCAAGGAGGAAGTAAATGGTATGCGGGCTGGTCCGGTAGATCGCCTTGATGCGGCGCACCAGCAGGCCGTAGGAAGCCAGGAACCCCAGCTTCGGGCCCCGCTGCGGCCTGCGCAGTTCCGGCACGGCGAACAGGACGGGCAACGCAAAGATGAAGAACCAGAGGGCCGAGAACACCGCCACGAGGCGGATGTTGAGGCTGTCTTCGGTGGACGCCCCGAACCACGCGAAGCTGGGCTGGACGAACAGCTGCAGCACGATCAGGAGCGCGACGATGCCGCCCAGGTAGCCCATGCCCCAGCCGAAGCCGCTCACCTTCCCGATGTTCTTCGGCGTCGAAATCTGCGCCAGCATGGCGTTGTAGTTCACCCCGGCGAATTCGAAAAAGACGTTCCCCAGCGCGATCAGTGTGACGCCCAGCAACAGGAACTCCGGCCGCGGAAACACAAAAAAGCACAATCCGGTCAGGACCGCGACGGCGGCCGTGTTGACTCCCAGCCACAGCTTCCGGCGGCCGCCGGTGTCCGACCGCTGGCCCGTCACCGGCGCCAGAAGGGCGATGGCCGCCCCGGCGATCGCCAGCGCACCGCCGAGCACAGCGGAGGCCTGGTCCTCGCCGCCGAAGGCGTTGGACGTCAGGTACACCGTGAAGACAAACGTGGTCATCACGGCGTTGAAGGCCGCCGAGCCCCAGTCCCAGGCGGCCCACGCAAGGACCTTGCCCTTGCTGGTGGCCGACGTTCCGGACTCCAGTTCGGACGGGGGCTGGGTAGCCGCGGAAGCGGCAACGGGGTTCATAGGCTGAATGCTATCCGCCCCTGGCGATACGACGAACCATTTGCAACGGCGAGTGAACAGGCGGTGGAAACTCTCCGGCGGCAGGGAGAATCCGCCCCGCGCGGCACTGGCAGGTGGCAAAAGTGTTTGCATCCGCTTGATAAACTGTGTGCACCGAACCTGACGAATGACCGCCTGCTCCAACTTTTGACAATCGAATTCCTGACGTTGCGGAGATACCAGTGATCACAGTCCTTGCCGTGCATTTCGCGGTGGCTGCCGTGGCGCCGTTCCTCTTCCGAAAGTTCCGCAGGAACACGTTCTACGGGCTGGCTGCGGTCCCCGCCGGTTCCTTCGTCTGGCTGCTCCTGCAACGCGACGCCGTGTACCAGGGAGCGTACGAGCAGGCCTCCGCGGCACCACCCTTCACGGGCAGCGCCGTCACTGAACTCCTTCCCTGGATCCCGGAACTCAAGATCGAGCTGGCGTTCCGGATGGACCCGCTGGCCTGGATCATGTCACTGCTGGTACTCGGCGTGGGTGCCCTGGTGCTGGTCTACTGTGCGCGCTACTTCAAGAACAAGGACAGCAACCTGGGCGGGTTCGGTGCCCAGCTCCTGGCCTTCGCGGGGGCGATGTTCGGCCTGGTCACCGCCGATGACCTGCTCCTGATGTTCATCTTCTGGGAACTCACCACCGTCCTGTCCTACCTGCTGATCGGCTACGCCCGCACCCGGCTCTCCGCCAGGCGCTCGGCCCTGCAGGCCCTGATGGTTACCACGGCGGGCGGCCTGGCCATGCTGGTGGGCCTCATCATTCTGGGGTCCAGCGCCGGAACCTACCGGATCTCGGCAATCCTGGAACAGGCTCCCGGGCTGACCACCGGCCCGGCAGCGGGGGCCGTGGGCGCCGCCGTCGTCCTGATCCTCATCGGTGCCGTGACGAAGTCCGCGCTGATACCGTTCCATTTCTGGCTCCCCGGAGCGATGGCGGCGCCCACACCGGTGAGCGCGTACCTCCATGCCGCCGCGATGGTGAAGGCCGGCGTCTACCTCGTGGCGCGGCTGGCGCCGGGCTTCGCGGAGACGGCGTACTGGCTGCCCATGGTGCTGGGACTGGGCCTGGCCACCATGCTGGTGGGCGGCTACCGCGCGCTGCGGCAGACCGACATCAAGCTGATCCTGGCGTACGGCACGGTGAGCCAGCTGGGCTTCCTCACTATGGTGGTGGGCCTCGGCAAACCCGATGCGGCGCTGGCCGGGTTGGCCCTGCTCCTGGCCCACGGACTCTTCAAGGCCACCCTGTTCCTGGTGGTGGGCATCATCGACCACCAGTCCGGAACCCGCGATCTCCGCAAGCTCTCCGGCGTCTACAAGTCCTCCCGCGCCCTGGCCGTGGTGGCGGCCATCGGTGCCGCGTCGATGGCCGGCATCCCGCCGCTGGCAGGCTTCGTGGCCAAGGAATCGGTGTTCGAGGCCTTCGTGCACTATGGCACCTCCGGTGATGCGGCCGGCTCCTGGGGCCTGGTGGTGCTCGCCGGGCTGGTCCTGGGGTCCATCCTTACCTTCGCCTACAGCGCGCGTTTTATGTGGGGTGCCTTCGCGTCGAAGCCCGGCATCGAATCCACACCGTTCAAGGCCATCAAGCCATCCTTCCTTGCAGCCCCCGCCCTGCTGAGCCTGCTGACCATCGTCTACGGCCTATGGCCGGCGCCGGTGGACGCCTGGATCCAGCCGTACGCCGCGGAATTCGTGCACGACGGCGGCGATCCGGCCACCGCCGCCGGCCACCTCGCGCTGTGGCACGGACTCACGCCCGCGCTGGGCCTGACGGCCATCACCTTCGTGCTCGGCCTGGCGATGTTCTATGGCCGCAACATGGTCGCCAGGGGCCAGAGCCTGGTGCCGGCGTGGGTGGACGGCGACCGCGCCTACCAAATCACCATCGGCGCGCTGGATGACGTTGCCGTGTGGGTCACGGGACGCACGCAGCGTGGTTCGCTGTTCTTCTACCTCGCAGTGATCCTCACGGTGGCGTTCGCCCTTCCGCTCACAGCCCTGCTCATCGCCGGGAAGCCACTGCCGGACGGGCTGTACTTCATCGATCCCAATTCGCCGCTGCAGCTGGTGGCCGGGGCCGGCATCGTGATCGGGGCGCTGGCAGCCGTGCGTGCGAACAAGCGGTTCCTCGCCGTGCTGATGGTCTCCGTGACCGGCTACGGCATCGCCCTGATGTTCGCCCTGCAGGGCGCACCGGACCTGGCCCTGACCCAGATGCTGGTGGAAACCATCATCCTGGTGGCGTTCGTCCTGGCCATGCGCAGCCTGCCGGCCGAACTCCGGGACCGCACCGGCGGCAAGTACCGGGTGATCCGCGTGATCATCGGGGCGGCGTTCGGCGTCACCATGATCTTCGTGGCCATCTACGCGATGGGCGCGCGGGTCGCGACGCCCGTCGCGTTGGAGTTCCCGCGGCTTGCCTACGAAGGCGGCGGGGGACTGAACATCGTCAACGTCACCCTCGTGGACATCCGGGCGTGGGACACCTTCGGCGAGATCTCCGTCCTGGCACTGGCCGCCACCGGTGTCGCCAGCCTCATCTTCGTGAAGGGGCGCGGCGACGGCATCCGGGCCTCGTCCTCCGTGGCCGAAGGGACCGTGGGCCGGCGCTCCGGTGCCGGACAGAGCTCCCGTGACAGCGCCGCGTTGGCCCTGAGCCGCAAATTTGCCGCCTCCACCAGGGACGCCTGGCTCGTGGCAGGGCGCACCATGGCTCCCGAGCGCCGCTCCATCATCTTCGAAGTGGTCACCAGGCTGGTGTTCCACTCGATGATCGTCTTCTCCATCTACCTCCTGCTCGCCGGTCACAACCTTCCGGGCGGCGGATTCGCCGGCGGTCTGACGGCCGGGCTTGCCCTGACCATCCGCTACCTCGCCGGCGGCCGCTTCGAACTGCGGGAGGCCACCCCGGTGGGTGCGGGAACGCTCCTGGGAATCGGGCTGGCCACGGCAGCGGCCTCCGGAGTGGTGCCGCTCCTGCTGGGCGGGCAGGTGTTCCAGAGCGCCATCATCGAACTGTGGCTGCCGGTGTTCGGCGACATCAAGTTCGTCACCTCCACCATTTTCGACATCGGCGTCTACATCGTGGTGGTAGGTCTGGTGCTGGACGTGCTGCGCAGCCTGGGCGCGGAAATCGATGAGCACTTTGAAGAGAACCCCGAGGGCGAGACCGAAGGGCAGGAACCGGACGGAATTCCCGCCGAAACCACGGGGAGGGGGAAAGCATGAGCGTCAACCTGACATTGCTGACCGTCATGGGCGCGCTCTATGCCTGCGGAATCTACCTGATCATGGAACGCAGCCTCACCAGGGTGCTGCTGGGCCTGATGCTGCTGGCCAACGCCACCAACCTGCTGATCCTGGCCACCGGCGGCTACGCCGGCCTGGCACCCATGTTCAGCAAGGACACGGACCCCCGCGACTACAACGACCCCCTCCCGCAGGCACTGATCCTGACATCGATCGTGATCTCCTTCGCGGTGACCGCGTTCATGCTGGGCATCATCTACCGGACCTGGGTGCTGGCCCGCCGCGATGAGATCCAGGACGACGTCGAGGACATCCGTGTTGCCGAGACCCCCAGCTTCGACGCGGAGGATGATTCCGAGATTCCGGTAGAAACCTCGGAGTTCCCGCTGACCATGATCGGTTCGGACGGCAAGGGCATCACCGGTTCGGACCTGTCCGCCGACAGCGGTTCCGGCCGCGGCGCTTCAAGCGACGGCACTTCAGGCGACGGCCCGCAGGGCGGCGTGGCCACCGTCAAGGCCGGCGACCGCAAGATCAAAGCCAAGGACGCCGCTGCGGAAGAGCAGCCCGGCTCCCAAAACGTGACCCCCGGCCCGGAAGGAGGCGTGAAGTGAACATCGCAAGCTTTGCCCCGCTCGCCGTCGTACTTCCCATCCTCGGTGCCGCCCTGACGTTCGTGCTGATCCGGCACTCCAAGGCCCAGCGGGCCGTCAGCATTACGCTGCTCTCGCTGACGCTCCTGCTGGAATGCGTGCTGCTGGCGTCCGTCTGGGACGGCGGAACCGCGGCCGTCAACATCGGCGGCTGGCTGCCCCCGTGGGGCATCGTGATGGTGGTGGACCAGTTCTCGTCCCTGATGCTGGTGGTCTCCTCCACGGTCAGCCTCGCGGTGCTGGTGTACGCCACCGGCCAGGGCATGGCCGACGGCGACCAGGACGCGCCGCTGTCGATCTTCCACCCCACCTACCTGATCCTGGTGGCCGGCGTGTCCAACGCGTTCCTGTCGGGCGACCTCTTCAACCTCTACGTGGGGTTCGAGATCCTTCTGACGGCGAGCTATGTGCTGATGACCCTCGGCGGAACCGGCCCCCGCATCCGTGCCGGCGTGACCTACGTGGTGGTCTCCGTGGTGTCCTCCGTCCTGTTCCTGATCGCCATCGCCATGATCTACGGCGCCACCGGAACCATCAACATGGCGGACCTTGCCGTCAAGCTCGCGGACCTGGACTCCGGAACGCGGATGCTGCTGCACGTGATGCTGCTGGTGGCCTTCGGCATCAAGGCGGCTGTCTTCCCGTTGTCCTTCTGGCTTCCTGACTCGTACCCCACGGCACCAGCCCCCGTCACGGCGGTGTTCGCCGGCTTGCTGACCAAGGTGGGGGTCTATGCCATGGTGCGCACCGAGACGCTCCTCTTTCCGGGGGACTCGCTGAACACTCCGCTGATGGTGGTGGCATTACTGACCATGGTGGTGGGAATCCTGGGTGCGCTGGCCCAGAGCGACATCAAGCGCCTTCTTTCGTTCACCCTCGTCAGCCACATCGGCTACATGGTGTTCGGGCTGGCGATGTCCTCGGTGGCCGGACTTGGCGCGGCGGTGTTCTACGTGGCCCACCACATCACCATCCAGACCAGCCTCTTCCTGGTCACGGGCCTGATCGAACGCCGCGGCGGAAGCTCGTCGATCGACCGCGTCGCCGGCCTGGCCAAACTGTCCCCGATCCTGGCCCTGCTGTTCTTCATCCCCGCCATGAACCTGGCCGGCATCCCGCCGTTCTCGGGTTTCCTGGGCAAGCTCGGGCTGCTGCAGGCCGGTGTGCAGCTTGGCACCCCGCTGGCCTACGCCCTGGTGATCGGCGGTGTCGTGACCAGCCTGCTGACGCTCCTGGCCGTCGCCCGTGTGTGGAACCGCGCGTTCTGGCGCAAACCCGAGGACGCCGAGAACCCGGACCCCGTGCTGCTCGCGGCCCCTGAGGATTCCGAGACGGGCGACCGCGCAGGCAAGCGCAATGTCACGCTGCTGCCGCGGACCATGGTGGGATCAACCCTGGGCCTCGTGGCCTTCGGTGTGGCGCTCACCGTCTTTGCCGGGCCGCTCTTCCGGGTGGCGGACCAGTCGGCCGTGGAAATGCTGGACCGGTCCGCCTACATCCAGGCCGTGCTGGGCGAAAACGCCCCCGTGCCCCCGATCGCCCAGCCTGAACCCGTCCAGCAGGAGGGGAACAAATGAACCGCCGACGGATCTCAATCCGGCAGGAACTGCCCCTCCTCGTCTGGCTGGTGTTCGTCTGGGCAGCGCTCTGGCAGGACTTCAGCCCCGGTAACCTGCTGTTCGGTGCGCTGATCGCGGTAGTGGTGGCACGGCTTTTCTACCTGCCCCCGGTGGAGCTGGGCGGCCGCTTCAGCATCGTGCGGGCAGTTCCGTTCGCACTGGTGTTCCTGGCCAAGGTTGTGGCCGCCAGCTTCCAGGTGCTGTACCTGGCGTTGGCCCGCGGGCCCAAGGTGACCAACGCGGTCGTCGCGGTCAAGCTGCGCAGCCACTCGGACCTGATGGTGACGGCCACCGGCCACGTCATTTCGCTGATTCCGGGTTCGCTGGTGGTTGAGGTGGACCGCTCCACGTCCACGCTCTACATCCACGGACTCAACGTGCGGAGCGGAGAGGACATTGTGAACCTGCGCAAAGAGGTCCGGGACGCAGAGGCGGCACTGATCAGGATCATGGGCACCCGCGAGGAACTGGCCGCACTGAAACAGGAGGTAGGGGCATGATGGGCGTTGTCTTGGCCGTGACGGCCGTGATCCTGTCCCTGGCGGCAGCCGGGGCGATTGTCCGGATCGCCATCGGCCCGTCCCTGCTGGACCGGGTGCTGGCCTCTGACGTGCTGCTGGCCATCATCGGTGCCACGCTTTGCATAGACATGGCCGTCAACCGGCACCTGAACAACCTGATGCTGCTCGTGGCGCTGTCCATCATCGGGTTCATCGGATCCGTGACCGTGGCGCGCTTCGTGGCCGACCGGCGGGAGCAGCCCCATGAATCCTGAACCATCTGCCGTGGACACAATCATTGATGCAGTGTCGGCCGTCTTTATGGTGGTGGGCGCCCTGATGTCCCTCGGTGCGGCGGTCGGCCTGTTGCGCTTCCCCGACCTGATGAGCAGGATGCACGCCGCCACCAAGCCCCAGGTGCTGGGGCTGTTCCTGCTGCTGGCCTCGGTGGGCCTGCAGCTGCGGACCTGGTGGGTGTGGCCCGTGCTCTTCGTGGCGTGGATCTTCCAGGTGCTCACCGTTCCGGTGTCTGCCCACATGGTGGGCAGGGCAGGCTACCGCACCAAGCACCTGCACAAGGAACTGCTCACCACGGATGAACTGGAGGCCGTGGTGCTGAAGGCAGCCGACAAAAAGGCCGCCGCCAAGCGCGCCGCCGACGAGGATGACGACGGCGCAGCCTAGCGGCGGCCCTCAAATGCCTAGACGATGTCCTGGCTCTTGGCGAAGCGGGTGATGGCACGCTGCGTGCCCCGGTTGGCCAGGACCTGGATGATGGCGCTGACAGCCGCCGAGATCAGCGCAAAGGTCAGGGCGCTGCGCAGGGTGGTGGGGACGTCGTCCTTGTCGCCCTTCGGGGGCTTGCGGCCGGTGATCTTTTCCCAGACGACGTCAACGGCCTTGGTGCCGGCGAATCCGGCAAGCAGGCTCACTCCGGTTCCAAGCAGCTTGATGAAAAAACTCACTCCAGTACCCCTTACAGGTGGGAAACGACGGAAACAGGGCTTCCCCTAGCCTAGCCGCATCAACCCGGCCGCATCACCGCGCATTGTGACACCCTCCCCGGGATTTCGCGGGCCCGCGGGTGTAAACTAATCCACGCCCACAAGGGCGAATTGATACGACAGGGGAGCGTCGCCGTCGGGCATCACTGGAACATTTCCAGGGAACCGGAGGCGGGCGCTGAGAGTGCGGACAGCCGCAGACCCTCGAACCTGATCCGGTTAGTACCGGCGCAAGGGAGTCGAGTTCTCAGAGTGTCCGGCAGCTGGCGGCGGAAGCCGCGGACTGCCCGGGTAGCACTCTCCCCTCCTGTACCTCAGGAGGAAGAAAATGACTGGAATGACGGCCAAGCAGACGCTTGGCAACAGCAAGTACAACTGGCGTGTGGTGGACATTGTGGTTGCCGCGTTGATCGCAGTAGCCGGCGGCGTCATTTTCTGGGCCTGGTCCCAGGGGGCCGCTGCCGTTTCGCCGCCCATGAACGCCGTCTACCCGCCGCTGACCGGCCTCATCGCAGGCGGCTGGATGATTCCCGCCGTCCTGGGCATGCTGATCATCCGCAAGCCCGGAGCCGCCCTGTTCTGCGAAACAGTGGCCGCCACCGGTGAGCTGATCATGGGCTCGCAGTACGGCGCGTCCGTGCTGTTCTCCGGCTTCGTGCAGGGGCTCGGTGCGGAGATCATCTTCGCGGTGTTCGTTTACAAGAAGTTCAACCTCCCCGTTTCGCTACTGGCCGGTGCCGCTGCGGGCCTCTTCTGCGGCCTGAACGACTCGTTCGCCCCGTGGGGGTGGAATATCGCCTACGCCGCCGGCGACAAGCTGGCTTACATCATCTTCACGGCCATCTCCGGTGCGATCATCGCCGGCGGCCTGTCCTGGATCGCCACCCGCGGCCTGGCCCGGACCGGCGTGCTGAGCTCCTTCGCCTCCCGCAAGGCAGCGGCGGAGCCCGTCTTCTCCTGATGAACGCACACTGCTCATGACGTCTTCCGACACCGTCCGCCCGGCAGCGGTCACGGCACGCGGCTGGGGCTGGCGGCATGCCGGCCGGTCCCGGCCCGCCGTCCACGGCCTGGACCTGGACATTCGGCCGGGCGAACGCGTGCTGCTGCTGGGTCCCTCCGGCGCGGGCAAATCCACGCTGCTGCATGCCCTCGCCGGGGTGCTCGGTGACAGCGACTCCGGAGCCCACCACGACGGAACGCCGGATGCCGACGACTCCGACGAGACCGGCACCCTGCTGATCGACGGCGCCCCGCCGCGTGCCCGGCGCGGGCGAGCCGGCCTGATGCAGCAGGACCCCGAGACGCAGGTGGTCCTTTCCCGCGTGGGGGACGACGTCGCCTTCGGCGCCGAGAACCTCGCCGTCCCGCGCCCGGACATCTGGACGCGTGTCGGAGAGGCGCTCGAGGACGTCGGGCTGGCCCACCTGCCGCTGGACCACCCGACGTCGGCCCTGTCCGGCGGGCAGAAGCAGCGCCTCGCGCTGGCCGGCATCCTCGCCATGCGCCCAGGACTGCTGCTCCTCGACGAGCCCACCGCCAACCTGGACCCCGCGGGCGTCCTGGAAGTCCGTGACGCCGTGGGCCGGTGCCTGGACAAGACCGGGGCAACGCTGGTGGTGGTGGAACACCGCGTGGGCGTATGGAAAGACCTTGTGGACCGGATCGTGGTGCTGCAGCCGGGATCCGCCACGGACACCGCGGTGCTCCTGGACGGCCCCCCGGACCAGGTCCTGGCAGAGGCGCGGGACATGCTCGTTGCCGCCGGCGTCTGGGTGCCCGGGTACGTGCCCGCCACCCGGGCGCGGACCGGTGCCACCGGAGCACCCGGCACCGGAGCGCAGGGCGGCCCGGGAGAGCCGGGCGCCGGGAACCTCCTGCTGGCCTCCGAGAACCTTGCCGTGTCCCGCGAACGTCCCCGCCGGCGGCGGTTCAAGGCTGTCCAGCCGGTACCGGTGCAGTCCGGCATCACGGCGCAGGTCCGTGCCGGCCAGGCACTGACCATCACGGGGCCGAACGGTTCCGGAAAGTCCACGTTTGCCCTGACCCTCGCCGGCCTGCTCCAGCCGGTGGCGGGCACGGTTTCCGCCACGGTTGACCTCAGCGAAGGTGCCGGCATTGACCCGTACAAGTGGAAGGCGGAGCAGCTGATCTCCCGGATCGGAACCGTGTTCCAGGAGCCGGAGCACCAGTTCGTCACCGGCCGGGTGCTGGATGAGCTGATGTTCGGCCCGCGGCACCTGGGCCACGGAGAGGACCGAGTGGACGAACTCCTGGAGCGTCTCCGGCTGACCAAGCTGGTGGACGCCAACCCCTACACGCTCTCCGGCGGAGAGAAGCGCCGGCTGTCCGTCGCCACCGTGTTGGCCGCCCATCCCCGCGTGCTGATCCTCGACGAGCCCACCTTCGGGCAGGATGCCAATACCTGGGCGGAACTGGCGTCCTTCCTCTCCGAACTCCTCGACGCCGGCACCGCCGTGGTGTCGGTGACCCACGACCAGGAGTTCAGCGACGTCCTCGGCGGCACCGAGCTGAATCTTGGCACGCCTGAGCCCGGCCGTCCCGGCCTGCGCAACCCGGAGGTGGCTGCACCGTGAGGGAAGCGCTGACCCTGCAGGCGAACCACGCCCTGCTCACCCGGGCCAATCCGCTGGCCAAGTTCGCCGTCGTGATGCTGATGACCGTAGTGCTGGCGCTGTCCATCGACTGGGTGTCCGCCTCCGTTGCGCTGGCCTTCGAGCTGCTGCTCTTTCCGCTGGCCGGACTGACCGTCGCGCTGCTTTGGCAGCGTGGCTGGCCACTGATCGTGGCGGCTGCACTGGGCGGCTGGAGCACTTCGATCCTGGCGCCGGACGCCGGAAGGATACTGCTCGACGTCGGGATCTGGTCCATCAGTGAAGGCTCGCTGGAGCTGGGGCTGGGATTCCTGCTGCGGGGGGTGGCAATCGCCCTCCCCGCGGTGCTGTTGATGAGCTGCACGGACCCGACCGACCTGGCAGACGCCCTCGCCCAGAAGGCGAAGCTGCCGCACCGTTTCGTGCTGGGTACGCTGGCCGCCATGCGGCTCGTGGGGCTGATGGCCGAGGAATGGCAGACGATCGGCATGGCCCGTCGCGCCCGCGGTGTGGGCTCGCACGGCAGCCCGGCACAGCGCCTCCGGGCGACGCTGGGGCAGAGCTTCGGACTCCTGGTCCAGGCCGTGCGCCGGGCGTCGCGGCTTGCCGTCACTATGGAGGCGCGGGGGTTCGGCGGCGCGCAGCGGACCTGGGCGCGTGAGTCCACGTACAGCCCGCTGGACGTCTGGGTGGTTCTCGGCGGCGTGCTGATTGCGGCGGTGGCCGTGTCCGCGGCAGTCGGGGCAGGGACCTGGAATATGGTGTTTCTGGAGCAGCAATAGCGGCCGGCTGACACCCTGCATATCGCACGACATGGATATTGTGTGAGTTCAAGTGCACTTTTCCGCGTTTCGCGTTCCCGAATAGCTCATGCGTGATATTTTTCTTGTATGACTCAAGAGACTGCTGAACATGTAGGCCTGCTGCTCCGCGATGCCCGCGGGGAGAAGGGCTGGACCCAGGGACAGCTGGCCGCCGAGCTAGGCACCAGCCAGAGCGCCATCGCCCGGATGGAACAGGGCAAGCAGAACCTCAGTCTCAAAATGATCCAGCGGCTCGAGGCCATTGTGGGCCGCAGCATCGTCAAAGTGGGCCGGCCGCAGATGACACACCTCCGGGTGGAGGGCGGCCGCACTCTGTCCGGTTCGGTGGACGTCAACAGCAGCAAGAACGCAGGAGTTGCCCTTCTCTGTGCCAGCCTCATCAACCGCGGCACCACCACGCTGCGCCGGCTGGCCCGGATCGAGGAAGTGAACCGGATCGTGGAGGTGCTCACCAGCATCGGCGTCGAATGCACCTGGCTCAATGCCAACGATCTGCAGATCCGCCGCCCCGCCGTGCTGGACCTGGATTCCATGGACGTGGAGGCTGCCCGCCGCACCCGCAGCGTGATCATGCTGCTGGGGCCGCTCCTGGACGAGTCCGCGGAGTACCGTCTCCCGTACGCGGGCGGCTGCGACCTCGGCACCCGCACCGTGGAGCCGCACATGCAGGCCCTGCGCCAGTTCGGCCTGTCCGTGGAAGCCACCTCCGGCTTCTATTCGGTGCAGGCACCGCCGGCCGACGGCGACAACCGCACCTTTGTGCTGAGCGAACGCGGTGACACGGTCACCGAGAATGCCATCATGGCGGCCGCCCACCGCCGCGGCACCACCGTGATCCGCAACGCCAGCCCGAATTACATGGTCCAGGATCTCTGCTTCTACCTGCAGGGCCTCGGCGTGAAGATCGACGGCGTGGGGACCACCACCCTGAAGATCACCGGGCTGCCGTCCATCGACGTCGACATTGAATACTTCCCGTCCGAGGACCCGATCGAAGCGATGAGCCTCATCACCGCCGGCATCGTGACCAATTCCGAGGTCACCATTCGCCGGGTCCCCATTGAGTTCATGGAAATAGAACTCGCCACCCTGGAGCAGATGGGCCAGGAACTGGAGATCTCCGGCGAGTACTTTGCCCGTAACGGCCGCACCCGGCTGGTGGATGTCACCACCAAACCCTCCGCATTGCATGCCCCGACGGACAAGATCCACCCCATGCCGTTCCCCGGCCTGAACATCGACAACCTGCCGTTCTTCGCCGTCATTGCCGCCAACGCCGAAGGCCAGACCATGATCCACGACTGGGTCTACGAGAACCGTGCCATCTACCTCACCGAGCTGAACAAGCTCGGGGCCCGCGTCCAGCTGCTGGATCCGCACCGGATCTACGTCAACGGACCCACCAGGTGGC
The DNA here is from genome assembly GCF_000196235.1 of Arthrobacter sp. FB24. NCBI lineage: Bacteria > Bacillati > Actinomycetota > Actinomycetes > Micrococcales > Micrococcaceae > Arthrobacter > Arthrobacter sp. FB24. Next base: position 4,346,100 of record NC_008541.1, on the reverse strand, counting down.
GTGCCGCCGAGGTGGGCTGCCCGCCCGCCCTCCGCCCGGCCGCATGCATCCTGCTGGCCATGCTGGCCGCCCGCGGGGTTTCGGAGCTGCGCAACATCTACGTGATCGAGCGCGGGTACGAGGACCTGGCCGAGCGGCTCAACACCATCGGCGCGAAGATCGAATACTTCCAGGACTGACCCGTCCGGCGCCGAAAGAAGGCGCCGTTGCGGCGCCTGTCGTACAGGGCGGTCACGGGGGCACAATGTATGCATGCGAACTTTCGGGGTTGAGGAAGAGCTGCTGATTGTGGACCCCGTGACCGGGGAGCCGCTGGCACTGGCGGACGCCCTGCTGACAGGGCGGAAGCTTGCTGCGGACGATGCTCCGGACAAACCCCGGATCCTGGACCCCCACGATCCAACCCGTGACGACGGCGACACCGGGCTCACTGCCGAACTGAAACTTGAACAGATCGAGACGCAGACCCGTCCGTGTCTGAACTATGAGGAGCTGCTCCTCCAGATCCGCCAGGGCCGGGCCCTGGCAGATACCGCCGCGGAGAAACACAATGCGCGGGTGGCCGCGCTGGCAACATCGCCGATTGCCTCCACGACGCACACCACACCGAACCCCCGCTATGCCACCATGCAGGAACGCTTTGGCCTCACCGTCCATGAGCAGCTGACCTGCGGTTTCCATGTCCACACCTTCGTCGAATCCCCGGAAGAAGGCGTGGCTGTCATCGACCGGCTCAGGGACAAGCTGGCGGTGCTCACGGCGCTCAGCGCAAATTCGCCGTACTGGAACGGCGTGGAGACCGGCTTCGAGAGTTACCGCACGCAGGCCTGGAACCGCTGGCCGACGTCGGGCCCGTCCCAGATCTTCGGGACGCACTCCATGTACCGCCGCGTGGTCACCCGGCTGCTGGACAGCGGCGTGCTGCTGGACGAGGGCATGATCTATTTTGATGCGAGGCTCTCCCGGAACCACCCCACCGTGGAAGTCCGGGTGGCGGACGTTTGCCTGCAGGCCGAGGACGCCGCCCTGATCGCCGTGCTGGTGCGGGCGCTGGTGGAATCGGCCAGCAGGGAATGGCGGGCCGGTGTAGACCCCGCGCCCGTGCCGACGGTGCTCCTGCGGATGGCCGCGTGGCAGGCAAGCAACTGCGGACTCCGGGGAGACCTTCTGGATTTCGGCACGTTCCGCCCCGCTCCCGCCGAGGAAGTCGTGGAGGCGCTGGTGGACTACGTCGCGCCCGTCCTGGCGGAACAGGACGAGCTGGAACTGGCCTGGGAAGGCGTGCGGAGGATCCTGGACCGGGGGACCGGTTCGGAACAGCAGCGGCTTGCCATGCAGGAATGCCTTGCCGGGAACCCGGAGGCCGCCGCCGGGCTGGCCGCCGTGGTTGCCCACGCGGTGGACGTGAGCATGCGCCGGACCGAAGCCGTCACCGCGCGCGAGAAGGCGCCGGTGCTGCTGCGCGTTCGCCAGTCCTGAACAGGTTCCTACTACCCCGGAGCGCGCTATGGAAACCGAATACGCAACAGTCGCCGGCCACGATGTCACCACCATCACCTGCGTCTGCGGAAACACCGTCAGCGACGAAGGGCTGATCCAGGCCAACTCCGAAGGCATGCCCGTCCACCTTGGCGAGGGCACTCCTGTCCCGGCCGGACTGGCCGAGTGGCCCGGGGATGAGGACCTCTACACGCTGTGCCCGGCATGCGGCCGCGTCTACCATGACACCGTCATCGAAGAGACCGGCACCGCGCCAGTCGCCTTCACTGTGGACGTTGCGGCCGCCCCGATAGCTGAAGCGATCCGCCTGCACTGGGAGCTGGACACCTGACTTTCGGCGCGGCAGGTCTTCGTAGCTTGGCGCTGATCAGGGGCGGGATGGTCAGATCTGTTTGAGCGCCTGCTCCAGGTCGCGGATGAGGTCGTCAACATCCTCGAGTCCTACCGACAGGCGGACCACGCCGTCGCTCAACCCGATGGCGGCCCGGCCATCCGGCCCCATGGCACGGTGCGTGGTGGTGGCCGGGTGGGTGATGAGCGTCTTGGCATCGCCGAGGTTGTTGGAGATGTCGATGATCCGCAGCGCGTCCAGCAGGGCAAAGGCTGCTTCCTTCGCCGTGCGGCCCGCCGACGGCAGAAGCTCCAGCGTGAGCACGGTACCGCCGGCCTTCATCTGCCTGGCCGCCAGCTCAAACTGCGGGTGGGACTTCAGCAGCGGGTACTTGACCCAGCTGACCGCCGGCTGGCCTTCCAGCCACTCGGCCAGGCGAAGCGCGGAGGCCGAGGAATGGTTGACGCGCAGCGCCATGGTTTCCAGGCCCTTCGTCAGCACCCAGGCGTTGAAGGCTGAAAGCGCCGGCCCGGTGTGGCGCATCAGCTGCTTGACCGGGCCTTCGATGAACTCCTTGGTGCCCAGGATGGCGCCGCCAAGGACCCGCCCCTGGCCGTCAATGTGCTTGGTGCCGGAGTACACCACCACATCCGCGCCGAGCTCCCCGCAGCGCTGCAGCAGGGGGGTGGCAAAGACATTGTCGACGACGACGGTCGCCCCGGCAGCGTGGGCCAGTTCGCTGACCGCGGCGATGTCCACGATCTCCTGCATCGGGTTCGACGGCGACTCGAAGAAGACCGCCGTCGTCGGTTCCGCCAAAGCGGTCCGCCACTGTTCCAGGTCCGGGCCGTCCACGAACACCGTTTCGACGCCCCACCGGGGCAGGATCTCGTTCAAAATGACAAAGCAGGAGCCGAACAGCGACCGGGCGGCAACCACCCGGTCACCGGCAGCCAGCAGGGCACCCAGTGCCGTAAAGACGGCGGACATGCCGGACGCCGTCGCAAAGCACGCTTCGGTGCCCTCGAGCAGCCGGAGGCGTTCCTGGAAGGTGGCCACGGAGGGGTTGCCGTACCGGGAGTACACAAACCGTTCGTCCTCGCCGGTGAATGCCCGCTCGGCAGCTGCCGCGGATTCGTAGACGAACCCCGAGTTGAGGAAGATCGGCTCGGCGGTCTCCTGGAAATTGGTGCGGTCAAGTCCGCCGCGGACAGCCTGGGTGTCAGGGCTCCAGCCAGCGGCGTCGGGATTGAAGGTCACTTAGTTCTTTCCGAGATTGGTGGGCAGGCCGCGGTTCTTCCAGCCGTTGACGGTGCGTTCGCCGTAACGGTCCGGTTCGCCTTCGAAGCCTTCGAGGACGTTGTAGGCGGTGAACCCGGCCCGGGTGGCGGCAATGGCCGCGGCAACGGACCGGACACCGGAACGGCAGAGGAACACCAGTTCGACGCCGGAGTCCTCGGGGGCCTGCTGCTTCAGCTGGTCGACAAAATCCGGGTTGGGGATGCCGCCGGGGAAGGTCCACTGGATAAAGAGGGGATCGTTATCCGTGGCTTTGGTGTCCGGGATGCCGATGTGCGCCCACTCGCCCTCAGTGCGGACATCCACCAGGACGGCGCCCTGCTCCAGTTTGGCCCAGGCGTCCTGCGGGCTCAGGTCTCCGGCGTAGCTCATGCGTGGCCCTCGAAGCCTTCGCCCGGGAAGTCGGCGTCGAACTCAAGTTCGTCCACTGCGGTTGCCACCGCCGCGTCGGAGCTGGCGACTGCCTCGGGCAGGATCACGGCCTGGGCAACGATCACGCTGGTGCCGTTGAAGGTTGCCGCCGGGCCTCCGTGCAGGACATAGCCGTCGGCCAGTGCTGCGGAGATGCGCTCGCAGAACGAGCGGTCGTCGGGGCCGGTGATGAGCCGGTAGGCCAGCCTTTCCTGCGGCAGTGCCAGGGCCGGTTGTTCCTGGCCGGCGGCGTCTGGTTCGGCTGCCGGGGCCAGCTGTGCGGGTGCGTCGGACACGACGGATCTCCTTCTCTCACGCTTGCAATTCGAATATCGATATGCCGAGTATTCACCTGAGGCACCCCGCCGTGGAAGGAGGGTTGCCGACCGGCCAGTCAGGGCTTGGCGCCGGTTCTCATTACTCCCCAAAAACGTAACACTTACGACGGCGGCCCGCACCGCCGTCGTCGTCATCTTCCGTAACGGGAACGCCCGCACCGCGGCCCCGCATCCGCCCCGGCGGTACCCCCGGCTGCAGTTACAAAAGACCCTGCCGGGGGGATAATGACGGGAGATGAACCGCTGTAACGCCGGATGAAATCAGGCAGCCGTGAATGAATCGAATCGGAATACAGGCAGTCCCATGCTGCACTTCGGTTGGTTTGTGGGTCACGGGTTCGGCGTCCAGGGGTGGGGTACGCCCGGGTATGGCATCGGGTACGACTGGAAAAAACCCGCCCTGTACCAGCACGCCGTGCGGGAATTCGAGCGGGCAGGGCTGGACCTTTTCATCATCGAGGACTCGCTCACCGTACCGGACACGTACGGCGGAAGCGCCAAGGTGTCGCTGGCGCAGGCGTCCTTTGCGCCGAAGCACGATCCGCTGGCACTGGTGCCCTACCTGCTCTCCGCCACGGAACACCTGGGCATTGTTCCCACGGTGAGTGCGTCCTTCTACCCGCCGTTCACCGCTGCCCGGCTCCTGGCCACGCTGCAGCATTTCTCCAGCGGCCAGCTGGGCTGGAACGTGGTGACCTCCGGCAGCGATCTTGCTGCGCAGAACTACGGGCTGGACCAGCAGATCGAGCATGACCTCCGCTATGAGAAGGCGGAGGAATTCGTGGACGTGGTGCGCAAGCTCTGGCGCAGCTGGGAGCCGGACGCCATTGTCGAGGATCCGGACGCCGGCATCTTTGCCGACCATACGAAGGTCCATCCGATCAACCACGACGGCCAATTCTTCAAGGTCCGGGGCCCGCTCAACACCGCGCCGCTGCCTGAGGAACCGGTGCTGGTGCAGGCCGGGGCGTCCCCGCGGGGCAAGGCTTTCGCGGGCGGCAACGCGGACGTCGCAATTGCCCTCGCCAGGGGCGCGGACGGCATGAGGGCCTACCGTGATTCGATCCGGGCCGAGGCGGCCGCGGCGGGGCGGGACCCCGACGACGTCAAGGTGCTGTTTGTCCTCAAACCCACCGTGGTGGGCTCCCGGGCCGAAGCGGACGAGCTCCGGGAGCAGCGCCGCCAGCTCACGCAGCGCGACATCGACAGCCAGCTGAACTCCATCTCCTACCTCTCCGTGATCGACTTCCAGCAGTTCGACCTCGACGCCCCGCTCCCCGAGCTCACCACGAACAGCAACCAGGGCACCCTGGATCATTTCGCCAAGGCGGGTCCTCCCGGGTCCACGCTGCGCCAGCTCCTGCAGGCCCGCAGCGGCGGCGCCGGGGACAGCATCATCGGCACGGCCGAGGAAATTGCCGACTACCTCGAAGAAACCGGCGTGCAGGTGGGCGGGGACGGCTTCCTGTTCTCGGGTTTCGTTGATCCGGCCACCGTTCATGGTGTGCTGGACCGGCTGGCCCCGGTGCTGCGACGCCGCGGGCTGCTCCGGACAAGCTATGGCGACGGCGGCTTCCGCCGGAACCTGCTGGACTTCTAGTGCCATGGGCGGCGGCAGCGGAGAGTTCCTGATCGGCACGGCGCACCTGCGCGCCAGGGACGTCGCCGAAGCCGCGGCTGATCCCGCCGTTAAGTTCGTCCTGAGCGTGGACGCCCTGGAGCTGATCGGGCTCTCGCGTGAGGTGGTGCAGCAGGCCATCGACTCCGGCCACCGCGTCTACGGACTCAATACGCTGCTGGGATCCGGGCGGGACACCGCCGTGGAGAAGAAGTCGATCCTCGCCTACCAGGTGCAGGTGGTGAGGTACCACAACAGCGGGGTGGGCGTGTTTCTCGGCGCCGATGAGGTCCGGGCCGTGATCCTGGCGAGGCTTGTGGGCTTCAGCCGCGGCGGCTCCGGCGTCCGGCCGGAAACAGCCCGCTTCTACGTTGAAATGCTCAACCGCGGGGTGGTCCCCGCCATCCCGCGCGAAGGGTCCGTAGGCTCCGCAGACCTGACCCACCTCGCCGCAGTGGCCGCCGTCGCGATCGGGGAGGGCCAGGCGGTGGCAGTGGACGGCCAGCTGCTGCCCGGCGGCCAGGCCCTGGCGGACGCCGGGCTGGCTCCGCTGGAACTCGCGCCCGGCGAAGCCCTGGCCCTGGTCAGCTCCAACTCCTATTCCATCGGCGTCGGCGCGCTGGTGCTGCGCCGCATCCTGCGGCTCGCCGACCTGGCGGACACCGCGCTCGCGTTGTCGCTTGAGGCGACGGCAAGGCACGACGGCGGCGGCAACCTCAGCCCGTTTTCGCCGGCTGTGCAGGCGGCCAAGGCAGTGCACGGGCAGTCGGTCACGGCGGCCCATGTGCTACGGCTCCTCGAGGGCGGGTGGCTGGAGGACCCGGAGCGGGAGGTGTCCGTGCAGGACGCGCTTTCCTTCCGCGCGGCACCCCAGACCCACGGCGCCATCCGGTGGCAGGTCACGGCGCTGGAAGACGCTCTGGAAGTGGAACTGAACGGCCGGGGCGACAACCCGCTGACCGACATCGGCTCCGGTCGGATGGTCTCCGGCGGTAACTTCCAGCCCATGCAGCTGGCCCTGGCATTCGAGGCGCTGCGCCTGGGGCTGGCCCACCTCGGGATCAGCAGCGAACGCCGGATCGCCAAGCTCTACCCGCCGCAGCGTCGGATCCGCCAGCGGCACCTCGAGGCCGCCACGAACGGAGCACCGCTGGAGCCGGAAGAGCTGCCCGGACTGCTCTGGTATTCGGCCGCAGGCCTGCTGTCCGAGCTCAAGTTCCTCGCGGCGCCGGCAACACTTGGTGCGCCCACGCTGTCCGCCGATGTCGAAGACCACTCCACACTGGCGCCGCTGGCGCTCCAGCAGCTGGAGCGTTCCGTCGATGCTGCCGGGAAGCTGCTCGCCATCGAGGCGCTGACAGCGGCGTACCTGCTGGGGGCGGCGGAAGCGCGCGCGGTGCGGCCGCTGGGAAACGGGACGGCCGCCGTCGTCGACCGTCTTTCCGGACTGCTGGCCCGGCACCTGCCGGCCGCGGCGCTCGTGGACGAGGCGCGCGTTGAACTGGACGCGTTCCTCGGCAACGGCTTCAACAGTGCCCTGAACGGCGGCCGGGATTCCCATGCCGTCGGCGGCACGGAAAGGCAGCGATGAGCACCATGACAGGCAGGCACGCGGTCCGGGAGGCTGATGTTGCGGCGGATGCCGCCGCCGTCCTGGCACAGGTGGGAAACACCCCGCTGGTGCCGCTTGACGTCCTGGGCAAGGGGCTGGGCAGCACGGTTTACGTCAAGCTCGAATCCGACAATCCCGGCGGCTCCATCAAGGACCGGACGGCCCTGAGCATGATCCGCGCGGCTGAGCGCAGCGGTGAGCTCCGGCCGGGGGCAACCATCGTGGAGAGCACGTCCGGGAACACCGGGATCGGGCTGGCGCTGATTGGTGCCCTCACCGGACACCCCGTGGTGGTGGTCACCGGGGACACCATCTCGTCCGAGAAGCTTGCCGCGCTGCACCGTTACGGTGCCAGGGTGGTGGTGACGGACTGGACCGCGCCGTCGGAGTCGCCGGAGAACGCACGGGCGGTCGCGGCCCGGATCACGGCAGAGAACCCGGGCGCCTGGCGGCCTCAGCAGTTCGACAATCCGGCCAATCCGCTGGCCCATTACGAAGGGACAGCGCCGGAAATCTGGCAGCAGACGTCCGGGAGAGTGACGCATTTCGTGGCCGGGATCGGCACCGGCGGCACCATCAGCGGCAATGGCCGGTACCTGAAGGAAAAGACCGGCGGCCATGTGGAGGTGATCGCCGCGGATCCTGTTGGTTCCGTGTACAGCGGGGGCCACCCCGGCGAGATCCTGGTGGACGGCGTGGGCAACTCCTGGCCGGAAGCCGAGTGGCCCAAGATCTTCGACCGCGGCATTGTGGACCGCTTCCTGCGCATTCCCAACAACGAGGTGTACACCACGGAGCACCGGCTGCTGAATGAAGAGGGGCTGTCCCTGGGACCCTCGTCCGGGCTCGCGGTGGCTGCGGCGCTCAGGGTCGCTCGTGCCGCGCCGCGCGGATCCGTGGTGGTGGCGATAGCTCCCGACGCCGGCAGCAACTACCTGAGCAAGGCCTTCAATCCTGTGTGGCTGGCCGACAAGCACATCCACCTGGCCGCTGAATTCGTGGAGGAGTAACTCGCCTGCTTAGCATTACGACTCGGATACAGCTAGAGACAGACGGACCGGTCGCGTTGTACTCTTTTGAAACGTTCGCGGTTCCCGCATCCTCGAATAAGAATGCGGTGCAATCATGGACGGGTCCCGGGCTCAGCCGGGACCAGCACTTATAAAGGAATAGCCAATGTCAATGGATGAGACTTCTTTTCCAGCATTGACCGATGGAGAATCCACTGCTTTCCGGGGACCGCAGTCGGTGCCGCCTTCGGACGTGAGTGATCCGACGATCCGTGGACAGGCGCGGGACATCATCGAGTCTGTACTGGGTGACGCCACTCCGCAGAGCGAGTGGGCTCGTGAACAGTTGCGAAGCCGGATGGAATCGTACCCGGGTAATCCCGAACGCGCCCTCCTTGAGCACCTCATGGCCACCCGGAGCATCACGGACGAGCAGCCGGAAGAAACCGAGGCCACCCTTCCCAGCCCCGACTTGCCGACTCCCGATGAGGACTACGGCAACACGGTGCTGTTCACCCGCCGGAGCAGGCGCCGCATCGAGGCGATCCTCGGCGACAGGATGCTCCTCACCGCGTTCCAGCCCATCCACGAGCTTCGCAGCCGGAACGTCGTTGGTGTTGAGGCGCTGACGCGTTTCGTCAGTGACGACGGCGCGAGTGCGGACCACTGGTTCAATGAGGCTGCTGCCGTAGGCCTCGGACCCGACCTTGAATTCGCTGCCCTGCAGGCGGCACTCGTTGCCGCCGAACAACTGCCGGCCCACGTCTACGTGGCTCTGAACCTGTCACCGGTCACCTGCCTGGACCCCCGGCTCCGGGCGTTCGTGGAGCAATCCCAACTGGCCGTGGACCGGATCGTCATCGAGTTGACGGAGCGGCTTGCCGAGCATGAATACGATCCCGTCGTGGCAGCGCTGGCACCCCTCCGCTTGCGCGGACTGCGGGTAGCTGTCGACGGCGCCGGAGCGGGTTTCGGCTCGATGAGCCAGGTCACGCACCTCAGTCCGGACATCATCAAGCTCGACCGCAGCCTCATCGCGGGAATCGACCATGCCGCGGGCCAGAAGACCCTGGGCGCGGCCATGGTGGAGTTCGCCCGGCAAATCGGCGCGGACCTGGTTGCCGAAGGAATCGAAACCCAGGCCGAGCTCACCTCGGTGATGGACCTTGGGATGGCCTACGGGCAGGGATACCTCCTGGGCCGTCCCTCGGTCCAGCCCCTCGACTGGGCCGCCTGGCGAACCTCCTCCGATCACGAAGCCTCCATTTCGGGGTCCGCCGGCCCGGCCAACTAGACGCTCTCTCACTTCCTGCCGCCCGAATCGGGACGCTCTCTCAGTTGTGGCCGCCTGGATCGGGACGCTCTCTGACATGAAAATTAGGTGAGTGCGGTGGGGTGCGTGGGGTGAGCGGTGTTATCCGGTCTGTTGCAGGGGTTCGAGAATGACTTGATAGCCGAGGGATTCTAGTTGTCTGACGGCCCGGGCCATGGTTTTAACGGGTGTCTGCCGGGTGAAGTAGTCGGCGCCGGGGTCGTTGTAGAGTTCGCCGGTGGTGAGCATGTGCCACGCTGCGGTGAGGATGGAGTGTTCGACGGCGACGAGGGCTTTGGCGGGTCCGCGCCGGGAGGCAATGCGCCGGTATCTGGCACCGAGGTAGGTGTTCTTCGATTTCGCGCAGGACAGAGCAGCGATGCCCAGGGCACCTTTGAGGTACCGGTTGCCGGGCCGTGTTTTGGTGGATTTGACCCGTCCGGCGGATTCGTTGGATCCCGGGGAAGTACCGGCCCAGGATGCCAGCTGCCCTGCGGTGGCGAATGCGCTCATGTCGGCGCCGGTTTCGGCGATGAAGATTTCCGCGATGGTGGTGCTGAACCCCGGGATGCTCACGAGGAGCTCCCGGGCGAAACGAAAGGGCTCCATCGCCGCCTCGATCCTGGCGCTGAGGTCGTTGATATCGGCGGTGTGGGCATCAATCCGGTGCAGATAGAGTCCGGTCATGTAGCGGTGGTGTTCGGTGAACCGGCCGTTGAGGGCTTGGGTGAGTTCAGGGATTTTGGACCGCAGCCGGCGTTGGGCCATCTCTGCCAGGGCCGCGGGGTCGGTCTGCCCGTCGATGAGTGCTTGGAGGATCAGTCGTCCGGAGACCCCGGTGATGTTCGAAGCTACCGAGGATAGTTTGATGCAGGCGTCCTCGAGGAGTTTCTCCAGGCGCTGGATTTCCCGGGTCCGTTCCTGAGTGATGATGGTCCGGGCCCGGGTCAGGTCCCGCAGTTCACGGATCGGAGGCGGGGGCACGAAGGAGGCCCGGACCAGCCCGTGGGCGCCCAGGTCGGCAAGCCAGGCAGCGTCGGAAACGTCGGTTTTGCGGCCCGGGACGTTCCTGGCGTCATGGGCATTGACCAGGATGATGTTCAGTCCGTCGTCTTCAAGCAGGTAGTAGAAGGGGCGCCAGTAATCACCGGTGGCCTCCATGACCACCAGATCCACGTGCTCGTCCAGGAGGTGTTCCTTTAGCCCCAGGATCTGCCCCGTCATCGAACCCCAGGTCGTGATGGTGGATGTGGTGGACCGGCCGCCGCGGCCCTGGATGCGGACACAGACCTTCGCGTCCTTCTTTGAAATATCGACACCCGCGCAGCGCGGGTGAATGACCTCCATGAGAGCTCACCCTTCCTCGAACAGTCCAACAGATGGCGTCTGTGTCCCGGGGAAGGCGGATAAACAACAAATCTGACATTCGTGCTCAACGGCAACATTCCACGGTCCCGCGGACAAAAGCTGCGCCCTCCACCACCAAACTCACTTACAGGCTCACCGGCACTAAAGAGAGACCGGGGTCGACCGGAACACACTCTTCAGTCTGCTCCGGCAGCCCCGACACCGCAAAGGTTCCCCACAGCAGTACATTTTCGGCCCCCACGGCGGAGCGAAAGCGCCCCTGAGAAACTCACTTGTGGCAGCCCCGTTGGGCGAGGGGTGGGTATAGTGCGCGCTATGGATGACAAGGCAACTCTGCACCGTTACCTGCGCACGCGGCGCGTGGACCTCCTCGCCAAACTCGACGGGCTGGATGAGTACGACGCCCGGAGACCCCTAACGCCGACCGGCACCAACCTCCTGGGCCTGGTGAAGCACGTGGCCAGCGTGCAGCTCGGATATTTCGGCGAGGTCTTCGGGCGCCCGAGTCCGCGGAACTTGCCTTGGGATGCTGAGGACGCAGAATCCGACGCCGACATGTGGGCTGGTCCGGAGGAAACCCGCGAGCAGATCGTTGAACTCCATCGGTTCTCCGCCGAGCACAGCGACGCCACCATTGACGCACTGCCGCTGGACGCCCCCGGCGAAGTGCCTTGGTGGCCGGAGGAACGCAGGCACGTGACCCTCCACCAGATCCTGGTGCACATGTGCGTGGAAACGGCCCAGCATCTGGGCCACGCGGACATCCTCCGCGAGCTCATCGACGGATCAGCGGGCCAGCGGCCGGGCGACCCCAACCTGACGACCCGCACCCCCGAGGAGTGGGCTGCGCACCGCTCCCGGATCCACGCGGCTGCCCGCGCGGCCGCGGACCAAGTGAGTTTCTCAGGGGCGCTTTCGCTCCGCCGTGGGGGCCGAAAATGTACTGCTGTGGGGAACCTTTGCGGTGTCGGGGCTGCCGGAGCAGACTGAAGAGTGTGTTCCGGTCGACCCCGGTCTCTCTTTAGTGCCGGTGAGCCTGTAAGTGAGTTTGGTGGTGGAGGGCGCAGCTTTTGTCCGCGGGACCGTGGAATGTTGCCGTTGAGCACGAATGTCAGATTTGTTGTTTATCCGCCTTCCCCGGGACACAGACGCCATCTGTTGGACTGTTCGAGGAAGGGTGAGCTCTCATGGAGGTCATTCACCCGCGCTGCGCGGGTGTCGATATTTCAAAGAAGGACGCGAAGGTCTGTGTCCGCATCCAGGGCCGCGGCGGCCGGTCCACCACATCCACCATCACGACCTGGGGTTCGATGACGGGGCAGATCCTGGGGCTAAAGGAACACCTCCTGGACGAGCACGTGGATCTGGTGGTCATGGAGGCCACCGGTGATTACTGGCGCCCCTTCTACTACCTGCTTGAAGACGACGGACTGAACATCATCCTGGTCAATGCCCATGACGCCAGGAACGTCCCGGGCCGCAAAACCGACGTTTCCGACGCTGCCTGGCTTGCCGACCTGGGCGCCCACGGGCTGGTCCGGGCCTCCTTCGTGCCCCCGCCTCCGATCCGTGAACTGCGGGACCTGACCCGGGCCCGGACCATCATCACTCAGGAACGGACCCGGGAAATCCAGCGCCTGGAGAAACTCCTCGAGGACGCCTGCATCAAACTATCCTCGGTAGCTTCGAACATCACCGGGGTCTCCGGACGACTGATCCTCCAAGCACTCATCGACGGGCAGACCGACCCCGCGGCCCTGGCAGAGATGGCCCAACGCCGGCTGCGGTCCAAAATCCCTGAACTCACCCAAGCCCTCAACGGCCGGTTCACCGAACACCACCGCTACATGACCGGACTCTATCTGCACCGGATTGATGCCCACACCGCCGATATCAACGACCTCAGCGCCAGGATCGAGGCGGCGATGGAGCCCTTTCGTTTCGCCCGGGAGCTCCTCGTGAGCATCCCGGGGTTCAGCACCACCATCGCGGAAATCTTCATCGCCGAAACCGGCGCCGACATGAGCGCATTCGCCACCGCAGGGCAGCTGGCATCCTGGGCCGGTACTTCCCCGGGATCCAACGAATCCGCCGGACGGGTCAAATCCACCAAAACACGGCCCGGCAACCGGTACCTCAAAGGTGCCCTGGGCATCGCTGCTCTGTCCTGCGCGAAATCGAAGAACACCTACCTCGGTGCCAGATACCGGCGCATTGCCTCCCGGCGCGGACCCGCCAAAGCCCTCGTCGCCGTCGAACACTCCATCCTCACCGCAGCGTGGCACATGCTCACCACCGGCGAACTCTACAACGACCCCGGCGCCGACTACTTCACCCGGCAGACACCCGTTAAAACCATGGCCCGGGCCGTCAGACAACTAGAATCCCTCGGCTATCAAGTCATTCTCGAACCCCTGCAACAGACCGGATAACACCGCTCACCCCACGCACCCCACCGCACTCACCTAATTTTCATGTCAGAGAGCGTCAGGATTTACCCGACATCAAGTGAGAGAGCGTCCGGGGAAAGGGGGGCAGGATGTGAGAGAGCGTCCGGGAGAGGGGGTGGAAGGAGGGGCTATTCGATCGTGGCGAACAGCTGGTTGAGCTCGTCGGTCAGCTGCTTCCGGAGGGCGGGCGTGCCGATTTCCTTGCCGTCGATATGGTTCACGGGAGCCAGCAGCCGGATGCTGGAAATCAGCCACACGGCGTCGGCGTCGAAAAGGTCCCTCGGCTCCAGCGGGCCGTAGCCGAGTTCCCAGCCCGCAGCTTTGGCGGCAGCAAAGAGCGCGCCCTGAGACGTTCCCGGGAGGATGCCGCTGTCCAGCTGCGGCGTGATGAGGCGGCGCACCGTGCGGGTGCCGCCGTCGTCGACTGTGTCAAGGTGCGCCAGCAGGACGGTGGACGTGGGGCCTTCGAGGACCCGTCCGTCGGACGAGGTGAAGATGACGTCGTCCGCCCCCTGGTTGTGGGCGTACCGCAGGGCCGCCATGTTCACCGCGTAGGAGAGCGTCTTGGCGCCCAGCAGCAGCCACGGCGCCCGTTCACCCACTTCACTGTCGTAGCCGCGGTCCAGGAGGATGACGTCTATCCCCGTCTCGCGCTGGCGCCGGCCGGCGGCGGGGACGGGGGAAGCCTGGACCCAGCAGGTGGGGCGTGCTCCGCCCTCGGCGCCGCGGGTGCAGATCAGCTTCACCACCGTCTCGTCTTCCTCCGGTGTGCCGGCGGGATGCTGGGAACGGTATTCGGCCACCGCCGTCGCTATGGCCCGGCGCCAGGTGTCCTCGCCCGGGATGTCCAGCTCCAGCGCGCGGGCCGAACCCTGCAGCCGCCGCAGGTGGGCGTCCAGCTTCCGCGGGTTTCCGCCCACGGCCAGCATGGACTCAAACACGCCGTCGCCGCGCGTGGCACCTTGGTCCGTGGCCATCAGCTGCGGCTGCGAAGCATCGGCAATCCGGCCGTCGTCGAACCGGGGATCAAGGAATACGAGAACGGTGGCCGGGGCAGCAGGAGTCATGCCTCCAGCTTATCCTCGGTCCCGGACGCCGGCCGCGGGATAGGCTGTGCTGGATGCCTCTCCGGAACCGGTCCGGCGGGCGAGTAACCGTGGGAGTCTGTCTGTGTTGTGGCCGTTTCCGCTGGTGGGCACCGCGCCTTACTGGCTCGTGCTCGCGCTGAGCATTGTTGACCTGGTGATCCGGGTGCTGGCGTTGGGAATCATTCCGGGGAACCGCCGTCCCACCACGGCCATGGCCTGGCTGCTGGGAATCTTCTTTGTGCCCGCCCTCGGCCTGATCCTGTTCCTGCTTTTTGGAAACTTCAAACTCTCCCGGAAGCGCCGTGCACAGCAGGATGCCGTGAACAAGCGGGTCCGCGCCGGCACCTCCCAGCTGGCCGCCGTCGAAAGCGAATACGACGGCCCGGAATGGGTAGCGTCGGCGGCAGAACTGAACAAGACCCTTGGTTCGCTGCCCATGGTGGACGGCAACAGCGTGGAGCTACTGCCCGGTTACCCCGACTCGATCAAAGCCATGGCCGCCGCCGTGCGCGGGGCGAAGAACTTCGTCAACGCCGAGTTCTACATCATGAGCACGGACCACATCACCGATGACCTGTTCACCGCACTGGAAGAGGCCGCGGAGCGCGGCGTCCAGGTCCGAGTGCTGTTCGACCACCTCGGCACCCTGCGCATCAAGGGCTACCGCAAGCTCATCGCGCGCCTGAAGGCCAGCCAGATCCAGTGGCGGCCCATGTTGCCACTGAACCCCGTCCACGGCCAGTGGCGCCGTCCGGACCTGCGCAACCACCGCAAGATCATGGTGATCGACGGCGAAATCGCCTTCACGGGCTCGCAGAACCTGATCGAACCGTCCTACAACAATCCCCGGCACCGCAAGGTGGGGCGCGAGTGGGTGGAGCTCATGGCATGCATGCGCGGGCCGATCGTCACCACGCTCAACGTGGTATTTGCCACCGACTGGCTCAGTGAGACGGACGAGTCCCTGGAGGACCAGCTGGCCTACCAGCCCGAGACGGCAGCGGGCGCCGTGACCGCCCAGGCCGTGCCCAGCGGCCCCGGCTTCATCACCGAGAACAACCTGCGCCTCTTCAACACCCTCATCTACTCCGCGCAGCACAAGATCTCCATCTGCAGCCCATACTTCGTCCCCGATGATTCGCTGCTCTACGCGGTGACGACGGCGGCGCAACGCGGCGTCGACGTCGAACTTTTCGTCTCGGAAAAGGGGGACCAGTTCCTGGTCCACCACGCGCAGCAGTCCTACTACGAGGCGCTGCTGGAAGCGGGCGTGCGGATCTACCTGTACAAGGCGCCGTTCGTGCTGCATGCGAAGCATTTCACCATCGACGACGAAGTAGCGGTGCTGGGGTCCAGCAACATGGACATGAGGTCCTTCTCGCTGAACCTGGAGGTTTCGGTGATGCTCCTTGGCGCCGACATCGTGGCCAAGATGCGCGCCGTGGAGGACACCTACCGGGGCATCTCCCGTGAACTGACGCTCGAGGACTGGATGGAACGGCCCATGGCGGTCAAGTACGTGGACAACGTCGCCCGGCTCACGGCCACGCTGCAGTAGGGCCGCCCGGCGTCAGGGCCCCCGCAGCAGGCGGGTTCAGCTTTCCGGGAAGTCCGCGCCCAGCGCGGACAGGACCCCGTACGCCTTGGTCCGGATTTCGTCGTACTCTTCCTGCGGTGAGGAATCCGCGGTGATGGCACCGCCGACGCCGAGGCTCAGTTCAGTGCCGCCGGCACCGTCGGCGCGGATCACCAGGGTCCGGATGGCCACTGCGTTGTCCATCGCCCCGCTCAGGGAGAAATAGCCGATGGCGCCCGAGTAGACCCCGCGCGGCGCCCCTTCCAGACGGTCCAGGATGGCCATGGTGCTGATCTTCGGCGCCCCCGTCATGGAGCCCGCGGGAAAGCATGCGGCGACGGCCTCGGCGCGCGGCAGCCCCGGCCTCAGCTTCGCATCGATGGTGCTGACCATCTGGTGGACCGTGGCATAGCTTTCGATCGCGCAGAGCCTGCTGACAGTGACAGACCCTGCCACGGCGAAGTGGCTGAGGTCGTTGCGGAGCAGGTCCACGATCATGATGTTCTCGGCCCGGTCCTTGGGGGAGGACTCCAGGTCCTCGCGCAGCTGCCGGTCCCGGACCGGTTCCGCCGCCCGCGGGCGGGTGCCCTTGATCGGCTCGGCGCGCATGCCGCCGTCGGCCGCTATCCGCAGGAAACGCTCCGGCGACGTGCTGGCGACGGTGAGGCCGCCGAACCGCAGATAGCTGGCGAACGGTGCAGGGTTTTTCCGGCGCAGCGCCAGGTAGGTGCGCCAGGGATCCAATCCGTCCGCACCGGCCGGCACGGCTGCGCTAACGGCCGTGGTGAGGCACACTTCGTAGGTGTTTCCCTCGGCGATTTCTCGCTGCGCGTCGGCGATCTTGAGCTTGTAGGCCTGCTCGGTGTCACGGCCCGTGAATGCGGGGGCGGGCGCTGTTGCGGGTACGACGGCGGCGCTGGCGCCCGGTTCCGAGGGGCCGGCGGCCGCCGCGACGGCTGAGCGGGCGAATGCCAGCCACTCCGCGGCATCGGGAGCCTCCAGGGCCAGGAGCCACACGCTGCCATCCCGATGGTCCAGGACCATTGCCCGGCCGGCGAAGATCATGGCGGCATCGGGGATTCCGGACGGAACGTCGCTGCCGCCGGTTTCGCGCTTGAGTTCGTAGCCCAGGTAGCCCAGCCAGCCGAGGGTGAATTCGCAGGGGTAGCCCTCCGGCGCGCGGAGGGCGCGGCGGCCCCAGACGGCATCGAGCCAGCGGAAGAACGGTCCGGCGATGGCAACCGTGGCGGTGCCGGTGGTCAGCCGGGTCACGCCGGAACGGTGCCGGACGTCCTGGCCGAAGCTGCCGCCGTCGTCCGCCATGATGCTGAAGCGGCTGCGCTCGGCGGCCGCTCCGTCCGTCCTGAGCGAGGAATCCAGCCACACGGCATTCGGTGAGTCGCCGTAGAGTGCACCGAAGAGCCGGGCGGCGTCGGGAACGCAGTCCAGCCGTTCGGCATGGAGCTGAAGGCCGCGGCGGGCCGAGAGCTCGGGCAGCAGCACGGCCGCAAGGGCGGGAAGGTACTGGAGGGCCCGGAGGACATCATCCGGCGCGGTGCCGTCGGCCAGATTGAGCACCCGGATGTCGGCATGGTCCTGCACCCTGTCCGTTGCCAGCCACTCATCCTCCTGAGCTGCCCACTGGTCCCAGAACGGTTCGTAAGTGCTGCCGTCGCGTGCCAGGGCGCGGGTGCGGCGGTCGACGTCGGAGGACTCCGCCCAGACCACGGCGTCCAGCAGCGGGCGGGCGGATGCCGCAGCGGCGCCCACACCCTCCACGATGACGATCTCTGCCGGAAGTGTTGTGCGCGACTGGCCGTCGTAGTGGTTCTCCCAGTCCCAGCTGACCCATTCGGCAGCTTCGCCGCGGCTCAGCGGGGCCAGCACGGTGGTGACATAACGTTCGATGCCCGCCGCCAGGCCGTTCCAGCCGGGATAGACGTCCTCCAGATGGAACAGCGACACCTTGTGATGCTCCCGCAGCCGCGCGGCAAGCTCGATTGCGAGGGTGGTTTTTCCTGCGCCGGACCGGCCGTCGACGGCAATGATCACGGGTGCAGGGGTCATGAAATAGAGCGTACCTGCTGCCCGGGCTGCTTCTGTTGCTGCACTTCCCGCCGGACATGGTCCACGATTCCGGGAACGGCAGCCTTGATGAGGTCCCAGGTGATGTCGAAGTCGGCATGGCCGCCGTACCAGGGGTCCTCGATTCCCTGGTCCAGGAGGTCCCTGCCGGAGACTGCCGGGTCGAAGCTGCGCAGCATCCGGATCCGTGCCAGCGCCTCGCCGTCGGGGGCCGTCGCCCGGAGCCAGCCGTAATGGTCCACGTCCAGGGCGAGGATCAGGTGACGGTCACGGAACCATTCGGGACGCCACTCCCGCGCCACGTGCGCGTTGGAGGCGAGTTGGTGGGCGGCCAGCTTTCGGGCGGCCCGGGGATCGATGGGGCGGCCGGCCTCATAGGCTGTGGTTCCGGCTGAATCCACCACGACGTCGCCGGCGAGCCCCGCTGCTGCGAAGGCCTTGGCCAGCATCAGCTCGGCCATCGGGGACCGGCAGATATTTCCGGTGCACACCGCGATGATCCGGTATGGGCTCGACATTGAGGACATGGAGCAAGCATGGGGGATGGTGCCCCCTCTTGGCTAGTCACAAGCCGTGCGCATTACGGGCGCGTCAATATTGTGTCGAATCCTGTCATATCCGGTGGACGCGGGCAGCACGCGGGAACAGATTGAGTGGCATCTCAGTTATCAGTACTGAGGAAGAAAAATGAGCACTACATGTACTGCACTGGTCATTCCGGCCCGGTTGGGTGACGCCCTGAAAACCGTGGCTCTTGAGGCGACTACCAACACTCTTCAGCAGTTGGTCGGGGGACACCTGGAATCCGTCAGCCGCGGCGACTGGCATGTCTACCTGAACGCCGAAGGCCATCTCATGAACCTGCCTGCGAACATCCGCGCAGCCCAACTTATCCGCGAGGCCGGCCTCGACCTGTCAGATGCTGCCAGGGGTACGGCTGTGTTCCTTGGCCGGACCGAGCGCGGAGGCGAAGCGGACGTTCCGGAGCACCTGCTGCGGCGGGCCGCGGAAATGTTCGGCTCCCCGCTGGCCGCCTAGGTCGACCGCCTGCTCAGAAGCCGGCCAGGCGCGCGACCAGCGCGTACATCCCCCAGAGGCCGGCGCCCAGGAGGAGGCCGAGGTAGGCGAGCACCAGCCTGGTGTCGCGCAGGTAGCACTTCGACTTTGTCAGACCCTTGCGGCGGGCCTTCCAGTATCCGACGAACCCGATGGCCGCGAACACGGCCAGGGCAACCGGACCGGTCAGCCAGCCCAGCAGGGCGATTGTGGCGAAGATGCAAAGGCGCAGCGGATCGAACGGAACGCCGGCCTGCGGATCCGGGTCGGCGCCCGGCTGGACACCGTGGGCGCCGTGGCGGACGCAGTGGACGCGCATCAGCTGCGACGGCAGGGGGCCGGAGGCGATGCGCCTCGCGTCGGAATCGGAGCTCATCATCATCCTCAGAGTTGGCGCACCGGGAGCAGCTGCACGCCCGTGGCCGTGCTCATCCGTTGTCTGGACAGGGCAGGCCACGCCTGGACGGCGCAGAAGGGGGCGCACTGGTGATCGCCTGCGTCACTCTTGGTTCCGACGTGCACGCAGCATTGGGTGAGCCTCTCCTCGATCATGGTCGAAATGTCCATGAATGGCTTGACCATGATCCGTGTGACGCGTTCGGCCAGGAGCCTGCGCAGCCGTTGCTGCTGACCGGGGAGCTTGCCGGCCGCCAGCGTGGTGAGCGTGCCTATCCCGAGGTCGCACTGAGTGCAGATGTTCTTCCAGAGATCCGCTGTCCGCGGGTGGGAAAGCGACGACTGTTCGCTCAGCAGATCGAGCAGCGAGGACTTCATCAGGCTGCGCAGCTCCAATGGGATTGCTCTGTCTGCGATGCGGTTGGCGAGGCTGTCAGGATTGAGCTCCAGCCAGGCGAGTAGCTGGTCGTGCCCGATGAGGGCGGTCAGCGACCGCCAGACGCCGGAGTCGTCCTTCAGCATGTAGCCGACGGAGGCGCAGTGCGGATGCGAGCAAGGGAGGGCTGTCAGGTCGTGCCACGAGACAACCCCGTTGGTTTGCTCCGCCAGCCTTTCGAGGACGCCCGTGTGGGTGAGCCGGTCCATGGGATCGATTCCGTGTCCGCGGCCGGAACCGAACACCGGCTGGAGTGCGACTCCGCCCACGAACGGGGTTTCCAGGGCGCGCATGACGACGGCGCCCACTTCGCCGTCGTTGACGCCGAGGGTTGCTGTCATCGTCAGGGTCGTGAAGACGCCCGCCTCGGACAGGCGCGAGATCGCCGCATCCTTGAAGCGCGTCAGATCGCCTCCGCGGTGGTGAATCGATGCCTCCTTGGAGGGTCCGTCGTATTGGAGGTACACCTCCACCCGGTCTCGATGCTTCGCCAGGAGGGCGAGCAGCTCGTCGTCGGTCGCCATCAGCATGCCGTTGCTGTTCACCATGATCCGGACGATCGGCCGTGCGACGAGTTCCTCCAGTAGTTCGGCGAGATGAGGGTAGAGCGTGGGCTCGCCGCCGGAGAGCATCAGCACATCAAGGCGCCCGTTCTCGCGGGCAAGCCGTGCATCGACGTTCGCGAGCACCTCGGCGAGCGGCGCCACGCCTTGCAGCTGCGGGCCGGAGGAGGTGAAGCAAGTGGGGCAGCGTAGATTGCAGTGCTCGATAATGTCCTGCAGAAGGATGCACGTGTGCTGCGTCTGCATGGCGGGAAGCCCGTAGGCGTACGCCTCGGGTACCGGGCGGAAGTTGTCCGCCTGGTCGGGGATGTGCTGCTTGGTGGGCGCCTGCCATTTCTCCAGGTAGCGCAGGATTTCGGGCGATTCGTCGTACAGCGTGCGCACCAGTCCGTGGTCGGGGCAGCCGCGTTCGAGCCACACGCGGTCGTCACGGATCAGCAGTGCCCCGGACAGGCGCCGCACCTGGGCAAGCGGGGGATTCGTCTCGTGGCAGCGGGGGCAGAACGCCGTGACATACCGGTGGATGCGGTCGCCGCGCAGCGGCTGGCCAGGTCCAAGCGGCGTCCGGGAAGAGAACGAGGACGGATTCATCTCAGGCCCCTCATCTGCGCGAGGGATCCGACGCAGATCCCACCGCCGAGCAGGGTGAAGACTCCCAGGCCAATAAGAAGCCCCGCGCCGAACCGGGACGTGCGTGGCCGGACCGCCAGCACAACGGCTACCGCCAGATACACGGCGATTGGTACGAACGCTGCGGGCCCAGCGAGAAAGGTCTTGTACCCTTCATCCGGAGCGATACCCGATGTTGTCCCGAAATAGAGGGCATAAAGGGCAGGAGTCCCCAACAGGATTCCGAGCACCATGGAGCCACGCCTGGGTGCAGAGGGCGGCCCCTCTATTTGGGGCGGGGGCGGGTTCCGGGGAACGTCAGGGGTGTCCTCGCTCATGCCACTCTTCCTTTCAACTCCGGGCGGAGCGGTTTCCCGAACACCCGCCAGATCCGCCAGCCCAGCAGGGGGAGAACCGCCAGCAGGAACCACTGGGGGCGGCTCATTCCCAGCCAGATCACCTCATTGCCGCGGACAAACTCCACCCCGAACCTGAACAGCGCGTAGGCGGTCACATAGCAGATGAAAAGGTCGCCGGGGTGTGCGAGGCGGTCTCGAAAACGCCACATGACGGCGAACGCGGCGGCGTGGAACACGATCTCGTAGGCAAAGGACGGATGGAGTCCGGCCCCGGGGGGCCCGCCGATCAGCGCCGCTTGCGCCGGGCTGAGGACTATTCCCCAGGCGCCCCCAGTCGGGGTGCCGGGCAGTTCGGTGAGGAGGCAGCCGATCCGCCCCACGATCAGGGCCAGTGCCACCGACGGTGCGAGCAGGTCACCGGTGGATTCCCGGTAGCCTGTCAGCCGTTTGCCCAGATGGACCCCGAACCATGCGCCGACCAGGCCGGCGAGGATGCTGCGGTCGCCGTTGCCCCACCAGTCCGCCAGGGAGACCTGCCGGGAAATATCCCAGGTGAGCACGCGTGATCCGATGGCCCCGAAGGCGACGGCGAAGCCTGCGATGGGCCACAACCGGGGATCAGTCAGGCCGCGGCGGCGCTTTTCATAGGCGTAAAACAGCAGGGCTGCGAAGATTCCGAGCCCCGTCATAACGCCGTGCACAAGCCCATTTCCCGCGAAGGGAAGCCCGATCATGTGCAGAGTGTAACAGCGGGCGCTCAGGCTGCCTTGACCACGGGAAGCTCGTTCCAGTGCGTGGTGTACCTGGGCGAGAGCATGGTGCGCTGCATGGACCAGTCCGGCCCGCCCCGGATTCCGGCATGGCCGAGGCCCACGGATCCGCGTCCGTAGCGGCGGGTGATGTCCTCCAGCAGGGGGCCGATGCCGCGTTCTTCGTGCGGGTTGGCAAACACCGGCAGGGGTGACTGCTGGCCCGAGGGGCGCAGGTCGGTGACCATGATGCCCGCGCGGACGTATTTGGTCCCTTCCTGGATCCGGGGGAGCAGGGCATGCGCGGCCCTGGTCAACAGCACCGGATCCGCGGTGGGCATGGGCAGGGTGACGCAGACCGAGGGGTAGGACGTGTCCAGCGGGTTGTAGTGGGAGGTGCCGGCGAAGGCCGTGAGGACCTTGGCCTGCAGGCTGTGCTTGGCCAGGCGGGCGCTGGCTTGCTGGCCGTAGACGCTCATGACCTGTCGCAGGTCCGCGGCGGTGGTGATGGGCGTGGAAAACGAGCGGCTGAAGATGAGCTGGTCACGCCCAATGCGCTCTGCTTCCATGGGGATGCACGCGGTGCCCTGCAGTTCCAGGACCGTGCGCATCAGCACCACCGAGAAGCGGTCACGGATCCGGACGGGATCGGCGCGGGCAAGGTCCAGGATGGAATGGATGCCCATGTTGTTCAGGCGTTTTGTCAGCCGGCCAGCCACGCCCCAGAGTTCGATGACGGATACCCGGCCCATCAGCGCTTCGCGGGCCGGGGGCGGCATGGAGTCCCAGTGGCACACGCCGTTGAGGCCGGGGTTGTTCTTCGCCCACTTGTTGGCCAGCTTCGCGAGAGTCTTGGTATTGGCAATTCCCACGCAGACCGGCACCCCGACGTTGCGGCGGACAGCCGTCTTGATGGTTTGTCCCAGACGCAGGAGCTCATCCGGGGTCCCTTTGACTCCCAGGAAGGCTTCATCGATGCTGTAAACCTCCAGCCAGGCCGAGTAGCGCCCTAGAAGCTCCATCACGCGGGCGCTGATATCCCCGTACAGCTCATAGTTGCTGGACTTGGCCACCAGCCCCCATTCCTTGGCCCGGGGCGCGATCTTGAACCACGGCTCGCCGACGGGGATGCCCAGCGCCTTGGCTTCGGGGGACCGGGTGACCGCGCAGCCATCGTTATTCGAGAGGACCACGAGGGGGCGGCCTTCCAGCGAGGGATCGAATGCCCGCTCGGCTGAGGCATAGAAGCAGTTGACGTCCACCAAGGCAATCTGCCGGACCGTGTCCTGCGCCCGCTTCTCAGGCGCCCGCGACTCAGACATGGTGCAGGCACCGCGTGGCCACGCCCCAGATCACCAGGTCCGACAATGCCGGGACCCTGATATCCGGATACCGGGGGTTGTCCGCCTGCAGCACTACTCCGGATGCCGTAACCCTGAGCCGCTTGATGGTCAGTTCACCGTCCAGGACCGCTATGACCACTGATCCGTCCTTGGGGTCCAGGGCACGGTTGACGATCAGCTCGTCGCCGTCGCTGATCCCGGCCCCTTCCATCGAGTCTCCGGACACCCGCACGATATAGGTGCTGGTGATGTCCTTGATGAGGTGTTCATTGAGGTCGATCCGGCCGTCAAAGTAGTCCTGCGCCGGCGACGGATAGCCCGCCGCGACGGGTACCGGGGAGATCAGTACCGACAGCAGGGACGCGCCCGCCTCTATCACGCGGGGACCGATAATTATGCCCACAACACACCTTTATTCGAATATATGTTCGATAATTCAGTTTAGACCCAGGCTCCGACATTGGATATTCCCTGCGAAATTTCCTGGCGTCTTCGCGTCGGCGGGTCACCGCGCAGCGCGCGTGAGCGAACCAGGGCCGTCTCCCGTCCCCGGTGAACGAGTTCTCCGTTCGCGCCCAAGGAAAGACCCCCGCCCGGAACTGCCCGGCGGGGGTCTTGTGCGGTGGATCCGCTGCGGCCTCGGCCGGGCCGTTGGATTAGCGGGTCGAAGCGGTCTGCAGCGACTGTTCCTTAGCTGCCCACGCGGCGTAGCTGCCGTCGAGTTCGACGACGTCGTACCCGGCCCGGCGCAGCGCGCTGGCGGCTACGGAGTTCCGCACACCCGACTGGCAGTAGGACACGATGGTGCCGGCGGCGGGCAGTTCATCCAGGTGCCACATGACGCGGCCGCCGCTGAGCTGGTGCGAGCCCGGAACATGCCCGGCCTTGTGCTCGGTCTTGTTGCGGACATCCAGGACCATGGCGGCGTCGAAGCCCTCGAGTTCCTCGGGCTGGATCAGCTTCGGTGTGAAGGTGGGCAGCCCGTCGATGCCGGTCAGGTAGCCCGCCACGTTGTCGATGCCCACGCGTACCAGGTGGTCCCACATGCCCTGGGCCTGCTCCTGGTCCTTGGCCAGGAGCACCAGCGGGTTCTGATCCGTCTCGGGGTTCACCACCCAGGCGCCGTAGCTGGCAACGGATTTGCCGGCCGGAACGTTCAGGGACCGGACCACGGTGCCCTGGTGGACGTCGCCGTTGGGACGGGTGTCGATGAAGGTCAGGGTGTCTTCTGCCAGGCTCCTTGCGACGTCGGCCGCGTCCAGTTCCTGCAGCGGCGCACGTTCGCCCATGATGGCGGGGCCTTCGCGGTTTTCGCGCTTCATGCGGCCGAAGTAGGCGTGCGCGTCCGGCTGGCCGTCGAGCAGTTCGTCGATGAACCCCTGCTCGTCGTTGGCGGCCAGGTACGGGCCCCACCAGGCGTACAGCCGCTCGTAGCCCACCGTGGATGACGGGATGGCGCCGAGGGCCTTGCCGCAGGCGCTGCCGGCGCCGTGTCCCGGATAGACCTGGACGAAGTCGGGCAAGGGCAGGAACTTGTCACGCAGGCTGGCGAACAGCTGCTTGGCACCCAGGAAGCGGGTATCCACGCCGCCGGCGGCTTCGTCCAGGAGGTCAGGGCGGCCCAGGTCGCCGGAGAAGACAAAGTCGCCCGAGAGCAGGTACCCGGCCTCGCTGCTGAATGCGCCGTCCGTAATCAGGAAGGACAGGTGCTCCGGAGTGTGCCCCGGAGTGTGGAGCGCCTGAACGGTGATGTTACCGATGGTGATCTTGCTGCCGTCGAACAGGCGCTCGCCGTCGAAACCGTACTGCCAGTCGGGGCCGCCCTCTCCGGAGACATAGATCTTTGCCCCGGTGGCGGCCGCGAGTTCACGGGTGCCTGAGAGGTAGTCGGCGTGGATGTGGGTCTCGGTAACGGCCACGATCTTCATGCCGTTGGCTGCTGCGAGGGAGCGGTAGGTGTCGATGTCACGGCGGGCGTCGACAACAACTGCCTCACCCTTCCGCTGGCAGCCAATGAAGTAGCTGGCCTGGGCGAGGTCTTCATCGTAGATGCGTTCGAGAAGCATGGGTTCTCCTTCGTAAAAGCTTGCGGGGTTCCGGGGTGGCTCCCCGTTGGTCTAGTTAAAATCATAATACCCCAGGGGGTATACAGCAAATGGCGCGGCGCTGTGGTTTTGAAGCCGTCAGCCGGTGCTTCGGCCGCGCCAATTCGCAAGTTTCTCCAGTGCAGATCTCCAGCGTCCGGACGGAAGTTCGTCTGGCGCCGGCGGTGCATAGCTCACCGGATGGCCTTCCCGGTACCACTCCGTAATGCCGCCCGCGATGTTGACCGCGTCGTGGCCCTGGGCAGTGAGGAGCGCAGTGGCCTTGCTGCTGCGCTTGCCTGACCCACACAGGACGTAGAGCGTGCTGTTTGGCAGGTCCTGCTGCCGGAAGGGCAGTTCATCGAGGGGGATGTTCAAGCTGCCCGGGATATGGGCGACGGCATATTCATCCTGGCGCCGCACGTCCACCACCACCGTGCGGGGCCAGATTGCCGCCAGGTCGCCGGGCGTAATACTGCGCATCGGCTTCTGTGGATATGCGTCAGGACTGATGCTGCGCTGCCTGCTCGCGCAGTGTTGCCATATCGAGGTTTTTGACGCCCTGGATGACCTGCTCCAGCCCTGCCGCGTTGAGGGCGCCTGGCTGGGAGAAGACGAGGGTCTTGTCCCGGAATGCCATCAGCGTGGGGATGGACGTGATGCCGGCAGCGGCAGCCAATGCCTGTTCGGCTTCCGTGTCCACCTTGGCGAAAACGACGTCCGGGTGCTTCTGGGAGGCTGCGTCGTACGTGGGGGCGAACATGCGGCAGGGGCCGCACCAGCCGGCCCAGAAGTCGATGAAGACAATGTCGTTATCTTCAAGGGTCCGGGCAAGCGATTCTTCCGTGATGTCGATGGTTGCCATGGCTGAATTCCTTAAGTATGGCTGGAGGGGGTGGATAGCTGCGGTTGCGGCAGGCGTGTCAGGCGGCGGGGAGTCCTGCGCGGCTCCATGCGATCATGCCGCCGGTCATAGTGTCGGCGCTGAATCCGGCGCCACTGAGCGCATCTGCCACGCGGGCGCTTCGATTGCCGCTGCGGCAGACGACGATGACGTGTACGCCGGGGTCCAGCTCGGAGAGGCGGGCCTGCAGCTGCCCCATCGGGATGTGCAGGGCGCCGGGGATCATGCCTTCGGCGACTTCGAAGTCTTCGCGGACATCGAGGACTTGTGAGCTGGCGCGCCGTTGCTCAACTTCGGTGACGGTTATTTCTGCCATGACGGGTTCCTTTCGGGAGTGTGGGGTGGATGTTTAGCGGACCGGTTCGCCGGCTTGGCGCCAGGCCCCGATGCCGCCGCGGAGCGAATATGCCTCGTAGCCCTGGCTGGCCAGCAGCCGCGCGGCCGAGGCTGAGCGGACTCCCGATTGGCACATGGCGACGACGGGACGGCCCTTTTGCAGGCCCGTTACGCCGGCCTGCAGCTTGTCCAGGGGCAGGTGCTTGGCCTGGGGTGCGTGGCCGCTTCGCCATTCCTGCGCGGAACGGACGTCGATCAGCACCGCCCGCGATACCAGGAGCTCCTTGGCCTCGGCCACCGAGACGGTTTTGTACGGTTTGCTGAAAGCCTTCTTCAGCGAGTCGATAAGGCTCATGGGGTTCTCCTTCGTGGGACTTTTGGTGGTGTGGGACGGGCGGGTGCCGGTCAGGCTGTGACGGTGCTCGCCGTGACCCAGGCGGCGACGGCGAAGATCAGAACGGCGAATGAGACGCGGACGTGCCTGTCCTTGAGCAGGCGGGCCAGGCGGGCCGCGGCGAGCGAGCCGAGGATGGCCGGCACCGTGAAGGCCAGGACCGTGGACCACTCGATGGTGAAACCGGCGGCGTGAGCTCCGAAGCCTGCGGCGGAGTTGATGACGATGATGGCCAGGGAGGAGGCGACGGCCTGCTTCATGCGCAGCCCCAGGAAGAGCGTGAGTGCCGGTGTGATGAGGAATCCGCCGCCAACTCCCAACAAGCCGGTCAGGAAGCCGACCAGCAGCCCGACTCCAACGGCCTTGGGGGCGCAGGATCGGAAGGCCCTCGCGGGGCCCGTGCTACAAGAACCCTCCAGTTCTTTGGTGCGCATCAGCATACGGACGCCGGCAACCACCATGATGCCTGCGAATGCCAGCATCAGTACGTTCGGATCCAGCAGCCGGCCTACGGCCGCCCCTCCCCAGGCGGCCGGGATGCCGGCAGCCCCGACCAGCAGGACAACCGGCCAGTTGATGCCTTCGCGGAGCCGGGGCAGG
Source organism: Arthrobacter sp. FB24 (assembly GCF_000196235.1). Classification (NCBI taxonomy): domain Bacteria; kingdom Bacillati; phylum Actinomycetota; class Actinomycetes; order Micrococcales; family Micrococcaceae; genus Arthrobacter; species Arthrobacter sp. FB24. The sequence continues at coordinate 4,318,273 of NC_008541.1, read as the reverse complement.
AGTGCTGCCAGTGACGAGAGGCCTACCACCACCAGGGAAGTGGGGATGGCCTCCGCGGGGCTTAGGCCCACCCCGTACACCAGGGCAGGGACGGCGATGATCGAGCCGCCGCCCCCGACTACGCCGAGCACGACCCCGACGAGTAGCCCCAGGGCCAAAGCTGAAATCATGCCGCCTGCGCCCGGTCCTGATCGGTCTGCAACGCTGCCGTGGGCAGCTGCAGGATGGCGGATTCGCGGGTGGGTTCCTTTGCCGCCTTGTTCCACGGCATCGCCGAGAGTGCCTGGCCCATGGCGCAGGTGTTGGTCGCGGCGGAGAATGTCAGGCCAGTGCCGATGGCTCCTGCGAGCAGGCGGATTTTGGGTGAAACGAATTTGCCGCCGGCCAGGCCCAGCACCACCAGGGAGCCGGCTGCCAGGCGGACCTGGCGTTCCAGGTCCCAGCGGGCCTTGCCGCGGACAACGTTTCCGCCGGCTGCTGCGAAGCCCGGCACGCCGCCGGTCAGGACATAAGCGGTACCGATGCCTGCACCGCCGAGGCGCTGCCGTGCCTGCTCGGCCCGTGCGCCGGACTGGCAGACAAGCACAACGCGGCTTCCCAGCCGGGTGGCCAGTTCGTCGGTGTGCTCGGAAAGCAGGGGGAGCGGGACGTTGTACGACCCCCGGATGTGCAGGGATTCGAATTCTGCGGCCGATCGTACGTCGATCACCACAAGGTCCTTGTGTTCTTGAAACCAGGTCTGCAGCGTTTCCGGATCCAGGGCAGTGACTGCGGGGGCCGCAAGTGAAGCGGAGGAGGATGCCGAAGCGGAGGGGCGTGTCATGGATGTCCTTTCAAGACGGATCAGACAGAAGCTGAATACCCCACCGAGTATTGCAGATACCCCTAGGGGTAGCCAAAACACCCCGGGGGGTATACGCTGGAAGCATCCAACCCTTACCCGGAGGCACCATGGAACTCGATTCAACCGACCTCGCCCCGGTCATCAACCGGCTCAAGAGGGCCCAGGGGCAGCTTGCCGCAGTAACCCGGATGCTCGAAGAAGGCCGCGAGTGCAAAGACGTCGTGACCCAACTGGCCGCGGTGTCGAAGGCACTGGACCGCGCGGGATTCGCCATCATTGCCAACGGGCTGGAGCAATGCCTTGTCCGCAAGGATGCGAGCATGGACACGAAAGACCTGGAAAAGCTCTTCCTGTCCCTTGCCTGAGCCGCACCCAAGCCGCAAAACCACCGACAAGAACACCCAACCGTTCCGGCCCACCGGCCACAGCCAAGGAGACAATATGAGCTATACCCACACCGCGACCGTCCCGCTGTCCTGGAGCGACGCCGTCGAACAAACGCGGGAGGCGCTCGCCGGACAGGGGTTCGGCATCCTTTCGGAGATCAACGTCCGCGCGACCTTTGAGGCCAAACTTGGCGCCGAGGCCGCTGACGCCCTGGGCGACTACGTCATCCTGGGCGCGTGCAACCCTGCCCTGGCCAGCCGCGCGCTTGCCGCCGAACCGGACCTCGGTGCACTGCTGCCCTGCAACGTCGTGGTGCGCCGCGGCCGCGACGCGGACATGACAACCATCCAGGCCATTGATCCGCAGACCATGGTGCAGCTGAGCGGCAGTCCCGCCGTTGCGGAAGTGGCCAACGACGCCGACACGCGGCTGCGCGCCGCGCTGGAAGTGCTGTCCTCGGTAAAGAGCCCTGGCTGAGCAGTTCCCGGCACGGTCTCTGGTTATTTTCGTCACGGTTTCTGCGTCCTGCCGGAATCCTGGTTTGGCTGGCCCCATACTGAGATTGACGCGGTAAAGTCCGGCGCCAAACCAGTCAGGAGGAAGAGCATTGAACACTGTGATGACCGTAGTGACGAACGAGTATTTCCCTGCTGCAGCGGTGCTCTCCGGAGTCGTTCTTTTTTGGACGGTTGCCTTCCTGGGCGGACTGTCCCTCCTCAGCACCAGCCAGCCGCCCATTGCAACACTCACATGGCTGCTCTTCGTCTACACCGCAGCAGTCCTCTCGCCCTTGGCGGGACTCCTGGCCATGGCGGACCTCGTCCGCCGCTGGTGGCGCAACCGCTCCGCACGCGCCGCAGGCCGCGTGGCCGGAACTACGTCTGCATAGCGCAACCGGGGGAAAACGGGTAGCGTCCACTCGCACGCAGCGGGGCGGAATCTCCTAAAATTGTTATGGGGCCGGCGGCGAAAAGCCCGCTGAGACCCGGGCTGTCCCCAGTCGCCGTCGGCCCTTCCGATCGGCGTGTTTACGCTGTGGGGCGGGATGCCCGGCGCCCGTTCCGTGCGTCACCGGATGCCTGCCCTGCCCTCTAGGCAGACCACGCTTACGGAAACCAAGGAACGTACCCATGACGCCCGGAAACACCTCCCCGAAACATCAGCCCGGCACTAGGGGTGCCATAACCCTGGGGCTGCGGCAGAATCTTGCCCAGTTCATGATCCTGGTGGCCGTCAATGCCCTGGTTGGCGGCACGCTGGGCCAGGAGAGGACCGTCCTGCCCCTCTTGGCCGGTGAGGTCTTCAAGCTGGACCTGTACACCAGCGCCTTGACGTACATCCTGGCGTTCGGGGTGGCCAAGGCGGCCACCAACTACTTCGCCGGAACCCTGTCGGACCGTTACGGGCGCAAGCCGGTCCTGGTGGCGGGGTGGCTGGTCGCGCTGCCCGTCCCGCTGATGCTGATCTTCGGGCCGTCATGGGGGTGGATCGTCGCGGCCAACATCGTCCTCGGCATCAGCCAGGGGCTGACCTGGTCCACGACGGTCATGATGAAGATGGACCTCGTGGGTCCTTCACGCCGGGGCCTGGCCATGGGCCTCAACGAGGCCGCCGGCTACCTCGGCGTCGCCGGGACCGCACTGGCCACCGGCTACATCGCCTCCACTTACGGGTTGCGCCCCGGCCCGTTCCTGCTGGGTGCTGCCTTCATCGCCGTCGGCCTGGGCCTTTCCGTGCTCACCGTGCGGGAAACGCACCACCACGCCAGGGCTGAGGCCGCCAGCCACGTTGCGGTCCACGAGGGGGCGCACGGGCAGCTGAGCAACCGCGAGGTGTTCACCCTGACGAGCTTCCGTGACAAATCGCTGTCCGCTGTCAGCCAGGCGGGCATGGTGAACAACCTCAACGACGGCCTGGCCTGGGGCCTTTTTCCGGTCCTCTTTGCGGCCGCCGGATTGACAATTGAACGCATCGGCATCCTCGCGGCGGTGTATCCGGCCGTGTGGGGAGCCGGCCAGCTGGTGACCGGGGTGCTGTCGGACCGGATCGGGCGCAAGCCCCTGATCGTGGGAGGCATGCTGGTGCAGGCCGTCGCGCTCGGCATGGTCGCCTTTGGCGCCGCCTTTGAGATCTGGCTGGCCGCGGCAGTCCTGCTGGGGGCAGGCACGGCCATGGTCTACCCGACGCTGCTGGCCGCCATCGGCGACGTTGCCCACCCCGAATGGCGGGCCAGGTCGGTGGGGATCTACCGGCTGTGGCGCGACGGCGGCTTTGCGGTCGGCGCCCTGCTGTCCGGAATCATTGCAGACGCCTACGGCATTCCTGCGGCAGTCGCCGTCGTTGCCGTCCTGACCGGAGTGTCCGGTGTTGTGGTGGCTGTCCGGATGCGCGGCGCCGATCACAAGCCCTCCTTCCGCTAGGCGGTTGCATCGAGGCTCGGCTCAGCTAGTCTATATGTGCACATTAGTGCACATATGCACTTGAGGAGTCTGGTGTTCGCGGTCCTTCGCAACGGAGTCTATGCCCGGTTGTTCTGTGCCCAGATCGTGGCTTTGGCGGGGACGGGTCTGCTGACCATCGCCCTGGGGCTGCTGGCGTATGACCTCGCGGGCAGGAACTCCGGGGCCGTCCTTGGCACAGCGCTGACCATCAAGATGTTGGCCTATGTGGGGCTGGCCCCGGTGATCACCGCGCTGGTGGCGCGCCTGCCCAGGAAGCCCGTTCTGATCGGAGCTGACCTCGTGCGGGCGGCCATGGCCCTATGCCTGCCGTTCATCACGGAAACGTGGCAGATCTACGTGGTGATCTTCCTGCTTCAGTCCGCGTCCGCAACGTTTACCCCGGCGTTCCAGTCGCTGATACCGCTGATCCTGAAGGATCCCAGGGACTACACGTACGCCCTTTCGCTGTCCCGGCTCGCCTACGACATGGAAGCACTCGTCAGCCCGGCCGCCGCCGCGCTGCTGCTGACGGTAATGAGCTACAACAGGCTGTTCATCGGTACGGTTGCAGGCTTCCTGGCTTCGGCGATCCTCGTCGCCATGACGGCCATTCCCCGGTCCGCCGCGCCCGGAGGTCCTCAGCCTTCCCTCTGGCACCGGACCACGCTGGGAACGCGGATCTTTTGGCACAACCGGCGGCTGAGGTCGCTTCTCGCGCTGAACCTGGCGGTGTCCGCGCCGAATGCCCTGGTGCTGGTCAATACGGTGGTCTACGTCCGCGACAGCCTGCACCGTCCCGGATCCGATCTCGCCGTAGCCCTGGCCTGCTTCGGTGCCGGCTCCATGGCCGTCGCCCTGGCTGCCCCGCGGCTCCTTGACCGCTTTGGAGACCGTGCTGTCATGATGACCGGAGCCGCCCTGATCCCGCCGGCGCTCGCCGGTGCCGCCGCGATGATGTTCCTGGCGACTGCGGAGACGGGGTGGTGGCCGTTGCTGGCGCTGTGGCTCCTGCTGGGGGCTGCCACTTCAGCCGTCCTTACACCGTCCTCCCGGTTGCTTCGGGAGGCCTCCACCGAGGGTACCCTTCCCTACGTTTTCACGGCCCAGTTCTCGCTCTCCCATGCCTGCTACATCCTGAGCTACCCGCTGGCAGGCTGGATTGGTGCCGCCGCGGGCCTGGGCTGGGCTGCAGCAGCGCTGACGATCCTTGCGATACTTGGCAGTGCAGGAGGCTTCCTGTTCTGGCCCGGAAAGACCCCTTTAGGACCAGGCCCAGCTTTAGGATCAGACCCAGCCGCCATCAAGGAGCACAGTTGAGCAGCCAGCCGAGCAGTCCGTTCAACGCCGGAACTGAGGAGCCCTCGCTCGTCCATCCGGTCACACCTGGCGCGGAGTTGCTTGAAAATGCCGCCGCCACGCTGCGGATGCTGGCCGAGCCGACCCGCCTGCATCTGCTGTGGCAGCTTTCGCAGGGCCCCAAGAGTGTCACTGAACTCACTGAGGCGGCAGCCGTACCGCGGACCGTAGTCAGCCAGCACCTGGCCAAGCTCAGGCTCAGCGGAATGGTGGACGGGAGGAAGAACGGCCGGCAGGTCATTTACTCGCTGCACGACGGCCACCTCGTCCGGCTGATCCGGGAAACCATCAACCACGCGGACCATCGGACCACGGGAGAACCGTTCCACGACTGACCCGGCTGCGGTATTCTGGCTTCGGGTTATGCAGGCAGCCTCCGGATTCTTCGCTGAGGAAGTCCCATGCGCCGCAAACTACACGCCGACAGAAGCCGCCACGCCGGCATCGCCGAACGGCGTGTCATCAAGGCGTACGCCTCCTTGTCCGCTGTCCCCACCGGTGAGCTCGAAGCGCTGGCCGGCCTCCTCAGGGACTGCGAAAACACCCCGGGCCCGAACCACGCCGGCCTGGTGGGGCCGGTGGTCATGGCAGAGTTGGCGCGGCGGAACCAGGCCGCCCGAGAGGGGCGCTCCCGCCCGGCCCGCTAAGCCGGGCCCGGCACCCCGCTAGGCCCGCCCGGCCCGGCCGGCCCTCATTCGGGCAGCCCGGCACCCCACAATGCTTTGCGGAGCAGTGCCTTGAGCTGGGCCGATTCCTCCGCGGGCAGCCCGTCCAGAACTTCCGCCTCAGCCCTTCGTGCAGCCTCGCTGGCCTGGCCGAGCAGTTTTCCTCCCTTGGCGGTAGCCGTCACGGTCTTTGCCCGGCGGTCCTGCTTCCCGGGCGCCCTCGCCACCAGGCCACGCTTCTCCAGCTCATCCACGAGGGCCACAATCTGGCTCGGGTCCAGGCTGAGGAAGTCGGCCATTTCGCGCTGCGTCGGCTCGAGCCCGCTGTTTGCGAGGATCAGGACGGAGTAGGAACGCTCTTTGAGGTCGAATTCGGCCAGCGCCCTGTTGTTCACAACGGACCCTGCGGCGTGCAGCTTGGCCAGCAGGAAGCCGAGGTCCTGGCTGATGGATGCGGCGACCAACTTGTGGGCCTGTTCGGTGCGCTGACCGCCCTGTATCTCGATCGTCATGCCCAACTCCAATAATCCTCAAAATAAATCGTTGACATTTTCAACTATCCATAATTTCATGGATACAGAACAGCATCCCACGCCGATGGCGGGAATGCACAAGGTCAGCTAGCAAAGGAGCAGCCATGAGCCTGTCAGGCAAAGTAGCAATCGTCACCGGAAGCGGCCGGGGCCTGGGCCTGGCCTACGCCCGGGAACTCGCCCGGCAGGGCGCCGCCGTCGTCATCAACGACGTGGACGCCGAGGTGGCCGCGGAAGCGGTCCGGACCATTGAGGCGGACGGCGGGAAGGCCACCGCCGTCGTCGCTCCCGTCGGCAGCACGGAGGCGGCCAGGCAACTTGTGCAGGCAGCCGTGGAAAACTTCGGCCGGCTCGACATCCTGGTCACCAACGCCGGCATCCTGCGGGACAAGAGCCTGCTGAAGATGACCGACGAGGATTTCGACGCCGTCATCAACGTCCACCTCCGCGGCACCTTCACGTGTGTCCGGGAAGCGTTCGCCTACTTCAAGGAGAACGGTGTTGCCGGCCGGATCATCACCATCGGCTCGCCCACCGGGCAGCGCGGCAACTTCGGCCAGACCAACTACGCCGCCGCCAAGGCCGGCATCGTGGGCATGGTCCGCACCTGGGCCCTGGAAATGAAGAAGGCCGGGGTAACCGCCAACGCCGTCATCCCGGTGGCGGCCACGGCCATGACAAAAACCGTTCCCTACTTCCAGAAGGCAGTGGAGGCGGACGAGCGCGGGGAGGCCATGCCGGCTTTCTTCCGCCACGAACTCGGTTTCGGAACGGCCGACGACGTCTCCGGACTGGTCGCGTTCCTCGCCTCCGATGAGGCGGCCGGCATTACCGGCCAGGCCATCGGCGCCGGCGGCGACCGGCTCCAGCTCTGGACCCACCCCGAGGCAGCGGCCACCGAATACCGCGAGGGCGGCTGGCGTTACGAGGACCTCGTGGCCAACTTCGGCCCGCTCTTCGGCGGGAAGCTTCAGAGCGTGGGCGAGGAGTTCCTGCCGCTGCCCGAGGACCTGCAGCCCGACGCGCGTCCGGCCGGGAACCAGCCGGCTCCCGTGAAGGTGGGCTAGCCATGCCTGCCACCCGCTATGAGCTCGGCATCGACGCCGCGAAGCTCGACGCGATCGACATGCACGTCCACCTCGAAGTGGACGGCCACGGCCACGAGTCGCTCCCGCCGGCGCTCACTGAAGCTTCGGCCAAGTACTTCAAATCCGAGGACCGCACCCCCTCGCTGGACCGCATCGCCGAGGTGTACCGGGAACTGAACATGGCCGCCGTCGTCTTCACCGTGGACGCGCGCACCCAGCTCAAGCACGAACCCAACAGCATTGAGGACCTGATCGCCGGCGCGGCCCGGAACAACGATGTGCTGATCCCCTTCGGCAGCGTGGATCCCCGCACGGGGGCCGAAGCCATCCAGGGCGCCAAGCACCAGGCCATCGACCTTGGCGCCCGCGGCTTCAAGTTCCATCCCAGCCTGCAGGGCTTCGACCCCTCGAACGAGCAGTTCTATCCGCTGTGGGAGACCCTGCAGGAACTGGGCCTGCCGGCCATTTTCCACACCGGCCAGAACGGCATGGGCGCAGGCCTCCCCGGCGGGTACGGCATCAAGCTGGCCTATTCCAACCCGCTCCTGCTGGACGCCGTCGCCGCCGACTTCCCTGAACTGCAGATCATCATGGCGCACCCCTCGGTGCCGTGGCAGGACGAGGCAAACTCCATCGCCACGCACAAGGCCAACGTACATATCGACCTCTCCGGCTGGTCGCCCAAGTACTTCCCGGAGTCGCTGGTGCGCATGTCCAACTCGGTCCTGCAGGACAAGGTCCTGTTCGGCACCGACTTCCCGCTCATCACGCCGCAGAAGTGGCTTGGCGCCTTCGCGGACCTGCCGCTCAAGGACGAGGTCAGGCCCAAGATCCTCAAGCACAACGCGGTGCGCCTGCTCGGACTGGGCGGCTGAGATGAGCCTCGATACCGATACGGGGACTGTGGCGGCGGCCCGCCTCTACGGCGTCTGCGACTACTACGACGCCGAATCCCTTCTCACGGAGGACGAGCGCCGCGTGCTGGGCCGGCTGCGGAACTTCCTGGACCGGGAAGCGCAACCGCTGCTGGCCGACTACTGGGAACGCGGGGAGTTCCCCACACAACTCGCCCAGCCCCTGATCGACCTGGACCTGATGGAACCGGCGGAGCTTACGGGCGCCCTGGGCGCAAAAAGCAGCCCTGCCCGGGGCATCTACCAGGGTTTCCGGATCTTCGAACTCGCCCGAGCGGACGCCTCGCTGGCCACCTGGTACACGTCCCAGGCCGGACTCTTCCGCACCGCCATCCGGGTGGGCGCCTCGCCGGAGCAGCAGGCCGAGTGGATGCCGAAGGTCGTCGACTTCTCCCTCAAGGGCGTCTTTTCCCTCACTGAACCTGACTCCGGTTCGGACATCGCCGGAGGACTGTCCACCACAGCCCGCAGGGAAGGGGATTCCTGGGTGCTGAACGGCGCCAAGCGCTGGATCGGCGGCGCAGTAAGCGCCGACGTGCTGGCGGTCTTCGCCCGGGACCAGGAGGACGGGCAGGTCAAGGCCTTCCTGGTGGACCGCCAGGCTGAGGGCGTGACACTCGAGAAGATCCACGGCAAGACTGCGCTGAGGATGATGCAGAACGCCCACATCAGGCTCGACGGTGTCCGCGTGCCGGAATCCATGCGGCTGCACAACGTGAACTCCTTCAAGGACGTGGCCGCGATGCTCCGGGCCATGCGATCGGACGTTGCCTGGATTGCCACCGGCATCCAGGCCGGGGCCTTCGAAGCCGCCCTCCGCTACGTCACCGAACGCACGCAGTTCGGCCGCCAGTTGGGCTCCTTCCAGCTGGTCCAGGAAAAACTGGCACGGATGCTCGGCAACGTCACGTCCTCGCTGTCCCTGGTGGTCCGGCTGACTGAACAACAGGCCCGCGGCATCTACCGCGACCAGGACTCCGCACTCGCCAAGATGCAAACATCCCTGCTGATGCGCGAAACCGTGGCCCTGGCCCGCGAGGTGGTGGGCGGCAACGGAATCACCCTCGAGACGGACGTGGCCAGGTTCCACGCCGACGCCGAAGCCGTCTACTCCTATGAAGGCACCCACGAAATCAACGCACTCATCGTGGGCCGCGCCCTCACCGGCGAAAGCGCCTTCACCCGCTGACGCGCCGCTAACCGGACGCCGCTAACTGAATCGAACAACAACCAAAACCCGACGGCGGCAGCACCGCACGGCCGTCGTACTTCCGCAACTCCAAAAACCACACTAGGAGGCCCACATGCCCAATCTCGTCGTCGACTTCGACAAACTGCTCACGCTCGCCGGAACCGATCTCGGCGTGACCGAATACCGCGAAATCACGCAGGAGCAAATCAACAAATTTGCCGACGCCACGGGCGATGACCAGTGGATCCACGTAGACCCGGAGCGCGCCAAGGAAGGCCCGTTCGGCGCCCCGATCGCCCACGGGTTCCTCACCCTCTCGCTGATCATTCCGTTCTGGGGCGAGCTGTTCGACGTGGACGGCGTCACCACCAAGGTGAACTACGGCCTGGACAAAGTCCGCTTCACCTCGCCGGTGAAGGTGGGCTCGCGGATCCGCATGCAGGCCACCATTGCCGAGGTCACCGAGGTCAAGGGCGGCGCCCAGATCAAGGTGGCCAACACCATCGAGATCGAAGGCCAGGAGCGCCCCGCCGTCGTGGCCGAATTCCTGGCCCGCTTCTACAAATAATCGCCACGGAACCCGCCTTTCCAGTACAAACCCCCCTTTTTTATCCCTCTGTCCTAAAGGAACAGCCATGTCTGGACTCACTCAGCTTCAAGCCATGGGTACGGCCGAACGCCGCAAGGAAGCGCGCACGGTCATCGCCTCCAGTTATCTGGGCAGCACCATCGAGTACTACGACTTCCTCCTCTACGCCACGGCCGCCGCCGTCGTTTTCCCGAAGGTCTTCTTCTCCGGGATGGACGAATGGGTAGGCGTGGTGGCGGCCTACGGCACCTTCGCCGCCGGCTACGTGGCCCGCCCCCTCGGCGGGATCATCTTCGGCCACTTCGGCGACAAGCTGGGCCGCAAGGGAATGCTCATCGTCTCCATGCTGGTCATGGGCGTGGCCTCCACCCTGATCGGCCTGGTCCCGGGCGCCTCCGTGGCGGGGCCGTGGGGCGCCGTGATGCTGGTGGTCCTCCGCATCTTCCAGGGCATCGCCGTCGGCGGTGAATGGGGCGGCGCCGCCCTGATGGCGCTGGAACACTCGGAATCCGGCAAGCGCGGCTTCGCGGCGTCGTTCGTGAACGCCGGTGCCCCGACGGGCGCCGTCCTGGGCACGTTCATCATGGGCGCCTTCTCGTCACTGCCGAACGACCAGTTCCTTGCCTGGGGCTGGCGCGTACCGTTCCTGCTTTCCTTCGTGCTGCTGGGCGTGGGCATGTTCGTCCGTCTGAAGGTCTCCGAGAGCCCCATCTTCAAGGCTGCCCTCGAACAGGAAAAGCGCGTGCAGGCCGAAGCGGCGCGGACGGAAGGCGCAAGCGGAGCCCGCGGCACCGCACCGGTCCGCCGTGAAATTCCCCTGCTCCAGGTGCTCCGCCGGCCCAAGACCCTCATCTTCACCATGCTGGCCGGAGCCGCGGGGTTCGCGCTGCAGGTGGTGCTGGCAACGTTCGCGGTGACCTTCGCCGTCTCCAAGGGCGCCGACCGCCAGGGCGTGCTCTACGCCTACGCCGCAGCCTCCCTGGTCTCCATCGTCTTTGTGGTCCTGGGCGGCAGGCTCTCGGACAAGCTGGGCCGGCGGCCGGTGATGGTGGGCGGACTCGTGTTGTTCATCGCCTACCTCGTGCCGATGTTCCATCGTGGCGCAGATCTTCAAGGACTCCGGCCAGAACACCGGCTCGGTGGTCTGGTACCTCGCCATCATGTCCGTGGTGTCGATCGTCTTCATCCTGCTCACCCGGGAACCCAAGAACAACGATCTCCAGACAGTCCGGCTCTGATCCGGCCGCCAGGGACTACCGTCTAATTAGAAAGGATTTGCCGTGGAAAATTTTGGCATCGGCTCGTGGCTGCAACGGCGCCGCCCGAAGTCGGGCAACAAGACAGCAATTATCGCCGGAGACCGGGAGGTCAGTTACGAGCAACTGGCGGAACGCTCGGCCCGGCTTGCCAATGCCCTCCGTGACCGCGGCGTGGCCCGCGGGGACCGGGTGGCCTACCTGGGGGAGAACGATCCGTCCTTCCTGGAGACCCTTTTCGCCTGCGGCCTGGCCGGAGCCGTCTTCGTCCCACTGAACACGCGGCTGGCGCCCCCGGAAATTCAGTTCCAGCTCAGGGACTGCGGCGCCGTGCTGCTGGTGCACGCGGAGAGCCTGTCGGACCTGGCGGTCCGTGGCGCGGGCGGCACCGGCGCCGTCCGGCGGATCGCCGTCGACGAAGCCGCCCCGACAGGAAAGCACGACGGCGGCGCTGCCGCCGTGCAGGGGGACCAGCCGGCGGAACGCTACGAAGACGTGGTGGCGTCCGGCGCGAACGTGGCCCCCGACGAGCCGGTGGGCCTGGACGACGGCGCCATGATCCTCTACACCTCGGGCACCACCGGTCACCCCAAGGGTGCCCTGCTGACCCACGGGAACATCACGTGGAACTGCATCAATGTGATTGTCGATTTCGACTTCGCTTCCACGGACGTTGCCTTGATGATCTCCCCGATGTTCCATGTGGCGTCGCTGGACATGGGCGTCCTGCCCACACTGCTGAAGGGCGGGACCGTGGTGCTGGAGGCCCGGTTCGATCCGCTGCGGACGCTTCAGCTCATCGAACGGCACCGGGCCACCACCATCAGCGGGGTGCCCACCACCTACCAGATGCTCTGCGAACATCCCGCCTGGGAAACCACGGACCTGAGCTCCCTGAACAAGCTGACCTGCGGAGGGTCGGCGGTGCCGCTGCGCGTGCTGGATGCCTACGAGAAGCGGGGGCTGCACTTTTCGAACGGCTACGGGATGACCGAGACGGCGCCGGGTGCCACCACGCTGCCGGCGGCGCGGTCCCGGGACAAGGCCGGATCGTCCGGGCTGCCGCACTTCTTTACGGAGGTCCGGATAGCAGACCTCGCCAGTCCCGACACGGAGCCGGCGGCACCGGGCACGGTGGGTGAGATCCAGATCAAGGGTCCCAACGTCATCCACGAATACTGGAACCGGCCCGACTCGACGGCCGATTCCTACACCGCGGACGGCTGGTTCAAGTCCGGCGACATGGGCTACAAGGACGGCGAGGGCTTCGTGTTCATCTCGGACCGGCTCAAGGACATGATCATCTCCGGCGGCGAGAACATCTATCCGGCGGAAGTGGAGCAGGCCATCACCGAGCTGGAGGCCGTGGGCAGCGTGGCGGTGATCGGCGTGCCGGACGAAAAGTGGGGCGAAGTGCCGCGGGCCGTGGTGCTGCTGCGGGAGGGGGCCCAGCTGAGTGAGGAGCAGCTGCGGGCCCACCTGGACGGGCGCCTGGCCCGCTACAAGATTCCCAAGTCGGTGGTGTTCGTGGACGAGATGCCGCGGACGGCGAGCGGCAAGATCAGGAAGGCGGACCTGCGGAAGCTGACCCCCGCAAACGGCCAGCTGCAGTAGCGCGAACGGGCACTTGCGGCCCCGGGGGCGGGCGCGAACGGACAGTTGCGGTCCCGTCCCCGGACCGGGAATAATCTTCGTAGCTAGAGACTTGAGTCAATTGCACTCAACTTTACCTACGGAGGGTACATGCCAACGTTTTTTGGACCTGCCGGTACCGGCAGCGGTTCGTTTGACGAGTTCCTCGCGCGCTACCTGCAGGGCCAGCGCGCTGCCCGGTCCGGGCGCCCCACGGACATCACCCGGCTGCTGAGCCGCCGCACCCATGAAGTGCTCTCGCTCGCCGGCCAGTTCGCCGTGGACCTCGGACACGGCGATGTGGATGCCCTGCATATCCTGCGGACCATGGCCGGGGCGGAACCGGCCACCAGCTACATGCGCCGCGCCGGGGCCGACCCCGCGGCAGTTGCCAGGGCAGCCGAAGAACGCCTGCCGGAGAAATCCGGCCGGGCGGCGACAAGCGCCCCTGCGCTGACGCCGTCCGCGCAGCGCGCACTGCTCGATGCCTACCAGGTAGCCCGGGCGTTCGGGTCCACCTACATCGACCCGGAGCACCTCTTCTTCGCCCTGGTGCTCAACCAGGACGCCCCCGCCGGGCAGGTGCTCGCTGCGGCCGGCGTCACGCCGGAGTCCTTCCAGGCCGGGGCGCGCGAAACTTCCGGTACCGAGCCGTCCGGAGCCGGCGCACCGGACGCTGCAGCATCCGCAAGCGGTACCGGCACCGCGGCGGCGACCCCGATGCTGGACACCTACGGGACTGACCTGACGGCCCTGGCGCGCTCAGGCGGCCTTGACCCGGTCATCGGGCGCTCCGACGAAACAGCCCAGACCATTGAGGTCCTCGCCCGGCGCACCAAGAACAATCCGGTGCTGATCGGCGAAGCGGGGGTGGGCAAGACGGCCATCGTCGAAGGCCTGGCCCAGGCGATTGCCGCCGGCACTGTGCCGGAACAGCTCCGCAACAAGCGGGTCATTTCGCTGGACCTTCCTGCCATGCTCGCAGGGACCCGCTACCGGGGCGACTTCGAAGAGCGGCTGACCAAGGCGATGGACGAAGTCACCGCGAACCCGGGGCAGTTCATTCTGTTCATCGATGAGCTGCACACCGTCATCGGCGCAGGCGGCGCAGGGGAAGGTGGCATGGATGCGGGCAATATCCTGAAACCGCGGCTGGCGCGCGGCGAACTCCATGTTGTGGGTGCCACCACTTTTAACGAATACCGCAAGGTGGAGAAGGACCCCGCGTTCGAACGCCGGTTCCAGCCCGTGCAGGTGGGGGAGCCCGCCGTCGAGGATGCCGTGCAGATCCTTTCCGGGCTGCGCGAGCGGTATGAAGAACACCACGGTGTCCGCTACACCGACGAAGCGGTCAGGGCCGCCGTCGAACTGTCCGCCCGGTACGTGACGGACCGGTTCCTTCCCGACAAGGCGATCGACCTCATGGACCAGGCCGGTGCCAGGCTGAGCCTGAAGCTCGGTTCCCGGCAGGACGCTGCCGCCCTGCGCGAGCGCTTGGTGGCGCTTGAGGAATCGAAGACCGCCGCCATAGCGGCGGAGGACTTCGAAGCGGCCTCCCGGCTCCGGGACGAAGCGAACGCGCTGAAGGAAAAGCTCGACGGCGGCGCGGCCAGCCAGGAAGGCCCCGGCAGCGAGTCCGCCGTCGTGGGTGAGGCGGAGATTGCCGAGATCATCTCCCGCGCAACGGGCATCCCGGCGAGCCGGATCACCGAGGGTGACCGTGAACGCCTGGCCAGGCTCGAAGAGGACCTGCACCAGCGTGTTGTGGGCCAGGAGGATGCCGTGAGCCTGATTGCGAAGTCCGTTCGCCGCAACCGCACGGGCATGGGCGCCGCTGGCAGGCCGATCGGGAGCTTCCTCTTCCTGGGCCCCACCGGCGTGGGCAAGACCGAACTCGCCAAGGCGCTCGCAGGCTCGCTCTTCGGCAGCGAGGACTCCATGATCCGCTTCGACATGAGCGAGTTCGGTGAACGGCATACGGTGAGCCGACTGGTGGGTGCCCCTCCGGGGTACGTGGGTTACGACGAGGCCGGGCAGCTGACCGAGCGGGTGCGGCGCAATCCGTACTCGATCGTGCTGCTCGACGAGGTGGAGAAGGCCCACCCGGACGTGTTCAACCTCCTGCTGCAGGTTCTCGACGACGGGCGCCTGACGGACGGGCACGGACGTACCGTGGACTTCCGCAACACGGTGGTCATCATGACCTCGAACCTGGGGTCGGAGTTCCTGGCCAGCAAGGCGGGACCCACCGGGTTCACCGCGGCGGGGGACGCGTTCGGCTCGGAGAAGGCCCTGCGCGACCGCGTGCTGGCGCGGCTGCGTGAATCGATGCGGCCGGAGTTCCTTAACCGCATCGACGAGATCGTCCTGTTCCGCAAGCTCGACCGGGCCCAGCTGCGCCAGATCGTGCGGCTGATGCTGGACGAGACCGACGCCCGCCTGCGCTCGCAGGGCATCGGGCTGGTGGTCAGCGAGGACGCGGTGGACTGGATTGCCGAGCGGGGCTACGAGCCCGAATACGGTGCCCGGCCCATGCGGCGCGTGATCCAGCGCGAGCTTGATGACCGGATCGCCGACCTGCTGGTGGGCTCCGGCCTGGCCGCCGGGGGACAGGTCACGGTGTCCGCGGACGGGCCTGAACTGGTGGTGGCTGCGGGCCGTCCGGAGGTTCCGCTGGCCGCCTAGCTAGTGGATCAGCGCGAGCATGATGCCCACGGCCACGAAGAGAACCCCGAACGTCCGGTTCAGGATCTTCTGCCCGTGGGCATTGTGCGTGAAACGCTGGAAGGACTTGGCTGCGGCGGCGAAGAAGAACCACATCACCAGAATGTCGATGACCACCACGGTGACGGTCAGGACGAGATACTGGGGCAGCAGCGGCTGCTCAGGCCTGATGAACTGGGGCATGAAGGCCAGGAAGAAGACGACGGCCTTGGGGTTGAGCAGATTGACCCACAGACCCCGGCGGAACATGGATGCCGCCGGTTCGTTCCGGAGCTCTGCGGCCTTCTCCTGGTCCAGGTCCGGCTTGTGCAGGAACTGCCGGATGCCCAGATAGACCAGGTAGGCCGCGCCGGCATACCTGATCACGTTGAATGCCACAGGCGAGCTGGCCACCAGGACGCCGACGCCCAGGGCCACGATCAGGACGTGGATCACCAGTGCAGCCTGCTGGCCCAGGATTCCCCAGATTGACCGCCGGAAACCCGAATTCAGCGAGTTGCTCATGGTGTTGATGGCGCCTGCTCCGGGGGTGAAGCTGATCAGGACGCCGGCGCCGGCCAGGGCCAGCCAAAGGGAGGGTTGCACCCATCCAGTTTAGTGGGGCTGGGCCGAGGGGCGGATGCCATAGCTGAGGATCATGTTCCCCTTGCTGGTCCGCTGCGAATCCTGCAGCTCCAGTCGCGTCACCGGGTCCCCGTCCTCGAACAGCCGCCGCCCACTTCCGGCAATGACCGGGTGCACCATGAGCATCAGCGAGTCGAGCAGCCCGGCGAACAGGAGCTGCCGGGTCAGAGAGATGCTGGCGAACACGGCAATTTCGCCGCCGTCGCCGTTCTTGAGGCCGGCCACGAACTCCTCCAGCGGTGCGTCCATAAGCCGGGAGTTCTGCCATTCGAGTTCGCCCGACAGCGTCCTGGAGGCCACGAACTTCTGCAACGGATTGATGAACGCGCCGAAGTCGGCGTCAGCGGCCGCGCCAGGCCAGTAGCCGGCCCACTGCTCGTAGCCCACCCGGCCCAGGAGCCCGGTTTCCACCCGGGCCATCATTTCGTTCATCCCGGCGCCGAGCTCCTCATCAAAGCTGTCGAACTGCCAAAGATTGGGGGATTCAACCACCCCGTCCACAGAGTAGAAAAGGCCGGCGGTCAACTTGCGCATGGGGATTCTCCTCGCTGATGGTTTTCTTGCATCCTAGGTACGGATGGTCCAGCGCGGCAGCCTAGGCCCGCGCGATGACCTCGCCGTTGGGGATCAGGAACCAGCCGTCGTCGGTGGAACCCCAGCGGTGCCAGCCTGCGGAAATCCGGGCGAGGTCGGCGGCGTTGGCGAAGCCGTATTCCAGGGCCTGGTCCGCGAACGCCGAATGCAGCACGCGCTCGCCCCAGACCCGGGCCTGCCACCGGCGCTGCTGGCCCGTGGCATACAGCCAGTTGCTGCTGGAGGGGGCCACGTCCGTGAACCCTGCGGCCTGCGCCCACGAGACCAGCCGGCGGCCGGCGTCGGGTTCCGCGCCGTTGCGGCGTGCGATGCGCTGGTACAGCTCCATCCATTCGTCCAGTTCCGGGACGGCAGGGTACCAGCTCATGCCGTGGAAATCGGCGTCGCGCACTGCCACGATGCCTCCCGGCTTGGCGACCCGGCGCATTTCGCGCAGGGCCTCCACGGGGTCCGTCAGGTGCTGGAGCACCTGGTGGGCGTGGACGACGTCGAACGTTTCGTCGTCGAAATCCAGGTCGTAGATGTTTCCGGCCACGAACCCGACGTTCTCCACGCCGCGTTCGGCGGCAAGCGCGGCGGCATGCGCGATCACGTCAGGGGAGCGGTCCAGCCCGGTGACCTGTCCCGGCGCCACGAGGCCGGCGAAGTCGCAGGTGATGCTGCCCGGCCCGCATCCCACATCCAGCACGGAAGTGCCCGGGGTGAGGTACGGGATCACGAACGCGGCGGAATTCTCTGCGGTCCGCGAGGCATGGGCGCGGACCACGGACTCGTGGTGTCCGTGCGTGTACACGTCTTCAGGCTGCTGTGCACTCATAAGGAAACGCTACCGCTCCGCCAGGAAAATGCGCGTCAATCGAGCGGACCAAAACAGGCAGTTGCCGCGGCTCGGCTGAGGCGTGTCCAATGCGCAGCGGGCCTCGCGTCGAACCGTTGATACCGGTTGCCTCGCAGGGGGCCGCGTGGCAAGCTCGAAGTGATCCCCGTCGCCGGGCGACGAAGGCGACGACGGGCGACAGAGGACGGAGCAAGGCATGGGACTCATTCACATCGACCTGTTCACCACGCTCGACGGCGTCGCGCAGGCGCCCGGCGGGCCGGACGAGGACCCCGCCGACGGGTTCGCGTTTGGCGGCTGGCAGGCACCTCTCATCGACGAAGTCGTTGGCGAACAGGTCGACTCCGGGATGGCCGGGATGGACGCGCTGCTGCTCGGGCGCCGGACCTACGACATCTTCGCCGGATACTGGCCGCAGGCGGAAGGGGGCATCGCCCGGCTGTTCAACCGCATCCCGAAATACGTGGCCTCGCGCGGGACGCCTACCCTCGAGTGGGCCGAGTCCACGCTGCTTGGTCCCGATGTCGTCGCCGCCGTGCGCGAACTGCGCGACCGGCACGAGAACATCCACGTCATCGGCAGCCTCGACTTCGTGCAGACCCTGTTCGCGGAGCGGCTCTTCGACCGGCTCACCCTCTGGGTGTATCCGATCCTCCTCGGCGGCGGCAAAAAGGTCTTCGCCGGCGGGGTGGTTCCGACCAACCTCAGACTCATCGAACCCGTCGTCGCCTCACCGAAGGGTGCGGTGCTGCAGCGCTACGCCATTGCCGACGGCACGCCTGGCGTCGGCGATATGTCGGCCGTGGAGCAGTAGACGGCGGAGCCGGACTTCACTGGCCCGTGCCCTCGTCCTGCCCTGCGGCCTCCTGTGCCGCACGGATGGTCGCCTGGGTCATGGATTCCATGAAGCGTGCCGCCACCTCAAGCTCCGCGGGGGTGAATTCAGCCATGGCCGCGCCCATGTGGCGGGCCAGCGGCAGGAACATGGCGCCGCCGTCGCGGTAGGCCTTGGGTGTCATCCGGAGCTGGACCTGCCGGCGGTCGGAGCCCAGCCGCTCGCGGACCACGTGGCCGGACTGGTCCAGCCGGTCGATCAGGGCTGTGGTGGCGGGGGAGCTGAGGTGGAGTTCCTTCCGCAGGACGCCGGGTGTGACCACCATGCCCTTGGCGGCATGCCGCATGATGACGGCGAGCGCGTTCAGGTCCGTGCGATGCATGTCATTCCGACCGCCCGCCGTGTCCACGTAGCGGTTGGCCTCCAGGCTGAACTCCTGAAGCAGCAACACAAGCGCCGGCGGGCCGTCGGGAGTGCGGGCTGCGTCGTCGTCTGCCATCCCTGCCTCCATCCGTTTCCCAAGCTGTTCTTACGGCCGCCGTCCTGAGGATCTTACTTCAGCGCGGTGCCCCGCCAGCCTGGCATTGCTTCCGGGCCGGGCAGCCATCCCCGCGAGGGAGGACATCTTTCAAAACAAGCTAGGCTGGCACTTATCTCCACAGCAGAGATAATCTATGCTGGAATCAATTCTAGTCCGCCCGCGACCTCCAGAAGGAACAATGAAACCCAAACCCCACTCCCGGGAGCGAGTGCCGTTCTGGCTCCGCTGGCTGGTTCCCGTGTTGCTCGTGCTTACCTGGCTGGCTGTCGCCGGTGTTGGCGGCCCCACTTTCGGCCGTTTGGACGAAGTGTCGTCCAACGACCAGGCTTCGTTCCTGCCGTCCGGCGCAGAAGCCACGGAAGCGCAGGACTGGCAGGGAAAGTTCAGGGACTCTGACGAGATTCCGGCCGTCATTGTCGTCGAGAGCGATTCGGCCTTCACGCCCGCGCAGCTGGGCGAGGCTGCCGCCCTCAAGTCCAAGCTGGAGGAACTGCAGGCAGTCGGCACGGTCATCGGGCCCATCCCGTCGAAGGATGGCGAGGCCGTCCAGTTCGTGGTGCCCATTTCCTCCTCCGGCGAGGTCAAGGAGATCGTCCAGGAGCTCCGCGATGAGGTCAAGGCGTCAGCTCCGGAGGGGATGCAGACATTCGTGACCGGTCCAGCGGGATTGACCGCGGACCTGGTGAGCGCCTTTGCCGGCATTGACGGCATCCTGCTCCTCGTGGCCCTTGCCGCAGTGTTCATCATCCTGCTGATTGTCTACCGCTCGTTGCTGCTGCCCATTGCGGTGCTTTTCACGTCGGTGTTCGCGCTCTGTGCGGCCATCCTGCTGGTCTTCGGCATGGCCAAGCTCGGCTGGATCCAGCTCAGCGGCCAAAGCCAGGGCATCCTCTCCATCCTGGTGATCGGCGCAGCGACGGACTACGCGCTGCTGTATGTGGCCAGGTTCCGCGAGGCGCTGACCCACACCACCAACCGCACCGCGGCCGTCCTCACGGCCTGGAAAGCCTCCTTCGAGCCCATCCTGGCCTCCGGCGCAACTGTGATCATCGCCCTGCTCTGCCTGTTGTTTTCCGACCTCAACTCCAACAAAGCGCTGGGCCCGGTGGCGGCAGCCGGCATCCTGTGTTCGCTGTTTGCAGCCCTCACGCTGCTCCCGGCCCTGATGGCGCTGCTGGGTCGCACCGCCTTCTGGCCGTTCCGGCCCAAGCTGGTGCCCGAGGCTGAACGTGAACCTCAGTTCGTCACCGGACTCGAAGGCCAGAAGGGGCTGTGGCGGGCTACCGGCTCCCTCGTGTCCCGTCGGCCCCGGACTGTCTGGATCGCCTCCGTGCTGTTGCTCCTGGTCGCATCCGCGGGCATCCTGCAGCTCAAAGCCAACGGCGTGCCGCAGACCGATGTCATCCTCACTGCCTCCAATGCGGTGGACGGCCAGGACGCCTTGGCGCGCCATTTCGACGCCGGTTCCGGCAGTCCCGCGGTGATTGTCGCCGACGAAGCGAAGGCCCGGGAGGTGCTGGACAAGACAAAGGCGACCGACGGCGTCGGCGACGCCTACCTCCTGGCGGAGGGGAGCGTGCCGATCACAGGCGCCCCGGGTGCCCCGAGCGCGCCCGATGTCCGCGAGGGAAAGGTGCTGATCAATGCGACCCTGAACTACGCGGCCGACTCCGGTGACGCCGAGAACGTCGTGGTGAAGCTCCGCGAGGACCTCAAGAAGATCGACGCCGGCGCGCTGGTGGGCGGCGTGACCGCCACGGCCCTGGACACCAACACCACTGCCCAGCGCGACCTGGTGGTCATTATCCCCGTGGTCCTCGCCGTCATCCTGGTGATCCTCATGCTGCTGCTGCGCTCGGTACTGGCCCCGGTCCTGCTTGTGGCCTCGGTGGTTCTTTCCTACGCCGCCGCCATGGGCGTATCGGCACTCGTGTTCAACAACATCTTCGGGTTCCCCGGCGCCGATGCCACGGTGCCGCTGTTCGGCTTCGTGTTCCTGGTTGCCCTGGGCGTGGACTACAACATCTTCCTGATGAGCAGGGTCCGTGAGGAATCACTTAAGCACGGCACCCGGCCCGGAATCCTGCGGGGCCTCGGCGTGACGGGCGGCGTCATTACGTCCGCGGGCGTGGTCCTCGCCGCGACCTTTGCGGCGCTGGGCGTCATCCCCATCATGTTCCTGGTCCAGCTCGCCTTCATCGTCGCCTTCGGAGTCCTGCTGGACACTGTGCTGGTCCGCTCGCTGCTGGTCCCGGCGCTCTCCTACGATCTCGGCCGGCGGATCTGGTGGCCCGGCAAACCGGGGCGGCTGGAGGACGACGAGCGGGCGCTCGCCGGCTCGCGCGGCGACGAAGGCAGCCTGGAGACCGATCTGGAGGGTGCCGGGCGCAGGTAGGCGCGCCGCGGCGTCACGCCTGGGCCCTCCACCACGCCACCGTTGCCGCTGCGGCTTCCGGTAGCGGGGTCGGATGCAGGCCCAGGCTGGCCTCGCTCACCCGCGAGTCCATCACGAAGGGACGCTCGAACTGGTAGAGCATCTCGGCCAGTTCCCGGGTGCCGGAGGAGAAAAGTCCCACGGCCCTGAGGAGCCGGCCGGGAACCGCACCCATTTTGGGTGCCGGTGCCCCGCCCGCTTCCGCGAAGGCCGCCGCAAGCTGGCGCTGCGTGACGGCCGGGCCCGTGGGTGCGTGCCACACCCGGTTCCACAGGGACGGCGTCTGGGCGGCACGGATCATGGCGGCAGCAAGGTCCGGCACGTAGGTGAAGGAGTGCAGCTGGTCTGCGCTGCCGATCACCAGCAGCCTCTTTCCGGCCAGCACTGCCGGGACGACGCGTTCGCCGGCGTGGGAGGTCCGCACCCGCGGCCCGAAGAAATCGCCCGCCACAACACTGACGGTGTTCGTGGGGGACGCCGCGCGCGCCTTCAGCAGGGCTGTCCGGACACCGCGCTTTCCGCCCTCCGCCTCCCGCGGACTGTCCTCCGCCATCACCTCGTCCGGCTGGCTATAGGAATAGAGGCTCTCAGGAAATACGACGACGGCGCCCGCCTCGCCTGCAGCCGACAGCACCGTCTCCTCCGCCGCCGGAAGTTCCCGCTGCCACGCCTCCGCAGTGTAGGCGGAGCCGTGGATGCAGTGGAAGACGGCGGACGCCCCCGCGAAGGCCGCGCCGAGCAGTGCAGGGTTGGAGACGTCCACGGACATCCTCTCGATGAGGGCGTGATCCGGTCCGCTGCCGGAGCGCGTCAGGACCCGCACCCGCTTCCCTTGGCCGGCAAGCTGCTCCGCCACGGTCCAGCCAACGGGGCCGGCGCCGGTCACCACATACAGTTCGGTCATTGAATTCTCTTTCCTCCGGATGTCCCGTGTGCGCTTGATTCGGCGCGTGAATAAGAGAGCGGTGCTCTCGGAAACAAGGATGCCCTGCCGGATGCCGCTCGTCAAGAGCACTGCTCTCTATTGTTGACACCGCTCTGGGTCGTGGAATGCTGGAGGCATGCCAGTTACCGATGCCGCCACCCCGGCGCTCCGCACGCCGCGGGAGCGCGCCCGGGCGCAAACCGTCGCCGATATTGTCCGCCTCGGCCGGGAGCACCTGGCCCGCCACGGAGCGGCGGCACTGTCGCTTCGGGCTGTGGCCAGGGAGCTGGGTGTGGTGTCCTCCGCCGTGTACCGGTATGTGCAAAGCCGGGACGAACTGCTGACCCTTCTGCTGATCGACGCTTACGGCGAGCTGGGTGACGAAGTGGATGCCGCCGTCAGCCGCGTTGCGGAGGGGGACTTTGCCGGGCGCTTCCGGGCGCTGGGCCGCGCTGTCCGCGGCTGGGCCCTCCGCGAGCCCGCCCGCTACGCCCTGCTGTTCGGCAGCCCCGTGCCCGGGTACCGGGCCCCGGCGGAGCGCACCACGGAACCGGGGACCCGGGTGGTTTACAGCCTGATGGCCCTCCTTGACAACGCCTGGCGGGCCGGCGCCCTGGGGGCGGAATCCGGGGCCGTGGCTGCGGCGCCTCCGGCTGCAGTGCCTCCGGCTCTGGCTGCCGACTTGAAGGTGATCCGGGAAGAGCGGGGCCTGGGGCTTACGGACGGACTCCTGGCACGCGGGGCGCTAGTGTGGACATCCCTTTTCGGGGCCATCAGCTTCGAAGTCTTCGGCCAGTATGGCGAGGGCACCTTCTCTGCCAGGGACGAGCTGTTCGAACATCACCTGCAGGTGCTGGCCGGCATCGCCGGGCTCGAATAGCAGCTGCTGCATCGGGCGGCAGCAGGGTGGCAGTCGTGCGCAACTGAAACGGGGCGCCCGCCCCTGTTGGAGCGCCGGGCGGATGGATAGACTGCCCCTGCGTCCGTCCGGGCGCCCGATGCTTCCAGGAGGGAACCGTCAGTGTCAGAGAACAGCGAATTCGAAGCGGAAGAACAGCGCAGCACCGAACCGGCGCCGGCAGTCGAAGGGGAAAGCGGCCAGTACGTCGACGGCGACTACGGCAAGGCCGGACTTGCGCATGAGGCCGAGGCGGCAACCGGCGACGGCGAATATCCCGAAGGCGATTACGGAACCGCCGGGGCGGTCGAGGAACCTGCCGGCGCCGTGGAAGGCGAATACGAAGCCGGCGACTATGGCAAGGCCGGCACGGCGGGGGAGAACCTGGTGACTCTGGAAGAAGCCGAGTACCCGGACGGCGACTACGGCAAGGCCGGTACTGCCGGTCCGGCCCCCGGTGCTGCCGGCCCGGCGGATACTGCCGCGGAGACCGGCGACGTTCCCTGACAGCCCCTGACCGGCGGCCGGCGTACCCGGCCGCCGGTTTCACGCACAGCGAAACCGCAGCCACGCGGCCGGATGTCCGGCGGAAATCCGCGGATTTTCAAGCTTGCAGTTCTCCGTGTGCGCCCACATCCCGCTGGCGATTCACAGAGTTGAGTGCAGTCGACTCAACTTTGGATTGACTTAATTCCGGCCCCGAGTAGAGTTGAGTGTAGATCGCTCAATCAGTGGGCGTGCCTGAATTTCGACCAGCCTGAATCGTCCGTCCCGGCGACCCGGCGCCGGATCGTTTCCAAGGAAAGAAGGAAGCAACACATGTCACGTGCAGTAGGTATCGACCTCGGAACCACTAACTCCGTCGTCTCCGTTCTCGAAGGTGGCGAGCCCACCGTTATTGCCAACGCCGAGGGTGGCCGCACCACGCCGTCCGTCGTTGCGTTCTCCAAGTCCGGCGAAGTCCTGGTCGGCGAGATCGCCAAGCGCCAGGCCGTCAACAACATCGATCGCACCATCGCCTCCGTCAAGCGCCACATGGGCACTGACTGGAACGTCGCCATCGATGACAAAAAGTACACCGCGCAGGAAATCTCCGCGCGCATCCTGATGAAGCTGAAGAACGACGCCGAGTCCTACCTCGGCGAAAAGGTCACCGATGCCGTGGTCACCGTTCCCGCGTACTTCAACGACGCCCAGCGCCAGGCCACCAAGGAAGCCGGCGAAATCGCGGGCCTCAACGTCCTCCGCATTGTCAACGAGCCCACCGCGGCGGCGTTGGCCTACGGCCTGGACAAGGGCAAGGAAGATGAACTCATCCTCGTCTTCGACCTCGGCGGCGGAACCTTCGACGTCTCCCTGCTGGAAGTAGGCAAGGACGAAGACAACTTCTCCACCATCCAGGTGCGCTCCACCGCCGGTGACAACCACCTCGGCGGCGACGACTGGGACCAGCGCGTGGTCAACTACCTGCTGAACCAGCTCAAGGTCAAGGGCATCGACCTCTCCAAGGACAAGATCGCCCTGCAGCGCCTCCGTGAAGCTGCCGAGCAGGCCAAGAAGGAACTTTCCTCCTCCACGAGCACCAACGTCTCCCTCCAGTACCTCTCCGTCACCCCCGACGGCCCGGTCCACCTGGACGAGCAGCTGACCCGTGCCAAGTTCCAGGACCTCACCAAGGACCTCCTGGACCGCACCAAGAAGCCGTTCCAGGACGTCATCAAGGAAGCCGGCATCAAGCTCTCCGAGATCGACCACATCGTGCTCGTGGGCGGTTCCACCCGCATGCCCGCCGTGTACGAGCTCGTCAAGGAACTCGCCGGCGGCAAGGAGCCCAACAAGGGCGTCAACCCGGATGAGGTCGTCGCGGTCGGCGCCGCACTGCAGGCAGGTGTCCTGAAGGGTGAGCGCAAGGACGTGCTGCTGATCGACGTCACCCCGCTGTCCCTCGGCATTGAAACCAAGGGCGGTGTCATGACGCACCTGATCGAGCGCAACACGGCCATCCCCACCAAGCGGTCCGAGACCTTCACCACGGCTGACGACAACCAGCCGTCCGTGGCCATCCAGGTCTTCCAGGGTGAGCGCGAGTTCACCCGCGACAACAAGCCGCTGGGCACGTTCGAGCTGACCGGCATCGCTCCGGCTCCGCGCGGCGTCCCGCAGGTCGAGGTTACCTTCGACATCGACGCCAACGGCATCGTCCACGTCTCGGCGAAGGACAAGGGCACCGGCAAGGAACAGTCCATGACCATCACCGGTGGCACCGCGCTCTCCAAGGAAGACATTGACCGCATGGTCAAGGACGCCGAGGAGCACGCAGCCGAGGACAAGGCCCGCCGCGAGGCAACCGACACCCGCAACACCGCGGAGCAGCTCGCCTACTCCGTGGACAAGCTGATCGCGGACAACGCCGACAAGCTGCCTGAAGAGGTCAAGACCGAGGTCAAGGCCGACGTCGACGCCCTCAAGAAGGCCCTCGAAGGCACCGATGACGCCGCCGTGAAGACCGCCTTTGAGAAGCTGCAGGCTTCCCAGAGCAAGCTCGGCGAAGCCATCTACGCGCAGGCCGGTTCGCCGGACGGTGCCACGGGTCCTGCAGGCGCAGAGAGTGCCGCAGGCTCTGAAGGTGCCAAGGCTGATGAGGACATCGTCGACGCCGAGATCGTTGACGAAGACGAGAAGAAGTAATCATGCCGCATCACGGTAACGAGGAAGAGCACGACCCTTCCGCAGGCCACGCCCGCGACAGCCGCGAAAACGAGCGCCAGGAGAACGAGCCGCAGAAACCGGTCATCCACGACAACCGCAAGGTTGATCCGAAGACCGGCCAGGCCCGCCACCCTGACCAGGAACACGCACCTGCAGCGAACACCGGTTCCGGGGACGCACTGTCCCAGGCCGAGGACATCCTCAACAGCGTTGAGGTTCCGGCCGAGGAATCTGTGGCCCAGGGCGTAGGCGCCGAGGAGGCGGAGGAACTCAGGAATGATCTCCGCCGCCTGCAGGCCGAATACGTCAACTACCGCAAGCGCGTGGAACGCGACCGAGCCGTGGCAGGGGAGATGGCCGTCATCGGCGTCCTGAACTCGCTGCTTCCGGTGCTGGACGACGTCGACGCCGCCCGCCAGCACGGCGACCTGGCCGACGGCCCGTTCGCCGCGATCGCCGCCAAGCTGGAGAGCGCGCTGAAGACCTACGGCCTGGTGCGCATCGATGAGACCGGCGTGGAGTTCGATCCCACGATCCACGAGGCCCTCATCCAGCAGCCCGGCCAGGATGTCGAAATCGACACCGTCAGCCAGGTCCTGCGCTCCGGCTACAAATCCGGCGAGCGGGTCCTGCGGGCAGCCCAGGTCATCGTCGCAGTTCCGGCCTAGCATTACCCCATCGAGATGGCAGTTCGCATCAGTGATTCGCAAGAACATTGCCGCGAGCTGCCATCTCGGCACAAAGATTTGAAAGGAAACGCCATTGGCTAGCCAGGACTGGGTCGACAAGGACTTCTACAAGATCCTTGGAGTCGCCAAGGACGCTTCCGACGCCGATATCAAGAAGGCTTACCGGAAGCTCGCTCGGCAGCACCACCCGGACACCAACGCGGGGAATGTCGCATCGGAGAAGAAGTTCAAGGACATCTCCGAGGCGTACTCCGTGCTGTCCGATCCGGACGAGCGCCAGCAGTACGACGCCATCCGTGCCATGGGCGGCGGTGCGCGGTTTGCTCCCGGCGGCGGGGGCGGCGCAGCGGGCGGTGCGGGCTTCGAGGACCTTTTCGGCGGCCTCTTCACCGGCGGCGGCGGACGCCACTCCGGGGGCTACAGCACCTCGGGCGGCATTCCGCCGGAGTTTGCCGACCTCTTCGGCGGACAGTTCGGCGGACCCGGTTCCGGTGCGGGATTCCAGCGTGCCCCGCAGAAGGGCGCCGACCGTACGGCCACCACCACCATCTCCTTCGCCGGTTCCATCCGCGGCACCACCATCGGCCTGCGCGAACCGGACGGCGATGTGATCGACGTCCGAGTCCCGGCCGGGATCAAGGACGGACAGAAGGTCCGCGTCCGCGGCAAGGGACAGTACGGCCCGGCGGGCAACGGCGACCTGATGGTCACCGTCAACGTCAAGGGCCATGACTTCTACACGCGCGACGGCGACAATCTCCGCATCCATGTTCCGGTCACCTTCCCGGAAGCTGCCCTGGGCGCCGACATTGAAGTGCCCACGATCGACGGCGAGAAGGTCAAGGTCCGTGTCCCGGCAGGGACGCCGTCCGGCCGGACGCTGCGCGTCAAGGGCCGCGGGGTCAAGCACGCGAAGGCCACCGGCGACCTGCTGGTGACCATCGACGTCGTGGTTCCGCAGAAACTGACCAAAGAGGCGGAGGACGCCGTGAAGGCGTTCGCCGCGGCCACCGACGGCCAGGACGTGCGGGCGGGACTGGCAGCCAAGGCGCGTCTCTAGGAAACGCACGTGCACGGACTGGGACTAGCGGGAGGAGCCGGCCATGGACATTGATTTCGATCAGCCGATCTTCGTGATCTCCGTGGCTGCGGAGCTGGCGGACATGCACCCGCAGACGTTGCGCCAGTATGACCGCCTGGGCATCGTCTCGCCCAGCCGCGCGCCCGGCAAATCCCGGCGGTACTCCCAGCGGGACGTCAACGTGCTCCGCGAGGTGCAGCGGCTCTCCCACGAGGGGGTGTCGCTGGAGGGCATCAAACGCATCCTCCAGTTGGAAAACCAGGTGGCTGCCCTGCAGCGCCGGGTGAGCGAACTGACCGAGGAACTCGGCCGCCGGCGCAGCCCGCTGGATTCGCGCATTTTCGCGGCCGGAGCAGCCGGCGACGTGGTGAGCCTGGCCCGCGGCCAGCGTCCCCGCGCCCGCTCCCAGGCTGTGGTGGTGTGGCGGCCCCGCCCCACGGAGTGACCGCGGGCGGGAGCGTGCTGTGGGTTCTTGACAGCTCAGGGATGCCGGAACAGAGTGGATGGTTACGCCTGTTCACTGCCAGTCTTCACTGTCCCGGAAGGAACGCCTCATGGCTTTTGTCTCTGTTGGAAAAGAAAACAGCACCACCGTAGAGCTTCACTACGAGGACCACGGGCAGGGACAGCCGGTGGTCCTCATCCACGGGTACCCGCTGGACGGCGCATCGTGGGAACGGCAGACCAGTGCGCTGCTGGAGGCGGGCTACCGGGTCATCACCTATGACCGCCGCGGATTCGGCAAATCCAGCCAGCCCACCGAGGGCTACGACTACGACACCTTTGCCGCCGACCTCAACGCCCTCCTCACCGAACTCGACCTGGCCGATGCCGTGCTGGTGGGCTTCTCGATGGGCACGGGCGAGGTGGCCCGCTACCTCAGCACCTACGGCTCGGACCGGGTTTCCAAGGCGGTGTTCCTCGGATCCCTCGAGCCGTTCCTGCTGAAGACGGAAGACAACCCCGACGGCGTCCCCCAGGACGTTTTCGACGGCCTCCTGAGTGCGGTCAAGGAAGACCGCTACGCGTTCTTCACGGAGTTCTTCAAGAACTTCTTCAACACCGGCGACACCCTGGGCAGCCGCCTCAGCGAAGAAGCGCTGCGTGCCAACTGGGCCACCGCCAGCAAATCCTCCGCGCACGCCTCCGTGGCCGCCCAGCCCACCTGGCTGACCGACTTCCGCGCGGACATTCCGAAAATCGATGTCCCCTCGCTCATCGTCCACGGAACCGCGGACAGCATCCTGCCCATTGACGTGACCGGCCGCCGCTTCAAGGAAGCGCTGCCCAACGCGGACTACGTGGAGATCGAGGGAGGTCCGCACGGGATGTGCTGGACCCACGCGAAGGAAATCAACGAAGCACTCCTGGCCTTCCTGAAGAAGTAGGCGCCGGGTACTCTGAGGGATTTGTGGCCGAAATCCAGGAGGCCATCATTAAGCTGTCCCAGCGCAGCGGCATGCGGGTCCTGCTGGTGGAACAAACAGCACATCGGCTTTGCGTTGAACGCCGCGGACAGCTTCTACGTGCTCGCGGACGGGCCCTGGCGCTCGTGCGTCTGGCCGAAGGGAACGTCCGCGCTGACGGCTACGGTGAACGTGGTGTGGCCCAGCCGTGTCACCAGGATGCCGGACGTGCCCTCTTCCATGGCGTGCTGCCGTGCCTGCTCCACCGCCGCGTTCAACTCATCATCAATGAGGCGGGGGTCGGTGGTTTCGACAAAAAAGGTCCGTCCGGCCTCGATTGTGCTGATCATCCTGCGGTTCCCGTTCTTGGTTCTTGGTTGGTTTGGATCGTGGCGTCCCGGTCAACGTCGGAGATCGCGCGAAAAATCCGCTCCTGCGTCGCAAGCTCGATGCCGAGCGCCGTCGCAGCGATATCCTCGAGGGCTTCGTGCATCCAGTCCGTGGCGGCCCGGTTGTCCGGATGCAACGGGTCGTGCAGGGACGGGTCGGACCGCAGGAGCGCGTAGCGCGCCACCTTCGCCTTCAGCTGCCCCACGAGGTCCTCGATCTCCGTCAATAGCTCGTCGCGCCAGCTTTCGGAATCGTCCGGCATCGTAGTTTGCCTTGCGTCAGGGGAACTTCGGTCCAGGCTCAAATCGGGCCGGCGTGGTGGCTGGCGGACATGGCAGCCCTCAACAACTCGCCATGGTCCGGAGATGCCGCATGCGTGAGCGATACTTCTAGGAATTGGTGGCCGCGCATTGATTGGACTCCTCCTGGGTAGTTCGCCGACAATGGGCGCTACCGGGGTCCGGGGCAACAATTAAGTATATCCCGCCTGGCAAGGGGTGCACAGGACCCGGGCGGCAGCCAGCGGACTGACTATAAAGCAGGCATAAACTGTAGGAACAGCAGTTGATGCATGGAAGGTGCCTTTCCGATGGTTCAAGCGACTTCCTTCCGTGGCCCGGATGCGGCTGGCGCGGCGTGGTCCAGCCATGGTTGAACACTCCTGCTCGATGACCGAGGGGCTGGACGGGGGCCTCTGCGCCGGGTTCCTGGAATCCCTGCCCGTCTCCGGAGCGTCCATTTCCGTCTTTTCCGGGCTGGCTCCGGAAACGATGGTCTGTGCCAGCAACACGGTGTCGGCGAGGATTGACGAGCTCCAGTTCGACCTCGGCGAGGGCCCGCGCTGGGAGGCGCTGGGAACCCGGAGGCCGGTCCTCCTTCCCTACGTGCGCTCGGCTCCGCACCCGGACTGGCCCGTCTTCGCTGACGCCCTGCGGGACCTTGATGTTTCAGCGCTCTTCGTCTTCCCGCTGATGCTTGGTGCCATGGATATCGGCGTGGTGGAACTGTACAGCTCCGACGCCGGCCCGCTGAGCCCCGCTGACCATTCGACGGCACTGCAACTGGCCGATGCCGTGACGTGGCAGCTGCTCCGCCAGCTCCTCACCCTGTCCCCGGGAGACGGGACAGACGCGCCGCATGACGGCTCGCCGCTCTCCCGGCGCGAGGTGCACCAGGCCACCGGAATGGTCCTGGCCCAGACCGGGGCTTCCGCCACCGACGCTCTGCTGCTGCTGCGGGCGCATGCGTTCGCGCAGGGGCGCACGGTCCGCGACGTGGCCCGCGACGTGGTCGCCAAGACCCTTGACTTCACCCCGAATGACGGGTGAACGGCGAACCATGACGTGCAGTAGAATCCCTTCATGGCGATGATGAGCCGCGCCGGGCGCGTGAGTGCCGCGTTCGTCAAGATTGCGGACACCCTGGTGGCGGATTACGACGTTTTCGACCTCCTGCACACCCTGGTGGAGGAATCCGTGGGAATACTCGACGCCGCCGCTGCCGGGCTGGTGCTGGTGGACCCGGCCGGAGATCTCCAGGTGATGGCTTCCACGAGCGAGGAGAGCCAGCTGGTGGAAGTGCTCCAGCTGGAGGCCGGCGCGGGCCCGTGCGTGGACTGCTACCACACCGGCGCCGTTGTGGCCGTTGACGATATCGCGGCGGACGGATCCCGGTGGCCGCTGTTCCAGGCGTCCGCGCTGGCACAGGGGTTCCGCTCACTGCACGCCGTCCCGATGCGCCTGCGCAGCCGGACCATTGGCGCCATGAACCTCTTCGGCCGCGAAACCGGTCCCCTCAGCGCGGACGACGCAGCCATTGCGCAGGCGTTTGCCGACGTCGCCACCATCACCCTCCTGCAGGAACGTGCGGCGAGGGAAAGCGCCATCATCAATGAACAGCTGCAGCGCGCGCTGAACAGCCGCATCCAGATTGAACAGGCGAAGGGCGTCATCTCGCATACCGCGAACGTGGACATGAACCGGGCTTTCTCGATGCTGCGCGATTATGCCCGCGCCCACAACCAGACCATTTACGATACGGCCGCAAAAGTCGTCGGCCGCAAGATCACGCTCTGACGAAGATCATCCTGACAAACGGCATCCGCCGGGCCGGACTGAGTACTGAGGCGCGCCTCCGGCGACCCAAGCCGGCAGAATAGAGTACACACTACTGGTGACGGACCGCCGCGGCAGCGGATTGAATGGACCACAGCTTGGTCTCACAGCTTGGTCTCTGGTCTCTGGGGGTTTTCCTATGTTTGTTTTGTGCGTTCCCATGGTGTCCTACCGGCTCCCCGCAATGACGGGCGGCGTCCGATGAGCGCGGGGATGGAATCCGTTGCCATGTTCGCCGGATCGATGGCCGGTCTGGTCATCCTGTCCCTGGGGCAGGCCATGGTGGTGGCGTGCCTCTGTTTTGACATGGTCCGTGCACTGTCCGTGCCCAGGTCCCACCGGCGTTATGTGGCCAGCACCGTTTTCCGGACGCTGGCATTGCCGTCGGTCCTCGCCATGGGTATCAGCGTCCTGGTTGACGCCGTGTTCTGGTCATGGATGGACGTCGCCATGGGTGTCTTCGTGATGGTCATGATCATCTTCCGCCTGCACCACGACAAGGACGAGGACAACTGGTGGAAGGGCAAGGGCAAGAAACTCGCCCGCTGGGCCCGGAAGCAGCTGTCCTCCGGAAGGTCCTTGGCCCCGGCCATGGGCTGAGGGGCCGCCCAACCGGGGAGCCGGTCAACCGTCAGTCGTTGAACAGGCCGGCCAAGTCATCGGCCGTCAGGGAACCGCCGGAGAGCGCGTCGCCCTCCATGACGTCCGCGAACAGCTGCGACTTCTTGGCCTTCAAGGCCATGACCTTTTCCTCGATGGTGTCCTTGGCAACCAGCCGGTAGACCATCACGTTGCGGGCCTGGCCGATCCGGTGCGTACGGTCCACCGCCTGCGCCTCGGACGCCGGGTTCCACCAGGGGTCCAGCAGGAACACGTAGTCCGCCTCTGTCAGGTTCAGGCCGAAGCCGCCGGCCTTCAGGCTGATCAGGAACACGGGGGCGGAGCCGTTCTTGAACTCGTTCACCACGTCGGAGCGGTTGCGGGTGCTGCCGTCGAGGTAGCAGAATTCGATCTTCTCCTCGACGAGCCGTTCACGGACCTTGCCCAGGAAGCCGGTGAACTGGCTGAAGATCAAGGCACGGTGCCCTTCGGCCACGAGGTCCTCAAGCTGCTCGAAGAGCACGTCCAGCTTGCTGGACCGCACGCCGGACAGGGACGGGTCCACCAGCGATGCGTCCAGGCTGAGCTGACGGAGCAGGGTGAGCGACTGGAAAATGGTGAAGCGGTTTTTGTTGACGTCCTCAATGAGGCCCAGGATCTTCTGGCGCTCCCGCTGCAGGTGCGTCTGGTAGACCTTCTGGTGCCGCGGATTCAGCACCACCTCGAGGATCTGCTCCTGCTTGGGCGGCAGGTCGTGGATGACCTGTTCCTTGGTGCGCCGCATCATGAGTGGACGGACCCGACGGCGGAGCTTGTCCAACTGCCCCTTGTCGCCGTTCTTTTCCACCGGCTTCTGGTAGTACTCGGCGAACCGGCTGGGGCTCGCGAACAGGCCCGGCGCCACGATCGAGGTGAGCGCCCAGAACTCCATCAGGTTGTTTTCCAGCGGTGTTCCGGTGATGGCCAGTTTGAACGCCGCCGGCAGCTTGCGCGCGCACTGGTAGGCCTTGGACTGGTGGTTCTTCACGAACTGCGCCTCGTCCAGCACCAGGGCGGCCCATTCCCGTGACGCATACGCTTCGTAGTCGATCCGGAACAGGGCGTAGGACGTAATCACGATGTCCGCGCCGGCCATGGCCTCGGCCGGGTCCACCCCGTTTTTCGCGAACGTCTCGCCGATGGCGCGGACGGTAAGCCCGGGGGCGAACCGCGCGGTTTCGGCCTCCCAGTTGCCCACCACGCTGGTGGGGGCCACGACGAGAAAGGGCGCGGCGCCGTCGGCCGCTTTCCCCTCAGACGCGGCGGCTTCCTTAGCCGCGCAAACCAGCGCGAGGGCCTGGACGGTCTTGCCCAGGCCCATGTCATCGGCCAGCACCCCGCCCAAGCCGTGCCGGTAGAGGAAACTCAGCCAGTTGAAACCCTCCAACTGGTAGGGGCGAAGCTCGGCATTCAGGGTTGGCGGTAGGGGCAGCCCCTTGATGCCGCCTTCCAGCAGTCCGCCCACGGCCTCGCGCCAGGCGGCCGCCTGCTCATCGACAACGCCAAGGTGCGCCAGTTCATCCCAAAGCCCGGCCTGGAACCGGCTGATCTGCAGCGGCGCGTCCTTGTTGTCCTGAAGGGACCGGGCCTCCTCGATCAGGGCCCGCAGCTGATGGAGTTCCGGAAGGTCCAGCGAAAAGTAAGCGCCGCTGGGCAGGAGCATCTTCGTCTGGCCGGCGGCGAGGGCGGAGAACACCGCTGCGAAGGAAACGGGCTGGCCTTCAAGGGAGATCTGGATACCGAGATCGAACCAGTCGCGCTGGTCCGTGGCCTTGGTGGAGATGGCCACCACGGGGGCTTCCTCGGCCTCCCGGTAGTCGGCGATCTCACCTGAGGTGTCCACCACCACGTCCGGGGTGTTGCGGAGCCGGGGAAGCACTTCCTCGGTAAAGGCAAGCGTGTCCAGCCCGCTCAGCTCGGCAGAAGCAGCAAGCCGCGGAGTTCCCCAGCCTCCGGTGGCGGATTCGCCCAGCTTGGGGACAACTTCCCAGGGCTGTCCCACGGCCTCGAGGATGCGGGCCTCCGTGGGGTCGTCACGGTAGCCGTGGTCGCCCGGATGCCGCCAGAGGGGCTGCGCCGTGACCAGGTTCCCTGACGTGTAGTGCCATTCCCAGTGCAGCCGGACTTTGTGGTCGGCACCGTAGTTGGCCAGGAGCGACAAGGTGGGGACGGCCAGCGTGGGCAGTTCCACCGACTGGTCCGACGCGGTGACGCGGGCGGCCTGCTTGAGCTTGGGGTAGAAGCCGGTGAGGAAGCGGGTCTCGTCCCGCGCCGGAATGTGCAGCGTGCTGCCGGCCGTGACGAATGTCAGGAGTTCTTCGCTAAGCCCGCTTTCCAGCGGAGCCAGCGTGATGATCGATCCGTTGCCCGTGCCGGGAAGAGCGTCCGCTCCGGACGTCAGGAAGATCCCGTGGGCCGGCCGGCCGATGGTCCCCACGGACGCCGGGTCAACCACTTCCCCTTCAACGGTCATGGTGGGCGCCAGCGTCAGCCCGCCGTCGTCGGACGTCTTCGCGTTGACGGCGGCGGCCGGCCCGACGGCGGCACGTTCGACGGCGGCGCCGCCGCCCGTTTCCCCGCCGGACGCGCCGAAACGGGTCAGGTTAAGTCCCACCGCGGCCGGCTCCTCCACAAACCGCACGGGTTCCTGGCTGCCCGCATGCACCAGCGCGACGCCGATCTTCCGGGCCTGGGCGAGCAGGCTCCACAGGTTTTTCCCGGCGTAGGTGTTCAGCCCCAGCCAGGGCGCGGTGGAGTTGTGCTGCCGGTTCGCGAGGGCGGTGTGGGAGGCAAGGAATTCCTGCATCCACTCCACGTGGGCCTCGTTGCATTCACGCCGGTAGTTGAGGTAGCTCAGGGTGTTCCAGGAGACGTCGCCGCGGATCCACTTGCCCTTGGCGCCCATGATCACCGGGCGCGCCTTCAGCTGGCGGACGCTGCGGAGCGGATCACGGCGGCCGGTGTAGGAAAAGTGCGGGGCCGGCTCTTCAATGTCGAACTGGAGGGCCAGCGGGATGCCGTTGGTGGACGGGGTGATTCCAGGGCGGGCAATGAGCGGGCCCAGGGCCTGCTCCCAGTCCGGCATGTCCTGCGCCAGGGGTTCACGGGACAGGCGGGTGGCCTCGGCCGGGGCCAGGAGCTGGACGCGGATGGCGGGACTGTCCTCGGCCGCGAACAGCAGCGCGGCCACATGCTTGCAGTCCTTCCGCACCGGGCAGCTGCAGACGCCCACGGTGCAGCTCCAGCCGCCCGCCTTCCGGACCAGCTTGGCAGTGGTTGAATAGGGCGCGTCCGAACCGCCGCGGACCTTGCCGAGCATCAGGCCGGTGGCGGCATCGAAGGAAATCCCCGAGACCCGGCTGCCCATGGCGTAGGCGAGTCCGGCCGCGAGGGAGCGGTCGTTGATCGCGGGGGTCTGTATTGCCAGTGCCGCACTCTCGTCCGGTTGGGATGGCATGGTGCGCGCTACTTTCAGCAGGTCAAAAATCTGCAGGTTATCTGATCCATCTTACCGAGCCGGAAGAGGCCCTGAAACTTCGCCCAACGTTCAGCTCATCCTCCACCTGCGGACCGGTGCGCCACGTAGCGTGAAAGGGTCCAGAGCACCACCCGCTTTCAGCAGTGAGGATCTTCCATGAGCACCGGTCAGCCCGCCAGCAAGCACCCCGTCGTCCTGGCACCCGAAAGCGCCGAGGCGGCCAACGAGGACGTTGTGGACTCCAACGTGACCGTGGTCAACGCCATGTATGCGGAGCTTCTCGACGCCCCGGAAATCGCGCCTAACGCGCTCCGCAGCTACTACGTCGACTTCTACCTAACCCAGGCGCTGGCAGGCGGCTTTGCCCAGTACGTCTTCACGGTTCCGGAGCGCGAAGAGATCGACGCCTATGTCCGCGAAGGCCTGGAAGGCATGGGCGCCACCGCCCACCTGGCGCTGTTCAACCGCACCGCCGCGGCTTTTGATGCGCTCTCAGAGGACGACGCCGACGCGTACTTGGATGGGGATGCAGACGGGGATTCGGAGGGCTTTGGCGGCGCCGACAACGGCGGCGGGACCGCCTCCCCGGAGGCGGTCCGGGAACTCGAAAGGCTCGACGACGAATTCGAGTCGCTGCTGGAGAGCGAGGACATCCTCGCGCTCAACGCCGCCTGGCTCCGCGGCCAGGAAGGCCTGCTGCTGCTTGACGGGGAGCAGCTGGAACTCCACATCGCCGAGCGTGTGGCCCGGATCCCCAACCTTGCCGAACGCCAGGCCGAAGCGGCGGAAGAAGCCCTGGAGAACGCGCCGGAGTTCGAACTGATCATCCGCGAACTGTGCGACGTCGCGGGCCAGGAGCTGCAGAAGATCACCATGGGCGATCCCAACTACGAGCACAACGGCGAGACCGTCCTCGCCTGGCACTTCACCACGGACCAGGGCGACTTCATCATGGTGGAGGATGACGAGGAGGCCTACATGATCAGCCCCTCGACCAAGGAGATCATTGCCGCCGTGGAGTTCGAAGAGGCCGACGCCTAGGGTCCCCGAACCGCCCTGCCGGGACCGCGGCGGGAACGCGGAAGCGCGGCCCCTGTAAAATTGAGCGAAATCAGACCAACACGCACGAACGCCGGCGCCGGCTTATATACCGGCGCCGGCGTTTGTGCATCACGATGATCGGTGGACATGTCGCTCAGGTTTCTCCCCAGCAAACTCACGCCACGGGCCCTATGGGTCGCGGTGGCCGCTGCCCTGGCGCTCGTCCTGGCGGCGGTAGCCATCGTGGTGGGTGCGGGGTCGCAGCCTGGCCCGGGCAGCCCCGCCGCGGACGCGCTGGCCGACGTCGCCGGCGCCCAGGCGGAGGCCAAAAAAGACGCCGGCCGCTATGGCTCGTTCTGGCTGGCCGGGGGCGACCGCAGCCTGGAGGGCCTGGCACGCCCGCTCCGGACCGACGGCGTTTCCGACCTCCGCGCCATTGAATGCGCCGATGGATGGGTGGCCGCCGCCAGGGTGGGGCAGGACGTCTTCGTACGCTCCAGCAGTCAGGACCAGGTGGTGCGGGCTGGCTCCGCGGACATCCGCCGCCCGGACTGCGTCACAGCTGTTGCAGTGGAGGCCATGCTGTCCGACCTGGGCGCACGGCCCGAGGTTCCGGCGCCGGCGGAGTCCGCGTTCGCGCGGCCGGACGGTGCCTCCGCCTACCGCCCGGGCTACCACATCACCCCCCGCGAAAACTGGATGAACGATCCGCAGCGGCCGTTCTGGCTGGACGGCCTCTGGCACTACTACTACCTCTACAACGCCGGCTACCCGGAGGAGAACGGCACTGAGTGGTACCACCTCACCAGCACCGACCTGGTGCATTGGAAGGACGAGGGGGTGGCCATTGAAAAGTACAAGAACGGCCTGGGCGACATCGAAACGGGCAGTGCCGTGGTGGATTACGAGAATTCCGCGGGGTTCGGCAAAGGTGCCGTCATCGCCGTCATGACTCAGCAGGACGACGGCATCCAGCGGCAGTCGCTGTTCTATTCCACCGACAAGGGCTACACATTCAAGCCCTACGAGGGGAACCCGGTGATGGACAACCCGGGGGAGCAGCACTGGCGCGATCCGAAGATCATCCGTGATAACGCGAACAACCAGTGGGTGATGGCCCTGGCGGAGGGCGAAAAGATAGGTCTGTACGCCTCCGCCAACCTGAAGGAATGGCGCTACCTTTCGGCCTTTGAACGCAAGGGACTGGGGATCCTTGAATGCCCGGAACTCTTCCAGCTCGACGTCGACGGCGATCCCGCCAAACGGACCTGGGTCCTTGCTGCCAGCGCCAACGGGGCCGAGGAAGGGAAGTCCACCGGCGTCGCCTATTGGACCGGGACCTGGGACGGGACCCGGTTCGAGCCTTCGGACCAGAAGCACCAGTGGCTGGACGACGGCTCCGACTTCTACGCCGCCGTGACCTGGGACGACCCCCGTCTCACGGAAAGCCAGCGCATGGGGTCGCGCCACTCCATCGCGTGGCTGAACAACTGGGCCTATGCCCGCAAGCTGCCCACCGACGACTGGCACGGGGGCGCCGACACTCTGGTCAGGGATATCCGGCTGAAGACGGTCTCCGGCAAGCCCACGCTCGTCTCCATGCCCACTAGTGCGCTGAAGTCGCTGGAAGGAGACACCGCCACCGTGGAAGACCGGAAACTGACTCCTGACGGTGCAGCCGGGCTACCCGTGCCTGACCGCGGAGCGTACCGGCTCGACCTCACGCTCGAACGCGCGGCAGACGACGACGGTTCCGAGGCCAAGGTGGAACTGCTCGCCGAAAACGGGGTCTTTGCCACAGTGGGCTATGACTTCGAATCGGGAACCGCCTTCGTCACGCGGGACGGTGCCGCCAAGGAAACGGCCGGACTCGCGCCCGATTACGGCGTGCTCCGGCGTGCGGAGTCCGCACCCCGCGAGGGCCGGGTCCGGCTGACGGTCTATGTGGACCACAGTTCCGTGGAAGTGTTCGTCAACGACGGCGAGAGAACCCTCACGTCTCTCGTGTTCCCTGCCGGGGCGCCTAAGGGCCTGAAGGCGCTGACGAAGGACGGGACGCTGACGCTCAAGTCGTTCAGCTATACACCGATGGCGGCCACGTCCTGATCCGGCACTGATTCTTCCCGCTAGGCGTCGTCCACCACGCCGGTCCGGTACGAGGCGAGGAACGCGGCGATCCGGCGCACTGCTTCCTCGATGTCCTCCACCGACGGAAGGATGACGAAGCGGAAGTGGTCCGGCCGGGGCCAGTTGAACGCCGTGCCGTGTGAGACCAGGATCTTCTGTTCACGCAGGAGGTCCAGGACGAACTGTTCATCGCTCTTGAACGGGTAGAGCTCCGGGTCAAGACGCGGAAACAGGTACATGGCCGCCGCCGCGGGAACACACGTGACGCCCGGAATGGCGGTGAGCAGCTTATGGGCGCGGTCCCGCTGCTCGCGGAGGCGGCCGCCCGGCCGGACCAGGGCCTCGATGCTCTGATAGCCGCCGAGGCACGTCTGGATCGCGTGCTGGGCGGGGACATTGGGGCACAGGCGCAGGGATGCCAGCAGCTCCAGGCCTTCCCGGTAGGCCAGCGTTGCCGCCAGCGGGCCCGTGACGGCCACCCAGCCTGCGCGGTACCCCGGCATCCGGTACGCCTTGGAGAGGCCGCTGAACGTGAGGACGCAGATGTCCTCGGCCACCGAGGCTGTATGGATGTGCTGCGAGTCCTCGTACAGGATCTTCTCGTAGATTTCGTCCGAGAAGAGCACCAAATGGTGTTTGCGCGCCAGTGCGGCAAACTGCTCCAGGACGTGCCGCGGGTACACGGCTCCCGTGGGGTTGTTCGGGTTGATGATCACGATTGCCTTGGTGCGCTTGGTGATCTTTGCTTCGACGTCGGCCATATCCGGCCACCAGTGCTCGTCCTCGTCGCACAGGTAGTGCACAGGCTTGCCGCCGGTCAGCGTGACGGCCGCCGTCCACAGCGGGTAGTCGGGCGCCGGAATCAGGATTTCGTCGCCGTCTTCCATGAAGGCCTGGAGGCACATGGAGATGAGTTCGCTGACGCCGTTGCCGATGAAGATGTCCTCGACGCCGATCTGCATCAGGCCGCGGGTCTGGTAGTACTGCGAGATGGCCGTGCGCGCAGAGAAGATGCCCTTGGAATCGCTGTAGCCCTGGGCCCCGCGCAGGTGGTGGATCATGTCCACGACCACGGACTCGGGAGTCTCCAGTCCGAACGGCGCGGTGTCACCCAGATTCATCTTGAGAATCCGGTGCCCTTCGGCTTCCATCTCCTTCGCGGCCTGGAGGATGGGTCCGCGGAGTTCATAGCGGACGTTCTGGAGTTTGCTGGAGTGCTGCATGGGACGCATGCTTGATCTTTTCACAGCACCGGGCGGTCTACACTGTGGTCAGCGCCCTTGAAGCAGCCCGGGGGATTCTTTATCTGTGCCTGGGGGACAGACGGATGAAACGTATCCATGCAAGCGATCCGATTGACATGACGCAACCGGCGGCAGGGCCGGGCAATGACAGTCCACCAGCAGAGGGCGCATCGCCCGCCTGGGATGCGCTGTTGGCCGACTGGATCGACCGGTTTTTCGGCAGGCTCGGAGTCCGGGGCCGTGTGGTGATGAGCCAGCTTCCTCTGCCCGTTACCTTGTCCCTGATAGTTGTTACTGCCGCGATCTTCAGCCCGGCAACGCTGGCGGACGACGCGTTCAGGATTGCCTTGCTGGCACATGCCGCGTTGTTCGGCCTCTGCCTGGCCGTTCCCTGGGGGAAGCTGCACCCCGAAGCGTTCACGCTGATACCGGTCCTGGACTGCGTTGCCATCGGATTCACGCGGCAAGCGGGCGGCCCAAGCTTCAACGTCCTGAGCCTGCTGCTGGTTTTCCCGGTGGTCTGGCTGTCGGTGAGCGGGCGCAGGCACCGGGTTGTCCTGGCAGTCCTCGCCACCGTACTCAGCACCGTCGTCCCTGCCGCCGCCCTGGGAGCGGACCCGGCGCAGGGTTCCATGATCCGGACCATCTTCTTGCCGCTCCTGATGGCTGCCATCGCGGTGACGGCCCACGTGGTGGCCGGCGCCCTCCACCGGCAACGCGGGACGCTGGTCCGGAAGGACCGTGACCTGGCAGCAACCCTCGCCGAGAGCGTCCGACGCCAGCGGCTGCTTGATGCCGTGCTTTCAGCCGTTGATGTGGGCGTCTGGGTGGTGGACGCAAAGGGTCAGGATGTGCTGACCAACAGGGCGATGCGGACCGACCCCTCGTTGGCCCGGCTGGTCCCCGCCACGGGATCTCCTCAGCTCTTTTATGGTGACAGGACCACCCTAGTGCCGCCGGACGGGTTCCCGGCAGCGCGGGCGTCCCGCGGTGAGGCCTTCACCAATGAGCTGTACTGGGCCGGCGAGGGTAGCGGGCAACGGGCCTATTCCGTCAGCGGCCGCGCCATTCCGTCCCCGGACGGGGACAACACGGGGGCCGTGGTCACCTTCGCCGAGGTGACCACGCTGATCAACGCCCTCGCTGCCAAGGACAACTTCGTCGCCACGGTGTCCCACGAGCTGCGCACGCCGCTGACGTCAATACTCGGTTACCTGGAACTGGTCATCGACGAACCGGGCCACGAGGACATACAGGCTGAGCTGCGGATCGTGGAGCGGAATGCCGTCTACCTTCTGGGCCTTGTGAATGACCTGATTGCCGTCGCTTCTGAAAGCGTGGAGCTCGTCCTGCAGGAGACGGACATTGCAGGCCTCCTCGCTGCCGCCGTGGCCGCCGACCACGAGAAGGCTGCACTCTGCGGAGCGGCCCTGGTGCTCGACACGGAAGAACCGCTGACTGCCCGGGTGGACCCGGTCAGGATCCGGCAGGTGGCGGGCAACCTGATCTCGAATGCGGTGAAGTACTCACCGGACGGCGGAAGGATCACCGTCCGGGCCCGCAGGAACGGCGAAAAGCTGGTCTGCTCAATCACCGACACGGGCATAGGTATGACGAAGGAAGATCAGGAACAGGCCTTTGCCAAGTTCTTTCGATCCGCACGGTCCCGCGATACGGCCATTCCGGGAGCAGGGCTTGGCCTTCCCATCAGCAAGACCATCATCGAAGGACACGGCGGATCAATCAGCCTCACCAGCGCCCCGGGAGAGGGCACAACGGTGTCTTTCGTCCTTCCCGCGGCCCACGGTTGACCCACCATGGTCTGCCAGGTCCTCGCGGCATTCTTCAGAT
This sequence comes from Arthrobacter sp. FB24, assembly GCF_000196235.1. NCBI lineage: Bacteria > Bacillati > Actinomycetota > Actinomycetes > Micrococcales > Micrococcaceae > Arthrobacter > Arthrobacter sp. FB24. Next base: position 4,276,194 of record NC_008541.1, on the reverse strand, counting down.
CGGTCGGCTTGCCCGGGTCCCGATCCTAATGCCGGGCCCGCGGCCACAGGCCTGCCCGGGTCCCGCAAAAAGAATTTTCGGCACCGCGTAACTTTTCCGGAACACGCAGCGATGTAAGGGGAGTGCGGACCGCGTCCGCACAGCTTGAGTGGCCGGATCCAACCTGGCCGTTACTGACACTGTTGTATATGTTTTCGGAGGGTTTCATGTCCTTGTTCACTGTTTTTGCCACTAGTAAGGTTGCCGCGAGCGCATTGGCGGCCGGTACGCTGGCGGTCGGTGGCACCGGCGCAGCCGCCTTTGCCGGAGCCCTTCCTACTGACGTTCAGCAGAGCGCCCACGAACTGCTCGGCGCTCCCGCCCCGCACGTCGGCGGTGTCTCCGAGACCGCTACGGCCGGCGCCACCGCGGAAGCGTCCGCCTCCGCCTCGCCGTCCGCTTCCGCTTCGGCGGATGCTGCAGCAACCGGCTCTGACGAGGACGCCAGCGCTGAAGCCTCGGCAACCGCCGTCGGCCCGGACGCCACCGGCCCCGCCGCCTACGGCCTGTGCACCGCCTTCACCAAGGGCGGCCTGGACGCATCCTCCACCGCTTTCAAGTCGCTTGCCATCGCCGCTGAGGGCGAAGCCAACGTCGAAGGCTACTGCGCTGATGTAACTGCCGCAGGCAAGGCAGCTGCCAACGCATCGGCCAAGTCCGAGGGCGGCAAGGTTGAAGGTGCGGGCTCCGGCGAGGCCGCAGCAGACGTTCAGGCCCCGGAGGTTCCGGAAGCCCCTGAGCTGCCCACCCAGGCAGCAGTTCCGGCCACCCCGGAAATCCCCGCCGAGGTCCCCACCGAGCTCCCTGAGCTGCCCACCTCAGCTGGCCGTCCGTAATACAGCCGCCTATGGTGGACCGCGGGACTTTTCGCTGTGGCGGAAGTCCCGCGGTGCAACCGGCGCAGGTTCGCAGCCTTCCGATCTTCGGACATATGTGACCGCGCGGCACGGGATGGAGGAGCCCTAGGGTGCTGGACACTTTGGCAGATGAATATGTGCGCACGGACGGGACCGACCCCGCCGTGCTGTTCACCCTTGTCTACCGAAAGTTCTCCGGCGCAGTTCTTGGCTACCTGAGGGCTCGCGGAGTGGATGATCCCGAGGCGGTCACCCAGGACGTGTTCCTTGCCTTCTATCCGAAGCTTGACGGCCTGAGCGGCGGACTTCAGGGCGCCAAGTCGCTCATTTTCTCCATTGCGCATGCGCGCATGGTGGATTATTACCGCCGCAACGAGCGCACTCCGTCCCTCAGCCCCTACGAGTCTGAACTCGACGGCCGCAGTTCGGCTTCGGCCGAGGAACTGGCGCTCGCGAAGGTGGACTCCGGAGGCGCAGGTGCCCTTCTCGAAGGACTCAGCCCGGACCACCAGGAAGTCCTCGCCCTCAGGGTGGTGGCGGACCTGTCCGTGGAGCAGGCCGCCGAAATCATGGACAGGACACCTGGAGCCGTCAAACAGTTGCATCGCCGGGCGCTCATCGCCCTTAGGGAACGCGCCTCAATAGGAAGCCAGGCAGACCATGAGTGACAACTCCTCATTCCGGAACCAGCGGATCATCGACGAACTGCTGGCTGACGCCGGCATGGAAGACGCGGGCGAACTGCGTCCCGTCCTGCTGGAACTGCGTGCACTGGCCGCCGACAGCCCGCGGCCGTCCGCCGCGGTGGAAGCGCTGATGGCGCCGGCCGTCACGCTGACCGTGCTTCCCGCTGTTTCTGCTGAATCCGCCGCCGCCCGCACGCACGCCATGGCACTGCCCGCCGCCTCTGCCGAGCCCTCACCCGCCGACTCCGCACCTGGTGAGCCTGCCGTGGATGAGCTGGCCGCCCGTCGACGGCGCAAACGCCGGCTGCCGCTTACGGCGCTTTCCGTCGCGGCTGCCCTGGCCGCCGGTGGCGCCGCCGCGGCAGCCTCGGATCAAAACTTCCGCCACACCCTGGGTAACGTCGGTCATGCCGTGACCTTCTTCGTGGGGACCGTAACTCCGGGAGGCGGGGGAAGCACCCCAGGCCAGCCGGTGCCGGGCACCGGGGGAACGTCACCGGGCGCACCCGCGCCCGCCTCGCCGGCGCCTTCGCCGGCGGACGGCGGAACAGTCTCCGGCGGGCAACCAGGTCAGGGCAGCGCCGGGGAAACCGCCGCCCCCTCGCCGGGCACCGTCCCCGCGCCCGGACGCGCCCTGCCGGGGAAACCCGATCCCCGCAACCCGGCCAACGTTCCGGGACTTGGACAGCTGCCCCCGGGCAAGTCGCTTCCGTCCGCCCCCGTGAGCCCCGGTCCGTCCGATCTTGTTCCTACGTCGCCGGTAGAGCTGCCAGTCCCCGAGCTGCCTGCTCCCTCGCCGGTTCGCTAGCCGCGTGCCCGGTCGGGCTCTGTGCTGAAACGGGGCTCTGTGCTGAAACCGTCGGCTAGTAGCCGCCAGCCGCGGTCTTCAGCATGTCTCCCGAGGGGCCGACCAGGTACCAGACGTCGTTGACGCCCTGGCCGGTGATGTCACCTGCGGCTTTGTCCTTGACGTAGTAGTAGACCGGCAGGCCGTTGATCGTCACCTGCTTCTTTCCCTCCGGCGTCGCGATTGTTGCCACCGTTCCCGTAACGCCCTCCACGGCCGGCGCGTCCGATTCGGTGAGGACCGGCGGCCACGCGGCGATGCATGCGCCGGTGCACGCGCTGGTGCCGGAGTCCTTCACGTCCTTCGTGAAGAAATAGACGCTCATGCCTTTCGCATCCACCACGATCCGGCCCGCCGCAGACGAGGCAGTCTTCAGTTCAGCCGCTCCGGCGGGGACGGCGGCTGTCGAGCTTTCCGCGGGAGCGGAGGCCGACGTCGTGCCTTCCGCAGTGGTGGTCGTCGACGTTCCGGTTCCGCCGCCACAGGCCGTGAGGGCCGCGGCCAGCGCCAGAACGTACAGGCCTGTTCCCCAGTGCTTCTTCATGTCCGGCTCCTTGGATTCGTGCCGGCCAAAAGGTGCGGAATGCGGGCCGGCGCTATCCGGTATGACGTGTCAGGGAACAGAATGGTTCACAAGCAGAATCGTTCAGTGCGGCGCCTCCGTGGACCGCACTCGGCGGTGAACCGTTTCGGGCCGGGCGGCGTCATAACTGGGGAACGGCGGGCGTCCGGCCGGCCGCGGCACCATGAGGCATCACAGATAATGCAGGGCACCATCAGCACAGCGGGAGGGGCGGGGATGCCGCTCGATGAAGATGTGGTGGCAGCGATTTACCGGGAGCACGGCCCGGCGCTGCGGCGCTTTGTACTGAGCGCCTGCCGCGATCCGCAACTGGCTGAGGACGTTGTCCAGGAAACCGTCCTCCGGGTCTGGCAGCAGGCCCCGGAGATTACCGGCAGCCTGCGGAGCTACCTTTTCCGCACCGCCCGGAACATCATGATCGATAACTACCGCAAGGCCCAGCGCCGTCCCCTCGAAGCGGCCGAACGGGATGTGGCAGACCCCGCGGAAGCCAGTGAACGCGTTGACGAACTGCTCAACCGCGTACTGATGGAGGAAGCCTTGCTGCGTCTCAGCGCCGAACACCGGGACGTCCTGGTGGCACTGCACTACCGCCGCTGCACTGTCGCGGAAACGGCCTTGGAGCTGAGTATTCCCGCCGGGACGGTGAAGTCCCGCGCGTTCTATGCGGTGCGGGCGCTGCGGACCATCCTTGACGAAATGGGGGTGCAACGGTGAGCAGCGCGGACGTGCACCAATTGCTGGGAGCCTACCTGCTGGGCGGCCTGGAGCAGGCTGACGTGTCGCGGTTCGAGCAGCATCTGGCGGGGTGCCCGGACTGCCGGCGGGAGCTGGACGAACTTGCCAGCCTGCCGGCGCTTCTGGACGCCCTCCCTGTTGCGGACGCCGTCGCCCTGGCCGGGCCGGCGCCCGCAGCGGCAGCCCCGGAAGCCACTGCGTTGGGGGTAGTGGCTTCCGCGGCGGAACCCGCCGCCCTGCTGGACGAACTGGCAGTACGGCGGAGGAAATCACGACGGCGGTGGGCGGCTTTTGTCGGGGCGGTGGCCGCCGCGTGCCTGGCGGTGGGGGTGCTGGCCGCTCCGCTGTTCAACCAGCCGCCCCGGCCGGACGCCAGCTACTCGGTGGAAGCCCCGGGCGGCCTTCAGGTCCAGCTTGCCCTGATCAAGAAGGCGTGGGGGACCGAGGTCTCGTTTTCCGGGACCAGCCTGCCCACCCAGGGCACCTTGTCCCTGTGGGTCAAGGGCCAGGACGGCACAGAGGACCGGGCGTGCAGCTGGTCCGCGACGCCCGGTGGCAGGTCCAGGATCACCGGGGCAACGCCCACCCAGATCAGCCGGATCAGCAGTGTGGAACTGCGCAACGAAGGCCAGCAGACAGTGGCTGTCATTTCCATGGTGGACGGCTCGTCGGGGGCCCATTGACGCGCACCGCGCCCGGTGGGACGCTGGGCACATGGTCCGCGGCAGGACCGGGCGTTTTGCCCGGATTCAGCCCTTTGGCATCGACAAGGTGGCAGCCGCCGTCGGTGGTGATCCCGACGTGCTCCGGATGGAGAACCTGGACACGGACATCGCGCCGCCGCCGTCGGCCATCATCGCCACCCGCGAGGCTGTGGGAAACAAGGCAGCCAACAGCTGGCTCCCCTTCACCGGCACGCTGGCCCTCCGCCAGGCCGTGGCGCACCGGCTCCGGCAGCAGACCGGGCTTTCCTACGATCCCCGTTCCGAGGTGGTGATCACCGGCGGCGCTCTCGCCGGAATGCTCAGCGTTCTCCTGGCAACCGTGGACCACGGCGACGAAGTGATCCTCACGGATCCCACCTATGCGGGCATGATCAACAGGGTCCGGCTTGCAGGGGCCATCCCGGTGTTCGTTCCGCTGATGGTCTCCGGCGGGCGCTGGCGCCTGGACCCGGTGAGGCTCGCCGCGGCGGTTTCCGCGCGCACCCGGGCCATCCTGTTAATGAGCCCCGCCATGCCCACCGGCCACGTGCTCAACGACGCCGAATGGGGCGCAGTCCGTGATGCCTGCCTGCACGCGGACTGCTGGCTGCTATATGACGCCGCCATGGACCGGATCCTGTTCGACGGCCTGCCGTACCGTCATCCGGCGTCGTTTCCGGAACTGGCCCCGCACACCATCACCATGGGCGGAGTCTCCAAGAATTACCGCATGATCGGCTGGCGCGTCGGCTGGGTGGCCGGACCCCCGGAGGTGATGGGAGACGTGGCCCTCGCCGCGATCTACAACACTGCCGTGGCCAGCGGCTTCAACCAGGCCGGGGTCCTCGCCGCACTGACCAACAGCGACGACGGGATCACCGGTGCCGTGCGCGAGTGGCAGTCGCGCCGGGACCTGGTGACCGCGGAGTTGGCCGGGCTGCCCGTTGTGGTGCCTGAGGGCGGCTGGTCGCTGTTGCTGGATGCCGAGGCACTGGGGATGCGGGCGCCGGAGCTGTCCCGGCGGCTCCTGGTGGCGGGCCGCATCGCCGCGACCCCCATGACGGCGTGGGGCCAGGACGTGGCTCCCCGGTACGTACGGCTGGTCTACGCCACCGAACCGGTCGAGCGGCTGCGCGGCATCGGTGCGCGTGTCCGGGCCGCCCTCGAGGGCGGGCGGCCCTAGGACCGCAGGGCGCGGAACTCCGCCACGAGCTGCGGGTCCTCGCACGCCCGGGCGAAAGCCCCGATGCGCTTTTCGATCTCACGGCCCAGCAGCCAGCTGCCGATCCGCTCCGCCACGGGCCGCAACCACGCCGGCCGGCAGGAAAAGGTGTACTTCCAGACAGCCCGGGTGCCGCCGTCGGCCGGGGTGAAACGCCAGCCGCCGCCAAAGTTGGCGAAAAACCACGGCCCGGACACCATAGTCATGCCCACGTTCCGGGGCGGTGCGTAGGAGACGTATTGGCTCACCATCACCAGACCCATTTTCGAGACCGTCCGCGTTCGGACACCCTTGCCGGCCGCCCGGGCGCCGTCCAGCCAGCCCTGAGCTGAAATGAACGGATCCCACTTCAGCCGGAACTCGCCGGTGGTCTGGGAGAACGCAAAAGCGGTCTCAGGGTCGAGTCGGATGAATCGTTCGGCGCGTACCTGGGGCATGCGTCCACCCTAGCCGGGCGGGTGTCCGCACGCGGCCTACATCTTCGCCAGCTTTGCCCGCATCATCGAGTACACGCCGTAGCAGATCAGGCCGATGCCGGCAGCGGCCAGCAGGTACAGCCCGAACGGCTGGTCCCGCAGCGCCTTCAACCCGCCGTCGAGCCCGGTGGATTCCTCCGGGTGCGACCGGATGGTGGCAATGACAATCAGCAGGCCTACCAGCAGCAGTGCGAAGCCCTTCGCGACGTATCCCACCACGCCCAGGACCGTCACCGCGGTTCGGGTGGTGCCCGGGGCAGGCATCCTGAGGTTCTTTTCGAACGACTTCCGGACGCCGCGGATCCCGTACACGATCCCCGTGACGGCCACCGCGGCGCCGATGACGATCAGCAGCGCAACGCCGCCAGGGGCCTTCATCAGCGCGATGGTGAAATCGCTGGTGGACTGGCTGTTGTCCCTCCCGGTGCCGATGGCGAACGAGGCCAGCGTGACGGCGAAAGCGGCAAAGACCACGGCCTGGCCCGCCGCCTTGAGCTTCTTGCCGATCTTTTCGCGCTTCGGCAGGTGGCTGAAGTCGAAGATCGCATCGCTGGTCTGCCAGATGGCGAGCGCCACGCAGGCGGCGAAGCTGCTCCACAGCAGGATGGGTCCGGCGGGCTGGCCGGCTAGCTCCTGCACGGCGCCGCTGACGTCAGCTTTGCCTTCGCCCCCCATGGCCAGGCGGATGGCGATGGCGCCCACCAAAAAATGCAGGATGCCGCTCACTGCGAACCCGGCACGGGCCATGAGCTCCAGCGGCCGTGAGTTGGTGACTTCCTCAGCCGTCCCGGCGGCTTCTCTCAGTTCTCTTTTGATGTCCGGACCCTCGTGCAGTTCTCGTGGCCGCGGGGCTGTCCCGCAGGCGGTGTTAAAGGCCAATCGTGCCACGGGAACCGGCTCCGGAACAGCTCGCCGACGGCGGTTATGCACCGCGGCAGGGTGGCGGCGGACGGACTCAGGCTGCTCGCGGGGGTGCCATGGGTAGTGATGCCCATGGCACCCCCGGGGGCAACATGGCACGATATGGACCAGCCACCACCTCGCAACTGCATCATTCTCTGGGGAGACATCATGACTTTTTACGGTGCTGACGTCAGTCAGCTTCGCGCCTTGGCCAAGGCCGCAGACAAAGCAGCTTCACTGCTCAGCACCAGGGCGTCCTCGCTGCAGAGCCAGATCCTTGCCGCCCCCTGGAAAGGCGGCGACGGCGAGCGTTTCCGGCAGGAGTGGACGGGCAGCCACCGTCCCAGCATCGAACGGGTGGTTGCAAGCCTCCGGCAGAACTCTAAAGTCCTGCTCCAGAACGCCGCGGAGCAGGAAAAGTCCTCGGCGGCCGGCACGGGCGCCACCAGCGCAGGCCCGGGCGGGCTGAAGGGCCTGTTCGACCAGATAAAGAACTGGGCGCAGGAAAAGCTTGAGGCTGCCCGCGAGGCGGCGGAACACCGGGCCGAGCTTCAGGGCCAGCTGGACACGATGGCCGGGGCCAGCCCGGAGGAACAGGCCAAGTGGTGGGACGGTCTCTCGGCCGCCGACAAGAAGTACCTGATCGAGGGCGAAGGCCCGGACGGTCCGCTGGCCAAGGACCTGATGGCCATGGACGGCGGAATCCCGGAAGCAGCGCAGGACCTCGCCCGGCAGCACCTGCTGGAGCTGGCCAAGGAAGACATCCCGGTCTACACGGAGACGGGCAAGGCCTCCATCGAAGCCCGTGTCCTGTGGGTCCACGGCGGCGCCGAAGTGGGCACCGAAGTGGTGGAAAACGCGGACGGCTCGGCCACCGTGAAGGTCTACGGCAACATGGGCCTGGGCGTGAACGACGCTTCCGGGACCGCCGGGGCCACCCTGACGGGCGAGGTGGCCCGCGAATACACGTTCGGCAGCATTGAAGAAGCCATGGCGGCGCGGAACCAGATGTACGCCGACCTCCCGCCGGACAGTGCGGGTGACATCAAGGACGTGGCCGGCAACGCGCCCGACTACATCCTGGACACCCTGGACGAGGCCGCCTCGGACAACGGCTCCAACGGACACGAGGACAAGGCCAAGGGATCGCTGAGCTTTGAAGCCGGTGCCGATTCGGCTGATGCCGCCGCCTCCGCGAAGCTGGAACTGGCCTATGAAAAGAACCTCAGCGACGGGACGTCCAAGGGGAGCGTGGAAGTCTCCGCGAAGGGCAACCTGGACCTGGACGGGCGGACGTTCGAGGCTTCGGGCAAGGGTGGCCTGGAACTGAACATGGACAAGGACAACAACCTCAGTTCGGTGTCCCTGTCCATGGAAGGTACCGTGGCGCAGGGCGTCAAGGAGGGTATGGACGTCAAGGCCGGCAACGTCGAGTCCAGCGTGACGGCGGGCACCCAGGGCACCGTCAAGATCGACATCGACTACACGCCGGAAAACAGCGCCGTGATCGACAGCTACATGAAGAACGTGGCGCTCGGGAACGACGCCGCAGCTGCCCGGGACGCCGCGAAGCTCTACGAGGCGGGCTCGGCTACGGTACAGGTGAACAGCGTGGTCACTGCGTCCAACGAGGCCGGGTTCGACGTCAAGGCAGGCGAGGTCAAGGTCAGCACCGAAAACCAGGTCAGCACGAACGTCAGCACGTACCAGAAGGTCCCGAACGACACCAAGCTCTCCCGGCTGTAGTTTCGCCGCCGCCGCCCCATATACACCGAGTTACCGCTGAAGGAGCAACCACCAGCCATGACAGTTCACATCGAATCCCCGCTCGGTTTCACCGCGGACTTCCCCGAGCACACCCTGGTCCTGGACGACTCCACCGCCGGCCCCAACACCGAACAGTACGGGCTGCTGGGAGACGTCCTCGTCACCGTCATCAAGGATGACACCTCCGTGGAAGGCCCGGCTGAGGCCAACGGCTGGGCGCACCTGATGTCGGCCCACTACCTTGATGAGCGCGGCGGCAACCTGCTGACCGAGGGCGAACTGAACCTTCCCGGCAAAGCCGCCTACGCCGTCGTCGTCGGCTATGACGACAAACGGGGCGACGCGAAGGCGGCCGCCACGGTGGGGGTGTGGGAAAAGGAACGGTTCATCGGCGTCGTGGTGATCTGGCCCTATGTTGACCCCCAGATCGAGCCGCGGATCGGCCTCCTCAAGGAAGTGGTGGGCGCCATCAAGGTGAGCTGACCGGCGCCTACCTACCCGAAGAGAACGTAGACAGGCCGAAGACGGCCCCAAACGGTGCCAGCGCGGCAGACGCCAGGCTGCTGATGTCGGCTGCCGGCCCGCGGGAACCAGCGGAGGGGCGTTGCGGGGTGGAGGGCTGTGCGGAGGCCATGGTGCCTCATAGCCGCCGGTAGCAGAGATCGAAGATGAGGCGGCCTGCCTCATGGGCCTTGTTTTCGAAGCTTGTCCGTATGCGGCCCTCGAAGCGTGGCGCCCAGCCCCCGGTTTCGTCCACGCCCTCGTTGGGTCCGGTGTGTTCGGTGCTTACCGGGGCACGGCCCTCCTTGACGGGCGCGCCGCCCACCAGGGATTCGACGCCGGACTGCCACACCTGGGTGAGCGGGCTTTCGGGACCCCTGCGTTCGCCGTCGTGCAGGTTGACGAAATCGGCCGAGCCGGCCATGACGTCGCGGACGTGGACGGCGTAGTTGGACCAGTCGGTGGCCACGCGGAACAGGCCGCCCGGCTTCAGGGCGGCGGCAACGAGCGCGGCGAACTCGGGCTGGATGAGCCGGCGCTTGTGGTGGCGCGACTTGTGCCAGGGGTCGGGGAAGAAGACCCAGACCTCGCTCACGGACCCTGCCGGCAGCATGGTGGCCAGGACTTCCGGGGCGTTGGCCTCCACGACGCGCACGTTGCTGAGTTTGCGGCTGTTGATCTTGATCACCGTGTTCGCGAGGCCGGGGGTGTAAACCTCCACGGCCAGGAAGTCCCAGTCCGGGTTCTCCTCCGCGGCGTGGCAGACGGCATCGCCGAGGCCCGAACCGATCTCCACGATCAGGGGCGCCGAGCGGCCGAACTCCGCTTCGGCGTCGAACACGTAGTCCGGGTGCACCGAGGTGTTGGCGATGTGCCGCGGGACGTCCACCGCCCAGCGGTCCGAGTGCTCCTCCCAGGCCTGCTGGCGGCGGCCCTGCAATCGGGTTCCGCGGCGCACGAAGCTGACCGGCCGGCCGCCGTAGGTGCCGAACGAAGCCTGGCTGCCGGGAGTCACCGGGCGCGCTGCCTGCGGCTGCTCCGGAGCGGCCTCCGGCGACTGGGCAGGGGACGGCTCGGGGGTTTCTGGGGATTCACTCATCCTTTCCAGAATAGTTGAGATCACCCGCTTGGAGTTGTGACGTCCCAAGACTGGCAGCCAGGGCATGCTGGCGCGGGAGCGCTTCAGAACAAGATCATCAAATCCCCCTTCGCGAGCACGAGCGTCAGGGCAGCGGCCGCATGCAGCCCGGAGATCCACAAGCCGGCGATGGCGGCAGTCCAATTGTTTGACCCCGGGGAGGAGCGTCGGACTGCGGCGATGCCAAGAGATAGGGCCAGAAGGCCCAGAACCACTGGCAGGCTCCAGAGGACCAGCGGTGCAACCCAGTCCCGCTGGCCGCGGCCGGTGTCGGGCCGGGTCAACAGCGCGGCCATGAGGCTCAAGGGCACGGTCACGATCAGACTCATAGAAGCAGCGACACTGATGACCAGGCTGGCGATACCCGCCCCGCCATCACTGGCGCGCCGCAGCTGGACGGACGGTGCGGTGGCCGGCGGCGGCTCGTGGCCTGGCGGCACGAGCGATGACACTGCGGGTAAGACGTGCGGTTCCGGTGGGTTCATTGGCTCTCCTTGGTCCTGTAGGGGGATGCCCTGTGGCGCCCCGGGGTTGGTCAGTCCAGACTATGGACGGCAGGGCGGGGCCGCTGCCGGGATTCGCCGCTATGTGGATAACTCCTGCAAGAATGGGGCGCGTGACCGAAGCCGCGAACGAAGCCGAAAACCAAGCCAGGAACCCAGCCGTGAAAACCAAAGCTCCGGGCCGGGACCCGCGCGGAAACCCGGGCACGCTGGTGGACGCCGAAATCGATGAATTGCCCGCTGCCGAACCCACCCGGGTGGGCAGCCGCCGTGCCTTGGCCTACCTGGGCGTGTGCCTGGTCCTGATCGGGCTGAACCTCCGCACCGTCTTCTCCAGCTTCTCCGCAGTACTGCCCGAAGTAACGGCAGACGCCGGGCTGCCGGGCTGGGCGGTGGTGGTCCTTACCACCGTGCCCGTGACCCTGCTGGGGGTCTTCGCCCCGCTGGCGCCGGTCCTTGCCCGGCGTTTCGGTGCGGAGCGGGTGCTGCTGGGGGCGATGGGCGTGCTCACCGGCGGGCTGCTGCTGCGCCCCGTCGAGCTGCCGGGCGCCGGCCACCTGCCCGCGCTGCTGGCCGGAACAGCGGCCTGTGGCGCCGCGATCGCCTTATGCAACGTGCTGCTGCCAGGCCTGGTGAAACGTGACTTCCCGCACCGGCTGGGGCTGATGGGCGGGCTCTACACCACCGCGATCTGCGCCTCGGCCGCGCTGGGCGCGGGGTTCACCTACCCCGTGTTCAGCGCATCGGGGGAGTGGACGGCGGCGCTGTGGTTCTGGGCGCTGCCCGCCGCCGTCGTCCTTCTGTTGTTCCTTCCGATGGCCCTTCGGCAGCGGCACCCGCGGCACCAGGCCGTTGCCGACGGCGTGAACGTGTGGCGCTCGGCGGTCGCCTGGCAGGTGACCATCTTCATGGTGCTGCAGGCCATGATGTCCTTCAGCGTGTTCGCCTGGCTGGCACCCATCCTGCGTGAGCGCGGAGTGGACGGCGGGACGGCCGGGCTGATCGTCTCCGCGTCCATCGTGCTGCAGATGCTTGGTTCGCTGTTCGCCCCGGCGCTGGCCGCGCGGTTCCGCGACCAGCGGTCCATCAACACGGTGGTGGCGCTGATGACCGGCGGCGGGTTCGCGCTGAGCATTTTCGGGCCGCTGGACTTCATTTGGGTGTGGACCGGGCTGCTGGGCCTCGGGCAGGGCAGCCTGACCGCGGTGGCGCTGACCATGATCATGCTGCGCACCCGTGACGGGCACACGGCAGCCCACCTGTCCGGCATGATGCAAGGTGTGGGCTACGGCGTCGGCTCCACAGGCACTCTGATGGTGGGGCAGCTGCATCAGGCCACGGGATCCTTCGCCGCGGCAGGTGTGCTGTTCCTGGTGGTGGGGGCGCTCGCCGCGGTGTTCGGTTTCCGCGCCGGGCGCAACCGTTTCATCGGGGGTTAAGCGGCTGAGGGGGCGGCCTCCGCCGCCCCCTCAGCCCCTGCGGCGTCGGCGTCTCAGTCCGTGCCGAGTCCGGCGGCGGAGACCTTACTGCCGCCTGTTTCGGCGGTGACGCTGTTCAGGGCGGTGAGGTCGAAGATGCCGGTGATGTCCGCCTGCTTGGTGGTGCCGGCCTTCACCCCGTCCTCAAGCAGCTTTTTGTAGGTTCCGGCCAGCGGATCCACGGTGAAGACGATGTTCTTCAGGGACCGTTCAATGACGTCGGCTTTCAGCTCGGCGCCGGACGCTTCCTTGAGGGCGGCATTGATGACAGTGGACTTCTCGGCGGCGGCCGCGGAGTTGAGCCAGGCCACGGACTCGGCGTGGCCCTTCAGCAGGGCCTTGACGGTGTCCGGGTGGTCAGCGGCGAACTTCTTGTTCACGATCAGGATGGTGGTGGGGAACTCGCCTGGCTTGCCCGTCAGCGACCCGTCCCACAAATCCTTCTCGTCCACCAGGACCTTCGCGCCGGCCTGCAGCACCAGCCGGGACGCCCACGGTTCCGGCAGCCACGCGCCGTCGAGCTTGCCGTCCTGGAACAGCTTCAGCGTCTGCGCGTTCTCGGTCGGGTTGATCGCCACATCCCCGCTGCCGTCCGTGTTCGTCTTGTACCCCTGCCCGGCGAGCCAGGCGCGCAGCGCCACGTCCTGGGTCCCGCCCAGCTGCGGCGTAGACAGGGTCTTGCCCCTCAGATCCGCGGCCGAGCCGATCTCCGGCTTCACCACCAGCTGGGCGCCGCCCGCCGCGGCGCCGGCAATGATGCTCACTGACTCGCCCCGGCTCTTCACGAAGGAGTTGATCGCCGGGTTCGGGCCGATATACGTGGCGTCGATCGCGCCGGCGTTCAGCGCCTCGATCGCGGCCGGACCGGAATTGAACACCTGCGTGCTCAGCTTCGTCCCGCCCAGGCTCCCGGCAATGAAACCTTCCTTCACCCCCACCAGCGCCGGGGCGTGCGTGACGTTGCCGAAGAAGCCAAGCTTCAACTCCGCGGCAGGCGTGCCGGTGGCAGCTGCTGCGGCCGGCTGTGATTCGGTGCTGCGGGCGAGGTTCGACGCCACTGCCGCGCCGCCGGCGATCAGGGCGACGAGCCCGGCCGCGATGCCGATTCCGAGGGCGCGTTTGCGCTTTGCTGCGGAGTTTTGGACTTTGCTGCTTTGGCCCGCCACGATGCGGGTGGATCCTTCTGGGTTCTGATGCGATGACATGGGGATTCCTTCACGAATGCGGCCTGCCCGCACAGGGCTGCCGCCGGACAACAGTCGGGGATGGAGGTCGAAGGGACGGAGGCTCGAGGCGGCATCTCTGCCGCCCTCCATCGTTGGTCAGTGGCTGGGCCTGCTGCTCTTGTGGAGCGTCCCCGGTGCCCCGGTGCCAGCGCTTGGACCGAGATTACGGTTTGGCGCGTGGCACTATCAACGGTCCGCGACGCGCGCGTTCACCGGCGTTCACGCGGTGACTCAAAGCGTCATCGGGGAAGCCCGGAGCGGCCGAGTGGCGCGTCCGGAAGGTAACGGAGCGTCACGTGAGGTAACTGCCGCCGTTGTCGTCAGTTCAGTCCGGTGGCTCCGGACCGCGGCTGCAGCGCAGTCCAGATGATCACGGTGACCACCAGCGCGATGGAGATCAGACCAAGCCCGGAATAGCCGACGGCGGCCAGCACCGGGCCGGCCAGCGCACCGCCGGTAGCCGCAGCCGCGTTCATGCTCAGGTCCGAAACGCCCTGGATGGCCGGCCGGTCCTGCACCTGCGCCGATTCGGCCACCAGAGCGGACCCGGCAACCACCGAGGCGGACCAGCCAAGCCCCAGCAGGATCAAACTTGCGGTCACGGCCGGGCCCGAATCGGACGCAAATCCGGCCAGTACCAGCGAGGACAACAGCATGGCCTGGCCCAGCAGGATGGTGCGCAGCCGCCCCGCTTTGTCCGCCATCCAGCCGAAGACGGGGGACAACCCGTACATGCCGGCGATGTGGAGGCTGATCGTCAGGCCCACCACTGTGAGGCTGGCCCCGTGGTCGCGCAGGTGAACGGGCGTCATGGACATGAGCGCCACCATGGTGGCGTGGCTGAGGGCGACGGCGGCCACCGCGTACCGCGCCTTGGCGTTGCTCCGCAGGATCCGCAGGCCGCTCTGGGGCCGGGGTGCTGTGAGATCGGGGACGCGGGAGGCCATCGCGGTGAGAAGCGGGTCCGGCCGCAGGCCGGTTGCATAGACGACGGCGGTGGCAAGCTGGGCGGCCACGGAGAACGCGAAAGCGCCAGTCAGCGGTGGCAGGCCGAGCGCGGCGCCCACCACCTCGCCGGGGCCGAAAAGGTTCGGGCCCAGAACGGCTCCGATTGTTGTGGACCAGACCACGATGGAGAGATCCCGGCCGCGCGACCCGGGGAGCGAAAGGTCGGTCGCAGCGAAACGTGCCTGCAGGTTCACGGCGGAGCCCGCTCCGAGGAGCATCAGGCCCAGCAGGAGCAGCGGAAAGACGGCAAGGGCGGTTGAGGTGATGGCCACGATGGCCCCGGCCCCGGCAATGAGGGCGCCCGTGGACAGCGAGACCCGGCGCCCCCGGGCTTGGGCAAGCCGGGCCAGGGGGACAGCAGCGAGGGCAGCGCCGAGGGTGCTCATCGTGGCGGCCATTCCGGACCACGCGTTGGATCCGGAGAGCTGGGCTGCCAGCAGGGAACCCAGGGAAAGCGTCGCGCCCATGCCGATGCCGCCGAGGATCTGGCCGCCGACCAGGACGGAGACCACGCGGCGTTGCAGTCTGCGATCGTGCGGGGCGGCCTGGACCGGGGTGGCGGCGTGGCCCGGTGTTGCCTCGTCCAGCTCCCGGCTTTCCGGCCGTTCCTCTGCGTTCATGCTGATCCTTAAGGGTTCGAGCCCCTTAGTCGCGGAACTTTAGTTGCAGAGCTGCCCGAAGGTCGCGCCGGCCTTCTGGTACCCCGCCTGCAGCTCGGCCACCTTGTCAGCGTCGGGGTTTTCCTTGGCGTTCTCGTCCGCGTAGTCCAGGATGGCCTGCACGGCGGGCTTCATCTCGTCCGAGGCCCCTCCCACGAGCGGGCGGAGCTTGTTGCCGAGGATGACCATTCCGGTTTTGCCGGCGTTGGCGCTGGGGTCCGTCACAACGATCTTGAGCCGGTCGCAGGTCTCAGCGGTGGTCAGCTGTACCGGCGCGGAGCAAGCGGAAGCGGAGATGATGAGCCCGGCGGCAAGCAGGGCCGTGGTGAGTTTCTTCATGGTTCCCTTAATAGATGTCTGTCGGTCGATTGTACGCAGATCCTGC
The DNA here is from genome assembly GCF_000196235.1 of Arthrobacter sp. FB24. Taxonomy (NCBI): domain Bacteria; kingdom Bacillati; phylum Actinomycetota; class Actinomycetes; order Micrococcales; family Micrococcaceae; genus Arthrobacter; species Arthrobacter sp. FB24. Next base: position 4,260,474 of record NC_008541.1, on the reverse strand, counting down.
TGGGGCTCCGGTGTGCGTACCCGGCCTGTGACGCTTCGGGCAACCCTAGTGCGTCAGATCCTTGCCCTTGGTCTCCGGGATCGTGAAGACAAACGCGATGCCGACCAGCAGCAGGAGCACGGCGTAGACGTTGAACAGGTTGGCCTGTCCGATGGTGCCAAGCCAGGTCTGCAGGTAGGGGGCCGTGCCGCCAAAGACAGCGACGCAGATGGAGTACGGGACACCGACGCCGACAGTGCGGATCCTGGTGGGGAAGAGCTCGGCATACACCGCCGGAACGATGGCGGCGCTGGCTGCGATGAAGAACAGCATCACGGACATTGTGACGGCCAGCTGCCAGGGGGAGTCCTTCAAGAGCCAGGTCATGGGGAAGTGCAGCAGGGCGGCGCCGGCGGAGCCCATGACCAGGACCGGTTTGCGGCCGATCCGGTCGGACAGTTTGCCCCAAAACGGCAGGGCGGCGATGAAGACGACGTTGGCGATCACGCCGGCCCAGAGGGCTTCGCCGCGGTCCATCTTAAGTGTGGTTGCGGCGTAGCTCGGCGCCACGACGCCCCAGATGTAGTAGCTCACGGTGAGGCCGACGGTCAGGCCGATGACCTGCAGGGCCTGCTTGCGGTGCCGCCAGATCTGCGGCCACATCGGCTCATGCTTCTCGGTGGGAGTTTCGGACTCGAAGGCAGCAGTCTCCTTCATCCTGGCGCGCATCACCAGGGCGTAAACGCCCAGGGCGCCGCCGATCAGGAACGGGATGCGCCACCCCCATGCGTTCATGTCGGCCTGGCCGAGGACGTTGGACAGGATGGCGCCGAGCAGGGTCCCGGCCAGGATGCCGGCGGTACCGGAGGTGTAGATGAGCGTGGCCCAGAAGCCCCGCTTTTCCTTGGGTGCCATTTCGGAGAGGTAGGTCTGCGACGACGGCAGCTCGCCGCCGTGGGCCAGGCCCTGGATCAGGCGGGCCACCAGCAGCATCACTGACGCAAAGGCGCCAACAGCTTCGAAGGTGGGGGCGACGCCGATCAGCAGGCTGCCGAGCGCCGCCAGACCGACGGCGAATGTCATGGACGTCTTGCGGCCGATCCGGTCACCGATCCAGCCGAACACGAAGCCGCCGAACGGACGGGCCACGAAGCCGACGGCGAAGATCGCCAGGGTGGCCAGGAAGGCCGACGTCGGATCCGCTTTGCTGAACAGTGCGCTGGCGATGAATGGCGAGAACGTGGCGTAGATCGCCCAGTCGTACCATTCAACGGCGTTGCCGATGCCGGTGCCGATGAGGGTCCGCAGGTGGGACTTGTGAATCTGGACCTCGGCTGGCATGCCTACGGTGGAAGTCATATGGTGCTCCAAAAGTGGTGGGAAGGTCAGTTGCCGGCAGCCGCAAGGGCCGCGATGCGGGAAACAGCGAGCTCCGCGTAGAGCGCTGCGCCGTCGGAGAGGACGCCGTCGTCAAAGGTGGCGTAGGGGGAATGGTTGAAAGGGGTGGACGTGTGATCCGCACCCGGTGCAACGGCGCTGAGCCCGATAAAGGTTCCGGGCACCTCCGCCATCACCCGGGAGAAGTCCTCCGAACCGCTGAGCGGGGTGGCCCAGCGGGTAAGGCGCGACTCTCCGAACAGCTCCTGGATGGTCCTTTCGGCAGTGTTCGTCTCGTCCTCGTCCGTGACGCTGAGCGGATACTCGGAGCGGTAGTCCACATCCACCTCCAGTCCGTGGGCGGCGGCGATGCCCTTGAGGAGCATGGGAACGGCCGTCATCATCCGTTCCCGGGATGCCTCCGAGAACGTGCGGATGGTGGCTTCGAAGCGCGCGGATTCCGGGATGACGTTGCGCTTGGTGCCTGCCTGCAGGAGGCCCACTGTGAGGACCACGGGATCAAACATGTTGAACTGGCGCGTGATCATCACCTGCAGCGCGGTCACCATCTCGGCCACGGCCGTCACCGGGTCCTTAGCGGAGTGCGGTGCGGAGCCGTGGCCGCCGGCACCCAGGACGGTGACGAAAAGTCCGTCCGAGGCGCTCAGGATGACGCCGGGCTTGGTGCAGAACTGGGCGTACGGTTCCAGGGCGGAGAACACGTGCATGGCGTAAGCGGCATCCACTCGGTGGCCGGCAGCGTCCAGGACGCCTTCACGGATCATGTGAGAGGCGCCGTCGAAGCCTTCCTCTCCCGGCTGGAACATCAGGACAACATCGCCGGCCAGCTGATCCCGGCGATCGGCCAGGAGCCGGGCGGCGCCGGCCAGCATGGAGGTGTGGAGGTCGTGGCCGCAGGCGTGCATGGCGCCGTCGACTCGTGAGGTGAAGTCGACGCCGGTGCGTTCCTGGACGGGCAGGCCGTCCATGTCCGCGCGGAGCAGGACCGCCGGTTTCCGGGCCGAAGCGTGCGCTGCGCCGCCGCGCAGGACCGCGGTGACCGACGTCGTGCTCTCCCCAAGGGTGATTTCATACGGCAGGCCGTCCAGGGCCTTGAGTACCTTCTCCTGGGTCCGGGGGAGGTTCAGACCGATCTCCGGCTCCCGATGGAGTTCGTGGCGGAACCGGGCAATTTCGTCCTGCAGTTCCTTGGCATCGACGGTGATCGACATATGTTCTCCTACTTCCCGAACGATTGGTAAGTGACCTGCGTCCATTCTGGAGTGAGCTGGTTCACAATTACGGAAATAGCTCGAAAAAATCAAAAGTAAGATGGATCTTGCAGGATTCGCGCATGTGAGAGGGTGACGGCAGATGGATGTCAGCGAAGACGATCTTGAACTGATCAATGCGCTGCAAATCGCACCACGTGTGAGCTGGTCCGATGCCGCCGGCATCCTGGGGGTGCATGCCACCACCCTGGCGGCCCGCTGGGACCGGCTGCGGACAGCCGGCGTCGCGTGGACAACAGCCCACCTGATCGGCGACCCGAAGCAGATGTGCCTGGCGCTGGTGGACGTGGACTGCGAAATGCGGCAGCGCGCTGACGTCACCGCGGCGCTCGCGGCCATCCCGGAGGTGGTCACGGTGGAGGAAGCTGCCAGCAACCGCGACCTGATGCTGACGGTCATCACTCCCACCCTGGGCCACTTCAGCGAGTCGGTGGTGCCGCAGTTCAAGGAGATCCCGGGCCTGCTCAAATACCGGACCTCCCTTTGCACCCGGCTTCACGTAGGTGGCTACGCCTGGCGGCTCAACGTCCTGAGCAAGGCGCAGCAGAACGCCCTCAACGCGCTCGCCGGACCCGAGGCCGCCGGCAACGTTCCGCCAGCCGGCACGGCTGCCCCGCTGCCCCGGAGCCACCTGGACCTGATTCCGTTCCTTGCGCAGGACGGGAGGGCAACGGCGGCTGAGATCGCCCGCAGCCTGCGCCGCAATCCGGCCACCGTCCAGCGGCAGCTGAACCGGGTGCTGTCCAGCCAGTTGCTGTCCTTCCGCTGCGAAATCGCGCAGAAGTACTCCGGCTACCCGGTCACGTGCCAATGGTTCGCCAATGTGCCGCCCGGCCGGCACGAGGCCGCCGCTGCGGAACTTCGCGGTTTGCGCAATGTCCGGCTTGCCGCGTCCACCACCGGCCGGACCAACTTTGTGATCATCATGTGGCTGCAATCACTGGCCGAAGTGATGAATGCCGAACTGGCCCTCCAGCAGCGGATTCCCGGGATCGAACTGGCGGAAAGTGTGGTGGTCCTGAGTGCCGCCAAGCGGGTGGGCTGGATGCTTAACCCGGATTCGACCGCCACCGGAGCCGTTGTTCCGTCCGCCGGCCTGGGCCTGGAGGCCTAGCCTCGCGGGGAGCGGCGGCGCCGGCCGGGTGATCCCCTACCGGCGCAGCACGGCCCCGGGGTGTTTAATGGCAGGCACCATCCGAAACGACTGATCAGGCCACCACCGTGCAACGAAGCGCCCCCGCCGAGGCCCCAGAGAAGGCCGGAATCCTGCACCGCCACTACCTGCTGGTGACGGCCGGCGCGTGTGCCCTGGTGTTCCTGGCCGCCTTCGAGTCCCTCGCCGTGACCACCATCATGCCGCTGGTCAGCCGCGAACTGGACGGCGCCGCCTTGTATGCCCTGGCCTTCGCCGGACCGCTCGCCACCGGGGTGATCGGCATGGTGGCGGCCGGCAACTGGTCCGACCGCCGCGGACCGGTGGGTCCGCTGTACGCCTCTGTTGCCCTGTTCGTTCTGGGGCTGCTGATCGCCGGAACGGCCGGAAGCATGGCGGCCCTGGTGGCCGGGCGGCTGGTGCAGGGCCTGGGCGGCGGCGGCATGACCGTAGCGCTGTACGTTGTGGTGGCGCGCGTTTATCCGCCCCTGCTGCACCCGAAGATTTTCGCCGCGTTTTCCGCGGCATGGGTCATTCCTTCCCTGGTCGGACCCTTCGCGGCCGGAATCGTGGCCCAGGCGGCCAGCTGGCACTGGGTGTTTCTGGGCGTGGTGGGACTGGTGGTTCCGGCGCTCCTGATGATCGTGCCCGCGCTGCGCGGACTCCGAGGCGTCCCGGAGGGCAGCTCGGACCCGGGGCGGTGGTCCTACGGCCGGCTCGCGTGGGCAGTCCTTGCGGCGCTGGCCGTCCTGGGGCTGAACCTGTCCGCGCAGGTGCCGGGGGCCGGAGGATACCTGGCGGCGGCCGCCGTCGTGATTGCACTGGTGGCGGTGCGCCCGCTGGTGCCCCGCGGCACCCTGCTTGGCAGACGGGGGCTGCCGAGTGTGATCCTGGCACGGGGCCTCGTTTCGGCCGCGTTCTTTGGGGCAGAGGTCTACCTTCCGTACCTGCTGGTGGAGCGGTACTCCTTTTCCCCGACGTTCGCCGGTCTGACCCTCACCGGCGGCGCCCTTGCGTGGGCCGGGGCGTCCGCGGTCCAGGGCCGCCTGGGCGCCAAGCTCAGCAACGTCCGTGCCATGAAGATCGGGTCGGTGATGGTGCTCGCCGCCGTGGCCCTCGCCCTGGTGACCACCGTCCTGGGCTGGCCGGCCGCCGTCGCGATTGCCGGCTGGATTTCCGCCGGCGGCGGCATGGGACTGATGTATCCGCGCCTGAGCGTGATGACCCTGGCCATGTCCACGCCCGACACCGAGGGGTTCAACAGTTCGGCCATGTCCATTGCCGACTCCCTCGGCGGAGCTTTGGCCCTGGCCACCACCGGGATCGTGTTCACGGCGTTAACGGCAACGACGACGGCGGGCGGGGTTTCGGGCGGCTCCTTCGCCGGAGTCTTCGCCCTCACGGCCGCCATCGCCGTCGTCGCCGTTGTTGTTGCGCCGAGGGTTGCGGCGCGGAAGAAGTCCTAGCTGGCTAGCGAGCCGGCCGTTGTGCGTCCGGCAGCGGCCTTATCTGACGCAGACTCAGCCTTCCACTCTTCGATCCGGGCCTGCTGCAGCGGCGTCTTGCGGTTGAAATGCCAAGCCGCGCCGAGGATCAGGAACCAGAGGGGAGCCACCACCAGGGCAAGCCGGGTGTCCTCGGCCTGGGCAAGCGCCACAAGCATGAACACAAAGAATGCCAGCACCACGTACGGCATAAAGGAGCCGCCGGGCATCTTGAAGGCGGACGCGGCGTGGAGTGCTGGCCGGCGGCGGCGGAACACAATGTAGCTGACCAGGATCATGGACCAGACGAACATCGTGAGCACGGATGCCACCGAGGTGACCACGGTGAACGCGCCGATGACGGAGTCGCCCGAGTAGAGCAGCACCAGTCCGGCGAGCAGGAAGATGCAGGAGAACAGCAGGGCGTTCTGCGGAACCTTGCGGATGCTCAGCTTGCCGAAAGCCTTCGGGGCGTTGCCGTCCTGGGCCAGGCCGTAGACCATGCGGGACGTGGAGTAGATGCCGGAGTTGGCGCTGGAAGCCGCGGAGGTGAGGACCACCAGGTTGATGACCACTGCCGCGATTCCCAGGCCGGCCAGGGTGAACATGCCGATGAACGGGCTGCTGGCGGCGTCGATGGTCCGCCACGGGTTGACCGCCATGATGACCACCAGGGCGCCCACGTAGAAGAGCAGGACGCGGATCGGGATGGAGTTGATGGCCCGCGGAAGGTTCTTCTCCGGGTCCTTGGTTTCAGCTGCCGCGGTGCCCACCAGTTCGATGCCGGCGAAGGCGAAGATGGCGATCTGGAAGCCGAGGATGAAGCCGAACATGCCGTGCGGGAACATGCCGCCGTCGTTCCAGATGTTGGCGAGGCTTGCCACTGCGCCGTTGGGCGAGGTGAAGTGCGTCGCGATCATGACGATGCCGGTGCCGATCAGCGCCAGGATGGCAACCACCTTGATGATCGCGAACCAGAACTCGGCTTCACCGAAGGCCTTGACCGTCGGGAGGTTCAACAGGATCAGCACGACGGGGGTGATGAGCGCGGGGATCCACAGCGGGGTTCCGGGTGCCAGCTTGTCCACGTAGCCGGCAATTGCCACGATGTCCGCCACACCGGTGACAACCCAGAAGAACCAGTAGGACCAGCCCGTGAAGAACCCGGCCCACGGGCCCAGGAGGTCGCCGGCGAAGTCGCTGAAGGATTTGTAGTTCAGGTTGGAGAGCAGGATTTCGCCCATGGCCCGCATCACGAAGAACAACATGGAGCCGATGATCATGTAGACGAATATGACGGACGGGCCGGCAAGGGAGATGGTCTTGCCGGAGCCCATGAACAGGCCGGTGCCTATGGCGCCGCCAATGGCCAGCAGCTGGATGTGGCGGTTGCCCAGTGCCCGGGCGAGGTGCGGCTCCTGGCTGTGGCCTCCGCGGGCGGTTTCCGTTGCAGTGTTCCTGGCAACCGTGGTGGTGCGTTCAGACATCAGTGCTTCTTTCCTTGTCTCAGGCGGAATGCGCCGCAGGCGGCCTGCCGTCGGCAGGTTGCACCGCCGCCGTCCGCACGGAGCCGCCACAGATGTGACGGAGGTAACAGTTGGGGGTGTGGATTAAGACTAGGGGGCGGGCGGGGGCCCCTCCTCCGCGGCGGGGCAACCGGTGCTGGCGGGCGGGACGCCGGAATGCCGACGGCGGCCGGCCCCGATTGTTCGTTGGTTCCTCGGACGGGAAAGGGCGTGCCCCCGCTTGGTGCCGGGCTGGGGGGCCATGGCGGAGCCTCCCTGTCCTCGTCTCCAGGGACGGCGGATCAGCCGCAGTCCGTGTTGCCTGCACCTCGACAAACGTCGAGCCTCAGGGCATCAACTGTAGTCCGTTGTTGGACGTAACAATGATCGGCAGTGGTACGTTGCGGGCGCCGGCTACCGGTGTGTCGGCTGGGGACCCGAGATCGCGGCCACCTGCACGTCCACGGTGACGGACCGGGGTTCAAGGTGCCGGCGGACGGTCCGCGCAGGGAACCCCGGCGTGCGGATGCTAGACTGGTGGAACTTGATGTGCAGTGATGCCCACTTTGATTCGGTTCATCAACCGGATCCCCCGAAGGATTTGTCCGGCAGGGAGTGGGTTTTTTTCATGTGAGAGGCACATCCTGCGTCGATGAACGCGTTCTATTTGGTCCCGGCCGCCGCTACCGCAAGGTTTGCAGCAGCCCGGTTGATCACCTGACTTTTCTTCGGCGAACCCCTGGGCCAACCGGCGCCGGGGGCCGATATCCGCACGGATACCGCCTGAAAGACCTTTGAAACACATGACTACTTTTGCTGGCCTCGGCACGCCCAAAGAACTTGCCGACACCCTCACCGCACAGGGAATCACCGAGCCGTTCCCCATCCAGGTCAAGACCCTCCCGGACACCCTGGCCGGACGCGACGTCCTGGGCCGCGGCCGCACCGGCTCCGGCAAGACCATCGCCTTCGCCATCCCGCTTGTAGCACGACTCGCTGAGCGGGAAGCCAAGCACTTCCGCAAGCCCGGCCGCCCAATGGGCCTGGTCCTTGCGCCGACCCGCGAGCTGGCCACCCAGATCAACGCCACCATCGAGCCGATGGCCAAGGCCATGGGCCTGAACACCACCGTTATCTACGGCGGCATCTCCCAGGCGCGCCAGGAGAAGGCGCTGCGCGCCGGCGTTGACATCGTCATCGCCTGCCCGGGCCGCCTGGAGGACCTGATCCGCCAGCGCATCCTGACCCTCGAAGCTGTCGAGGTCACCGTGCTCGACGAGGCCGACCACATGGCCGACCTCGGCTTCCTGCCGGTGGTCAAGAAGCTCATGGACATGACCCCGAGCCAGGGCCAGCGGCTCCTGTTCTCCGCCACGCTGGACAACGGCGTGGACAAGATCGTCCAGCGCTACCTGTCCAACCCGCTGACCCACTCCGTGGACGATCCGCAGGCCGCGGTCACCACCATGGAACACCACGTGCTCGTCGTCAACGACCAGACCGTCAAGAAGCAGCTGATCGTCGAACTCGCCTCCGGTGCCGGCCGTCGCGTGCTCTTCATGCGCACGAAGCACCACGCCCGCAAGCTTGCCAAGACCCTGACCGACGCCGGCATCCCCGCCGTCGACCTGCACGGCAACCTGTCGCAGAACGCCCGTGACCGCAACCTCGCCGAGTTCTCCTCCGGCGACGTCCGCGTCCTGGTGGCCACGGACGTCGCAGCCCGCGGCGTCCACGTGGACGATGTCGAACTGGTGATCCACGTTGACCCGCCCACAGAGCACAAGGCATACCTGCACCGCTCAGGCCGTACGGCCCGCGCAGGTTCCGACGGCACCGTGGTCACGCTGACCCTCCCGGAGCAGCAGTCCGACGTCAAGAAGCTCATGAAGGCTGCCGGCGTCGAGGTCAACTTCGAGCGCGTCACCGCCAACTCCCCGCTGGTTGCAGAACTGGTGGGCGAAATGGCGGACAAGATCGACCCGCGCACCCGCGCCGCACTTCTGGCTGCCAAGTCCAACCAGGGCGGCGGCACCTCCACCGGTGCAAACGCGGAGCGCAAGCGCGCACGCCGCACCACGCAGGCTGCACCCACCGCGGGTGGCCGCGGTGGACGTGGCGGACGCGGTCGCGTCGGAGCAGAGGCTCCGCGCACCGATCTTCCGCGTTCCGAGCGACGTGCCGTGGCCTATGAAGGCCAGGCCGCTGCCCGCAACGCCGCTGAGCGCGTGGCGGAAAAGAACCAGGACCGTGCCGACGCCGAGCGCGCCGAGCGCCGCAATGCCCGCGGCCGCGGCCGTGCCACTGCTTACTCGCACCACAACGACGTTCCCGCAGCAGGCGGCCGTGCATCGGCCGGCCGCGGGTCTGACGCACGTACAACCGACGGCCGTGGCGACGCCCGCGGCGGCGCAACCCGCACCAGTGCACCGCGAAGTGGTGCTCCCCGCACCGGTGGCGCTCCCCGCACTGGCGGAGCAACGGGCGGCCAGCGCAGCGGACGTCCGGCAACGGGCCAGCGCGCCGCTGCCGGCAGCAAGTCCGGCTCGGCCGGCGGTAACGCTGCAGTCTGGTCTTCCAACACGGGCGGAACCTCGGGCGGATCCTACGCAGGCGGCGGCAACGGCCGCTCCGGCGAAGGCCGTCCGGCACGCAGCGGCGGCCCCCGCCGCGCGTCGGCTCCGGCCTCGAACGAACGCCGCAGCCGCTAGAGTTCGCGTTTTCGCTACCTAAAGTAGCGGGCGACACGCAAAATGCCGGTCGCTGCGGGTATATCCGCAGCGACCGGCATTTAGCGCAGCGTAAATCACGAAGCGCAGCGCCAGCCTGAAAGCTACCAGCCGCGGGCGCGCCACTCCTCCAGGTGCGGGCGTTCCGCGCCGAGGGTAGTGGGTTTGCCGTGGCCCGGATGCACCACCGTGTCATCCGGGTACACGTCAAACAGCCGCTCGCTCACATCGCTGATCAGCTGGTTGAACCGCTCCGGATCCTTCTGGGTGTTGCCCACGCCTCCCGGGAACAGTGAATCGCCGGAGAAGATGTGCGCAGGCCCCTCCGGGTCCTGGTACACCAGCGCCACCGAACCCGGCGTGTGCCCCCGAAGGTGCACTGCCGTCACGTCGAAACCGTCGAAGTTGCCCACGTCTCCGTGGTCCAGCAGGACGTCCACCGGTACCGGCAGTTCCGGGGCGTCATCCGTCCCGGCCGCCGTCTTCACCCCGGTGGCTGCCACCAGGCCCGGCAGCGCACGGACATGGTCCCAGTGCTGGTGGGTGGTGGCAATCAGCGCCAGCTTCGGCGTCGCGGGGGTATCCGCGGCGGCCTCCGCAAGCAGCCCTTGGATGGCGGCCAGATCATCGGCCGCATCGATCAGGAGCTGGGCACCGGAAGCCTTGCTGGTGAGCAGATAAACGTTGTTGTCCATCTCGCTGACCGAAATCCGGCGGATGGTGATGTCACGCAGGTCGTGAATGAGGGAATCCATGGGCCTCAGTCTACGGAAACCCTATTCGCGGCCCTGGGACACCCACTTGGGGTCCGCCGAGCGGGAGCCGACGACGGCGTCCGCGGCGGCGTCGAGCTTCTCCAGTTGCGCACTGGTGAAGTTGAGCGACAGCGCACCCAGGTTCTCGTCGATCCGTTCCGCCTTGCGCGTGCCGGGGATGGGAACCACAGGCAGGCCAAGCTTTTTGCCCTGGGCAAACAGCCAGGCCAGGGCCACTTGTGCCGGAGTCGCCGGCTCGCCGGCGACGGTGAGCTCGGCTGCGACGGCCTGAACCGCGGCCACCACTCCCCGGTTGGCATCCGCCGCGTCAGCGGCGAAGCGGGGGATGTTGCGGCGGAAGTCGCCGCTCCCGAGCTTCGAAGCGTCCACTGTGCCGGTGAGGAATCCCCGGCCCAGCGGTGAATACGGCACGAAACCCACCCCAAGTGCGGCCGCCGCGGGAACAACGTGGCGTTCCACATCGCGGCTCCAGATGGACCACTCGCTCTGGACCGCCGCGATCGGGTGGACGCTGCTGGCTTCCCGCAGTTCCTCGGCCGTCACTTCCGACAGGCCGAGGTGCCGCACCTTGCCTTGCTGCACCAGCGCCGCCATGGCCTCCACGGTTTCCACAATCGGAACGCGGAGGTCGCGGCGGTGCATGTAGTACAGGTCAATGGTGTCGGTGCCCAGGCGGCGGAGGCTGGCTTCCACCGCCTCCCGCACATAGGCGGCGTCACCCCGGATGTCCGTATAGCCGGTTGACGGGGTGCCCACCAGCCCGAACTTGGTGGCCAGCTGTACTTCGTCCCGGCGCTCCTTGAGCAACCGGGAAATCAGTTCCTCGTTGCTGCCGCCGCCGTAGATGTCCGCAGTGTCGATAAAGCTGACGCCCGCATCCACCGCATGGTGCAGGGTCCGCAGGGCCTCGGCCTCGTCCACTTCGCCGTAGACCGGGGTCAGGGCCATGCCGCCGAACCCCAGGGGGCTGACGTTCAATCCGTCGCCGAGGTGGACCAATGGTGCGGGTGCCGGTGCCATAAGGGTCTCCAATTCGCTGCTGTGCGTGTTCCGGGAAGTGCCGTCCTAGCCAAGAACTCCTGCGGCAAGGCCAGTATTCCTTATGAATCGACGGCCTGCTCGAGTGCTGCCGGGCGGGGCTGAAGGCGGGCACCCGAAGCCAGGAGCGTCTCGATCGCCTCGGCGGAACCCGGGCGGGCCAGGAAGTAGCCCTGGCCCATCGGGCAATCCAGGGCGCGGAGAAGGTCCAGCTGTCCGGGCTCCTCCACCCCTTCGGCGATCACGTCGAGGGAGAGCATGCGGGCCAGCCCCAGGATGCCTTCGAGCATCGCCGCCGATTGCGCCTCGGACGATTGCCGTCCAAGGAACGAACGGTCAATCTTGAGGATGTCCGCCGGCAGCACCGCCAAGGAGCTCAGCGAGGAATATCCCGTCCCAAAGTCGTCGATAGCCACGCGCACACCGGTCTCCTTCAGGGCCTTGAGTGCGGCGATGCCGCCGTCCGTGCTGCCAGCAAGGGCTGTTTCGGTGACTTCGAGTACCACCTTTTCCGCCTGTGCCGCGGGGTCGGCAAGGATGCGCGTGATGGCGACCAGGTTCCGCGGGTTGGGCAGCTGGATGGTGGAGAGGTTGATGGCAATCCAGAGGTCTCCGCAGTGCGGCAGGGATTTCCGCCAGCTGGCCGCCTGGCGGCTCGCGTTGTCCAGCACCCAGCAGCCGACGGCGTCGATGTCGCCCGTCTCCTCGGCGAGCGGAATGAACTCCGACGGCGCAAGCAGCCCCAGCGTGGGGTGCTCCCAGCGCACCAGAGCCTCGACGCCGAGGATGGCTCCGCTGTTCAGATCGGCAACGGGCTGGTACTCGAGGCGGAGCTGGCCGGCGGGCACGGCGGAGGCCAAGTCCCGTTTGAGGGCGGCGCGGTACGTCATATGGTCGTAGCCCTCGGCGTCGAAAAGCTGGAAACGTGCCTTTCCGCCGTGTTTGGCCAGATACATCGCGAAGTCCGCCTGCCGCAGCAGCTCGGCAGCGTCTGTGGTTTCCGGACGCCGTTGTGCCGCGCCCATGCTGGCCGTGACGGTCAGCCGGTCGTCGCCGACGAAGAACGGTGCGCGCAACGCCCGGTGGATCCGATCGGCGATCCAGGCGGTGACCGAGCCGGCGTCGTCGTCCATCACAACGATCGCGAACTCGTCGCCGCCGAGCCGGGCAACCACGTCGTCGGAGCGGACGCAGCCCTTGAGGCGGGCGGCCAGCTGGATGAGCAGGGCATCACCCCGCTCATGTCCCAGTGAATCGTTGACCTCCTTGAAGTCGTCGATGTCGATGAACAGCAGCCCCTCGTTCCGGTTCCTGCGGGTGCTTCCGGCCCCAAAGGATGCCGTGAGGCGTTCCATCAGGGCCGCCCGGTTTGCCAGGCCGGTGAGGGGGTCGTGCGTCGCCCGGTGGGTAAGTGTCTCATGGCTGCTGTGGACGGCGGCGGCCATGCCGTTGAATGCCTCCGCCAGTTCGCCGAGTTCGTCGCGGCGGAAGACCTCGATGCGGTGGTTGTAATTGCCTGCCTGCAGCTTGCGGACACCCTGGTGCAGGCTCCCTACCGGGCGCATGAGGTCCTTGACCATCCTGCGGCGGAAGTAGACCGTAGCGCCCACTGCCACCACGAACAGGAAGCTGCGCGCGACAACCAGGAACCGCTCGAGTTCGGCGCTGTGCGCGAGTCCCTTGTCCATTTCCGCCAGGGAGTAGCGCCGGATGTCCGCCAGCTTGCTGCGGATTCCTGCGCTGGAGGCGGCCAATGCCGGGGTCTCCTCCACGTGGCTGCCCCGGAGTGAAAGCACCCCGCTGCCCCACAGGCCGTGTTCCGCCAAGGTCTCCTCCCACGACTGCCGGGCCGCGGCAATCGTTTCCCGCACTTCTGTCTCAGCCGGCAGGACGGCGGCGACGTCCTCGAAGACGCGGGTTATTTCCTCCTGCTGCCGGAGGAAAGCGGAGCGGTCCACGGGGGCACTCGAGAGCAACTGGTGCCCCAATTGCTCGTGGCTGTCGAGTGCCGACCGGAGGGTCTCTACTTTTTCGAGCTCGAGCTGCAACCGGCCGGACGTTTCCTGCACCTGGTCCATCAGGCCGCGCACACCCACGATCGTGACCACGGCGCCGATCAGCAGTGCGGCGAGCATCAGCAGGAACGCCCTGGACCATTCGCGCCGCAGGCTCCACGTGCGCCCGGACGCGGCAGGCCCGGTTGCGGGGTCCCGGGGCGTGGCCGCTGGTCCTGAAGCGTTGTCCGGTGCTTGCGCATCCATGTGCTGTTGTCCTCTGCGTCCAGGAGCCACGGGGGACCCAGCCACCGGCTGAGACCCAATGATGGTCCGGTGATCCTAGGAGCAGGCTAACAGGGCTGCACTGCCTTGGACCGTTTGCCGCTGAAATAAGACTTCGGGAACCCCGTCCGGCCGGCGGTGAACGAACCGGGAACCCTAGGACCAGGGAATGATCCGGTCCGCGGCAGCACGGGTGGATTCGATCAGCCGCGCGTTGGCTTGGTCGGAGCCGCCGGCCCATAGCTCCGCAGCAGGCCGGTCCATGCCAAAGTGCACATGCCTGTCCACCAGCCGCTCGAGCCGCAGGTCCGGGGGAGTGTCCATGAACCAGACCTGGTCCAGCTGCGCCCGGACCTGCCGCCACACCGGGTGGTCCGCCAGCAGGTAGTTCCCTTCTGTGATCACCAGCGGCACCGAGGCCGGAACGCCGATGGAGGCTGCCACGGGCTCGTCGATCTCCCGGCGGAAATCCGGCGCGTAGACCACCGGCTCATCCCGCCGGGCGAGCCGCCGCAGCAGTGAGAGGTAACCGCCGGCGTCGAACGTGTCGATTGCCCCCTTGCGCTGCCGCAGCGGCGTGCCGTCGATGATCGCGTTGCCCAGGTGGAAGCCGTCCATCGGCACCACCACGGCCAGGTCCGGGCCGAAGAGGGTGTGCAGGGCAGCCGCAAACGTCGATTTGCCGGATCCCGGCGAGCCCGTGATGCCGAGCAGCGTCCGGTTCCCGGACGCCAGGCGGCCGCGCAGGTCCGCCACGGCCGCCCTCAACTCCGGATGCCGGAGCGCGTCCGGCTGGATAGATGCCATGGCCACCAGCCTAATTCGCCGTTACCTGGCCTGGAACACCGCCACCGTGCGGGCGGGGACGCTGAAGGTCCCCGACTGCGCATCATATCCGGCCGCCTTGACCACGGAATCGACGCCCCCGGCCTGCACCGGGTGCAGGGCGTAGGCGGAACGCGCCGTGCCGGACAGGGTTTGGCTCGTGGCCTCATCCGAGGCATTGAACACCACCACCAGCCCGCGCAGGTTCGGGTCCACGTCCGTCCCGACCGAATCGTCAATGCGCATCACCACAACGCCCGGGGTTTGTTCCGGGCCGCCCGCCGGGAAGGAGACCTTCTGCTGGACCAGTCCGGCATCGCCCAGGTGGAACAACGGCGTGCTCTTGCGGATGCGCAGCAGTTCCTCGGCCCGTTGACGGGCTTGCGTGATGTCCGCGGAAGCCGGCTTCTGGGCCGGATCTGCCAGCAACGGGCGCATGTAGCCGTACTTGTCCTCGTTGTCAGCCTTGGGCGGCAGGCCGCGGCCGAATCCATTGGTGGCGTCCGTGTGGTCCAGGACGTTGAACCAGTCGCCGGAATCGTAGCTGTTGCGGTCCAGGGACTTGCTGCGCAGCGATTCGCCTCCGGCATGCCAGAAGGAGACGCCCTGGCCGAAGGCCGTGGTGCTGAGCGCAAGGGTCTGCATCCGGGTGCGGTCGGCCATGGGCGTATCCTGTGGCAGTTTCAGGGCCAGGGCGTCGAACAACGTCTCGTTGTCGTGGGCCTCCACGTAGGTGATGGCCTCCTGGGGATCGCTGGTGTACCCCGCCGGGGCGCCGTTGTACGGTACGTCCGAACCCTTGACGGCGGCGCCGGTGCGGTCAATGAAGGAGTAGTCCTTCAGGTTGCCGGTCAGGCCCACCTTCACCAGGTCCTGTGCGAGAAGGAGGGCGGCCTTCTGCTGTTCGGGTGTGCCGTTGGCCGGGGAATCGTTGGGATCCGTGAACAATCCGGAAGCGAAACCCTGGACGCGCGGATCGGGGTCGAACGGGCCCCCGCCGCGGACGGCGTCGCGCAGGCGGTCGTTGAACGTCCCGATGCCGGTTCCGGCCATGTTCGCCTGGGTGGCCTGCACGAACCTGGCATTGTTGGCCACCTCGCCGAAGTTCCAGCCCTCGCCGTACAGGGCGATGTTCTTGCCGTCCACGCCGTCCCTGTGCAGGGTCAGCTTGTCTAGGGCAGCCCTGACGTCCAGCATGTTCTGCTTTGAGTGGTGCCCCATGAGGTCGAAACGGAACCCGTCCAGTTTGTAGGTCCTGGCCAGCGTCACCAGCGAGTCGACCATGAGCTTGCCCATCATGGCGTTCTCGGTGGCCGTGTTGGCGCAGCACGTGGACGTCTCCAGGGAACCGGTGACGGCGTTCAGGCGGTGGTAGTAGCCCGGGACAATCCGATCGAGGTTGTTGCTTCCGGACTGGCCTGCGCTGGAGGTGTGGTTGTAGACGACGTCCTGGATGACCCGCGCGCCGGTGGTGTTGAGGGCGGCCACCATTTCACGGAACTCCGTGATCCTGGTGGCTCCGTCCGGGTTGGTGGAGTAGGAGCCTTCGGGTGTTGTGTAGTGCAGGGGATCGTAGCCCCAGTTGAAACCGTCCTTGGCTGCCGTCCCTGCCACGCAGGCCTGTTGTTCCTCTGAGTCGGCGGGAAGGGCTGCGAGGTCACAGAGCGGCTCGCGCTGCTCGCTGCGATGCTCCTCGATGGTGCCGATGTCGTTGACAGGCAGCAGGTGGACCGCGTTCATCCCGGCGTCCACCAGTTCCTGCATGCGCTTCATGCCGTTGCTGCCGGTGTCCGTAAACGCCTTGTAGGTGCCGCGGTGCCCGGCCGGAACGGAGTCGTCGGTGATGGAAAAGTCACGCACGTGCAGCTCGTAGACGGAAAGGTCCTCCGGCTTGCTGAGCGCGGGCTTCTGGAGTTTGGCCCAGCCGGACGGTGCCAGGGACTTGTCATCCAGATCCACGAAGAGGCTGCGCTCGGAGTTGGCGGAGAGGCCAACGCTGTAGGGGTCGGTGACTAGGTTCCGCTCGACCTTGCCGGTTTCCGGAACGAACACCTCCACTTCGTACAGGTAGTAGCCACCGTTCCAGTCCTTGTCCCCGGTAATGGACCATACGCCGTCCTTGCCCGGTTTCATGGCCGTGGTGGCGACGGGTTCGCCGCCGGAGCCGGAGGCGTAGGTGCGGACAGCGACGCTGCGGGCCGTGGGGGCCCACAGCGAAAGCTCCGGGCGCCTGCCCTTCCAGGCCAGTCCAAGTTCCCGCTCTGCCGCTCCGGGGTACAGCGAGTCCAGGACGCCGGGAACCTGGATCCCGGTAGTGGCTGTGACTTTGCCGTCCGGGCCGATCGCGGCCACCAGCAGCTGGCCCTTGAGCAGTTCCTTGGCCTGGCGTGAGCCGGCTTCCGTCAGCCGCAGCGAGGCGAGGCCCGCCAGGTGCGGATACTTTGCCGCAAGGCCTGCATCCAACCCTTGGGCATCGAGCTCGAGGGGAAGGGCGGAACCGCCGGTGACCTGTCCGTCGGCAACCGCCAGGCCGCCGTCGGGGGCGCTGTAGAGCCGGTAGGTCGTGCCCTCGGCTGCGGGGGCCTTCCAAGCGATGGTGTCCGCCGTCAGCCAGTGCGCCCCGGCGTCGGCTCCCAGCGCGTCCGGCACGTCGTCCGTGAGGCTGTGGCTGGCGTGGTCGTACGTGAAGGTCACCGGTCCTCCCGGCGCGTTGAGCACGATGTCGCCCCCGCCGGCCGCCCCGCCTGCGCCGTAGTTCTCGTCCCATGAATTGTTGAGGGCGACTTTCATGGCGTAGGTGCCGGCCGGGACATCGAAGGTGGCCCGGAACAGAGTTGCGGATCCCTCGACCGGCAGCAGCCTGCTGGCGGGGCACTCCGGCTGCCAGTCGCCCGGGCAGCCGATTTCGGACTGCAGCGATCCGACGAGGGCCACCGTCCCCGGAGTGGCAGTGTGGTCCGCAAAGGCGGGGAGGGCCAGGCCGCCCAGGGTGAGGGGAGTGACGCAGGCTGCGGCCAGCGCAGCCAGGAGTTTCCTGTTGAGGACGGGCGGGGACCCGGGCAGGCGGGAGTGGCGAATCATGGGAGACCTTCCTTGACAATGCCCCAGAACGGCATCAGCGGTGAGCGGGGATACCGATGAGCCTAGGTAGCCGTTGTGACGCACGTCAACCATTTACGGAAAATTTTGCGTTCTGTTTTCATCGTTTGCGGCGTGCCGTTTACGTAGACTGGGGGCACGATGACTTCCGGACGGCTGTTCCGGTGAAGGAGCCTTATGAGCACGACGGCGGGCCGCGCACACCCTGACGCCCCGGAGCGACCCAAGCTGGAGGACCTCGCCCGGAAGGTGGGAGTCAGCATCGCCACGGTGTCCCGCGTGGTCAATGGACGGAAAGGCGTTTCGCGCGAGGTGCGGCAGTCGGTCCTCGCCGCGATGGACGACCTTGGCTACGAGCGGCCGGACCGTGCACGAAGCACCACCCGGGGCCAGGTGGGGATCATTGTTCCGGACCTGACCAATCCGATCTTTCCGGCAATTGCGCAGACTGTCGTATCGCTCCTGTCCCAGGAGGACTTCATCCCGATCCTCTGTGCCCTGCCGGGCGGGGGGCGCTCAGAAGACGAGTACATCGAGATGCTCGTGGCGCAGGAAGCGTCCGGAATCATTTTCATCTGCAGTTCACACGCCGACGGCCAGGCCAGCCTGGAGCGTTACCACCGGCTCCGCGGCCGCGGCATCCCGTTCGTCCTGGTCAACGGTGCACGTCCGGAACTGTCGGCCGCCTCCGTGTCCAATGACGACGCCGCGGCAATCAGCACGGCGGTGCACCACCTGGCCAGCCTGGGGCACCGGAAGGTGGGGCTGGCTATAGGCCCGCACCGTTTCATCCCCAGCAGGCAAAAGCTGGCCGGATTCCGCTCCGCCCTCGCCGAGTACCTGGACACCCAGGACCCGGAACCGCACACGGCTACCAGCATGTTCACGGTGGAAGGCGGGCAGAGCGCGGCCAATGAGCTCCTGGACTCCGGCCACACGGCCATAGTGTGCGCCTCCGACGTCATGGCACTCGGCGCCATCCGCGCCGTCCAAGCCAGGGGGCTGCGCGTCCCGGAGGATGTGTCCATCGTCGGTTTCGACGACTCCCCGCTGATGGCGCTCACCAATCCGCCGCTGACCACCCTCAGGCAGCCTGTCGCCGCGATCGCGCACGCCGCCGTCCATGCCCTGGCGGCCGAAATTGCCGGCGAACAGTCCACCCGTTCGCCGGTGGTCCTGGCGTCCGACCTGGTGGTGCGTGGATCTACCGGTCCTGCGGCAGCAGCTTCAGGCCCGCCGCGCAGCCCACGATCCCGGCGATGAACAGCAGCTTGAGCGGGCTGGCGGGCTCGACGCCGGTGGCCATCGCCCAGCCCACGGTAAGGGCGGCGCCGATCCCCACCCACACGGCGTAGGCAGTCCCGAGCGGGATCGACTTCACAGCGATCCCCAGCCCCGCCATGCTCAGTGTTGCTGTGACGGCAAAAACGGCAGTGGCCAGCGGCCGGGAGAAACCGTCGGACAGGCCCAGTGCGGTGGCCCAGACAGCCTCAAGCACAGCGGAAGCGAGCAGGATCAGCCAGGCAGTCGCATTCCTGGTCATTACGCCACCACCTTCAGGCCCACCACAGACGCCGCGATACCGGCCAGCAGCAGCAGTCGCGCCGCCGTCGCGCGTTCCACCTTGGTGACGATCGCGTAGGCGGAGGTCAGCACCACGCCGACACCCACCCACACCGCGTAGGCGGTGCCTGTGGGGATCGACTGCATTGCGATGGCCAGGCCGCCGGTGCTGGCGATGACGGAGACCAGGAAGACCGCCGCGGGCAGCACGCGCCGGCGGCCTGTGGCCTGGGAAGTCCGGTGCAGCGCTGCGGCCCAGACGGCCTCGAGCGCGCCGGAGAAAATGAGGATTAACCACGACATGACAGATCCTTTGGCCAGTCTTGTCGCGTGCCGGGTACTGAACCGTCGTCCGGAGGCTCCGGAAGGGAAAGCCTTGGTCCCAGCGTAGCAACGCCCGAAGCCGGGCGGCCACCGTTGGTGGCCAAGCTCACCGGGGCTGCTTGGGCAGGGGTGGGGCCCGGTGCGGGATCGACGCGGCGAGGGCAAGCACCGCGATGAACGATGCGGCCAGCACCGCAAACCAGGCGCCGCGCGGTTCGGTGATGGCGAGCCTGGGGCCGGCGATCCCGGGCCCCGTCAGGGCGAGTGCCACGGCGAGGGCAGCGCTGACGAGTCCGCAGGCAAGCCTTGCCCAGAGCGGCCCGCGGCGGGAGAGGGCGTAGCCGCCGCCGATCCCCGTCAGTGAGACGGCGATGGCGCCTCCGCCGAGGCCCTCGGTGAGAAGGCCGGCAATCGCGCCCGGCATGAACAGGGGAGCGACGGCGAACGCGAGGGGCGCAAGGGCGAGCCAGCGCCAGCCCCGCCGGCCGCCTGCCCGCCGCAGTGCTTCCGCCCAGCCCAGTAACCCGCCGGCAACTGCCCCGGGCAGGAGGATCGCGCCGAAGGTTCCCCACCAGGTGAAGGTGGACTCCGGGCCCACCAGCTCCACCATGTAGCTGCGGAATCCTGCGGCCCAGGCAATCCCGCAGGTTATGCCGATCGCTACGAACGGCACCGTTGAATGGAGGGGCGCGGTCCGGGGGACGGGCGCGGCTTGATGGGCGGCGGGCCGGGCGTCGCCCGCGGTTGATGCAGATTCCTTGTCGCTCATGCTCGGCTCCAGAAGTTCAGCCAGTAGCTGGGGACATTAGGGCACTGATGCGGAAACATCAAGGCCTCTCGCTTGGTCTTAGCTGCTACCGGGTGCCGCCAGCGGCAGCGGAATCCGTTCCACCACCCGCGGTGCAAGGAGGAGCTGCCTTTCCGGCGGGGCGGGAGCTGCAGTGAGGGCCCCGCCGGCGGTTCGGCCGGTGCCCGAACCGGCAAGAGATCCGCTTTCCGCCAACTCGTAAGCCAGCACGCGGATGATGTGGCGAGCCGCCTCCTCCACGGGCTGGGCGACGCTGGAGAGACCCAGCGCCGCAGCCACGGGAGTGTTGTCGAAGCCCACGACGGCGGTCCGGCCGCTGGGGCCGTCCGGCCCGGCGCCCGGCCGGGCGCCCCTGCCGGCAGCCTGCCCGGAAGAGGACCCGCCACGCCGTGATTCCCGGAGTTTCTCCATGGCTCCCAGCGCCAGGGAGTCGCTGGAACAGACCATGGCCGTGGCGCCCCTAGATGCCAGCAGGCCCGCTCCGGACGCGCCGCCGGCAACGGTGTCCTCCGCTTCCACGCTGAGTCCCGGCACATCCTGGCCCCGCCCTGCCGCGGTCATGGCGCGCTCCCAGCCCCGGCGGCGGTCCGCACCCACCGGATCGCCCGTGAACCAGCCCAGGAATCCGATCCGCGAGTGGCCCTGCGCCAGCAGCATCTGCACGGCCGCTTCCGTTCCGGCTGCCCCGTCCACATCCACCCAGGGGTGGTCCGCCGCTGCGGGGTGCCCGGCGGCATCCCAGGGCCGGCCGAAAACGGCGAAAGGCGTGCCGCGTTCCTGCAGCCACCGGGTCCGGGGGTCGTCGGGGGTGCTGGAGGTCAGGATGAATCCGTCCAGACCGGCAACGTCCAGAAGTTGCCCGTATTGTCGTATTTCGTCCCGGTCCGAGTCGGCGCAGAAGAGCGTGAGCCGGTAGCCGGCCGACTGGGACGCTTCCGTGAGCGCATGCAGGAAGCGGTCCAGGACGGCACCGTTGATGCCGTTCGTGGCGGGAAGGAGCCGCATGCCGAGGTTCATGGAACGCCGGGTCCGCAGTTGGCGGGCCGCGGCGCTGGGCCGGTAGCCGGCCGCGGCGATGGCGGCCTGGACGCGTTCCCGGGTGGCGGGCCTGACCTTGTGCGGGGCGTTCAGCACATTCGAGATGGTCTGCCGCGACACGGCAAGTTCGCCAGCCAGGCTGGCGAGGGTGGGCCGGGGCAAGCGGGTCTCCTTAGGACGCGGGTACTGAGTGGCTAAATGCGGCCGGTGGCCGGTGGCCGGTGGCCGGCGGGCGTCCCGGCGTTGCCGCGCCACGGCGGACTTTTCCTTCCCACACTAACGTGTGAGACGATTTAACCGCACAAATTTGATCGATCAAATTCGTGCGCCCAGGTTCACGCCCGGTAAAGCGGACGCCAGCCTCCGCCCCCGAAACCCAGCAGCACAGGAGTTGTTTCACCGTGGCCTCTGAACAGCCATACCTGCACAATCTCTCGGGCGTTTTCAGCGCTCCCATCCAAGCCTGGTCCGACGCCCATGGTCAGGTCCGGCATATCGGCGCGCAGGGTATTTACTGCGGTGATGACCGTGTGCTCAACACCGCAGTCCTGACGGTGGACGGGCGGGAGCCTGAATGGGTGTCCACCCAGCTGCGTTCCTCCAAGGAAACCGACTACATCTATTTTGTGCGCGCGGACGCCGAGGTGGCGGACCCTTTGCTCTCCCTGGTGCGTACGCGTTCGGCCCAATCCGGCCGTATCCGTCCCGGCGCGGACACCGAGAGCCTCACCGGTTGCTCCGGCCGGGTGGCTGAGACGCTGCGTCTTGAGTCGGCCATGCGGGAGCCGGTGTCGCTGACGGTCCGGCTGACCCTTGGCGCGGACAACACCACGATGGAAGACATCAAGCAGGGCGCGCGTGGCGGCGCCCCGGTGGAGCCGCAGGGGACCACCTGGTCCTGGCGGGACCAGGACACCACCCTGGCGCTGACGGCGGGCAACGGAACCGTCGGCGTCAATGGCAACACGGTGACCATCGACTGGGCCGTGCAGGTGTTTCCCGGGGTGCCAGTGGAGCTGGCCTGGGCAGTGGACCTGACGGACGAGGACTCCCCGATGCTCGCCGCGGACGGGGAACCCATCGTGGCTCCGGCCTCAAACGACCCGCGGCTCAGCAGGCTCCTGGAACGGTCCGTCAGCGACCTCAACAGCCTGCGCCTGGCGCACTACTCGCATCCGCGTGACACGTTCCTGGCGGCCGGTGCCCCGTGGTTCTTCACCATGTTCGGGCGCGACTCCATCATCGCGGCGCGCATGCTGCTGCCCATCAACACGGCCATCGCCGGCGGAACCCTCCGTGCGCTCGCCGGCCGGCAGGGCACCGAGACGGACCACACCACGGCCGTCCAGCCCGGCAAGATCCTGCACGAGGTCCGCAGGACCGTCCTGACCATGGCCGAGAGCGGTCAGGCCCTGCGCCTGCCGCCGGTGTACTACGGAACCATTGACGCCACGCCGCTGTGGATCTGCCTCCTGCACGACGCCTGGAAAGCCGGCATGCCGGATGCCGAGGTGGAGGAACTCCTGCCCAACCTCCAGGACGCCCTCGAATGGCTCCGGGACCATGGCGACCTGGATGGGGACGGCTTCCTGGAATACCTCGACGCCTCCGGCCAGGGCCTGGTGAACCAGGGCTGGAAGGACTCCGGCGACGCCATCCGCTGGCACGACGGCTCACTGGCGAAGGGGCCCATCGCGCTCGCAGAGGTCCAGGCCTATGCTTACGAGGCCGCCGTGGTGGGTGCGGAAATCCTGGACGCCTTCGGACGTCCCGGGGCGCAGGAATGGCGCGACTACGCGGCAGGCATGGCCGAGCGCTTCCGGGCGCAGTTCTGGTGCGAGGACGAACTGGGTCCCTACCCGGCGCTCGCCCTTGATGCCGACAAGCGCCCGGTGGACGGCGTGACCTCCAACATGGGGCACCTACTCGGCACCGGAATCCTCAATGAGGAGGAACAGCGGATCGTCGTGCGCCGCGTCATGGACCCCACCATGTTCTCCGGCTACGGCGTCCGGACCCTGTCCACCACCAATGGCGGCTACTGGCCCACCCGGTACCACGCGGGCGCCGTCTGGAGCCACGACACGGCCCTGATCATCAGCGGCATGCTGGCGGACGGATACCCGGATGAAGCTGCGCAGCTCGCCGCCGGGCTGTTGCACGTGGCCGAAGCCAACGACTGGCGGCTGCCGGAGCTCTTTGGCGGCCACGGCTCCGACACCATGCGCACCCCCGTGCCGTTCCCCGCGAGCTGCCGCCCGCAGGCCTGGGCCTCGGCCAGCTCGGTGGTGATCGCCGCTGCGCTTACCCCGAACGGGCGGCCGGCAGCGCGGGAGGACCTGCAGGCGTCGGCCGCCAGCCTGTAGCCGGGCTAGGCGGTAACGCGGTCTATCGACACGACTGCAAGGAAGCCCCGGCCCAGGATTTCCGGCGTATTGGAGCCGGAACCTACGACGGCGTCATAGCGGCCCAGCGTCTCCGGCTCGCCTGATGCCCGGGCTGCTTCTGGTGCTTCGCCGTCGCCCGGGGTGTCCCCGACGCCGGCGATGCCGGGGGTGACAGTGGCCTGGCCCTGCAGCAGGATGCCCAGCTGGCCTTCGAAGACGGGGTGGGCGCGCTTCTTGGAGAGCTCGATGATGGACGTGTACCCCTTGAACGCCCCGTTACGGGTAATCACATTGAGGTCGCGGATGTCGCCCGTGGGCAGTGCGCTGGCGGTGTCGGCGTCGCCGGAGAACCGGAACGGCCGGTATTTCTCCAGCGGGTGTTCGGTGCCGTCTACCGTCAGCAGGAGGAGTTCGCCTTCGATCACCGTGAGCACTCGGTCCATGCCGGGAAAAGAAGAGAACGCGCCGGCCTTGGACACCTCGGCGATGCTCACCCGCCAGTCCCACGCGCCGTCCTGGGCGGAGGCGGCCTTCGGATGGCTGGCCAGTTCGCGGGTGACACCGCCTTTGTTGCGCCACGGTTCGGCCCTGAGTTCGGCATAGCGGATGATCTCCATCCGACCAGCCTAGCGGCCTGACGCCGGGCCGGGCCCGCAGCGGCGCCGGTGAAGAGGTGTCGGTGAGCGCTTCGCAGGCTTGCTAACGTCAGGTGGAGGAAACACGGCAGGAGGAGCCAGGGATGTTCGTCAAGGTGTGCGGGCTGAGTACGCCCGAGTCAGTCCGGGAAGCGGCCGGCGCCGGTGCGGACGCCGTCGGCTTTGTCCTGACCAGGAGTCCGCGCGAGGTCACGCCCGCCCGGGCGCGGGAGCTTCTTGCCGACGTTCCGCCCGGCACCCCGGCCGTGGGCGTATTCCGCCACGAGGCCGTGGCGGACGCCATCGCCGTCGCCCGCGACGCCGGCCTGGACTGGATCCAGCTCCATGGGGACCGCACCCCGCAGGACGTCAAGGCAGCGCACGACGCCGGCATGAAGGTGATCAGGGCCGTCACCATGGGTGCCTCCCCGGAAGCATTCGGCAGCTGGGGCGAGGAACTGCTGCTGATCGACGCCGCTGTTCCGGGCTCCGGCGAGGCCTGGGACTACGCCTCGGTGCAGGCGAAAGGGCTGGCCGGCCGAAACTGGCTGCTGGCAGGGGGCCTCGACCCCGCTAACGTCGCCCGGGCCGCGAAGGAAGCCGGTGCGTGGGGAGTGGATGTCTCCTCCGGCGTCGAAAGTTCCCGCGGGGTGAAGGACCTGGCGAAGATCCGGGCGTTCGTGCTGGCGGCGAAGGCTTAGCGCCGTCCCGACGGAGTACACGGCCTCAGCCGGAATGGATAGCGCACGGTTCTTGTTGCCGCAGTCATGAAGCGCATCGGATTTCTTTCCTTCGGCCACTGGGGCAACGTTGAGGGGTCCCGTACCCGCACGGCCCGGGATGCGCTGCTGCAGGGTATCGACCTCGCCGTGGCAGCTGAGGAACTGGGGATCGACGGCGCATTCTTCCGGGTGCACCACTTTGCCCGGCAACAGGCGTCCCCGTTCCCGCTCCTGGCCGCCATCGCCGCGCGCACCAGCAGGATCGAGATGGGCACCGGCGTCATCGACATGCGGTACGAGAACCCGCTGTACATGGCCGAGGAAGCCTCCGCCACGGACCTGATCAGCGGCGGGAGGCTGCAGCTGGGTGTCAGCCGCGGTTCGCCCGAACCGGCCCGGGACGGAGCCGCGGTGTTCGGTCATGTTCCGGCCGACGGCGAGAGCCCGGCAGACATGGCACGCCGGCACACCGCGGTGTTCCGCCACGCCATCACCGGCGCCGGGGTGGCCGAAAGGGATCCGCGCTACGGCGGCGGACCCGGCAAGCTCCCGGTCCAGCCGAACTCGCCCGATCTTGCCCGCCGGATCTGGTGGGGTGCCGGATCCCGCGCCACCGCGGTGTGGACCGCGGAGCAGGGGATGAACCTGATGAGCTCCACGCTGCTGACCGAAGACACAGGCGTGCCCTTCGACGAGCTGCAGGCGGAGCAGATCAGCATGTTCCGTGCCGCCTGGGCCGGCGCAGGCCACCAGCACACGCCGCGGGTTTCGGTCAGCCGCAGCGTGCTGCCGATCGTGGACGAGGAGGACCGCCGGTACTTCGGGCTCAGCGCCCTAAGGGAAAAGCGGGACCAGGTGGGCATCATCGACGGGCTCGTGGCAAGGTTCGGGAAGAGCTACGTGGGCGAGCCTGAGGCGATCGCCGGGGAACTTGCGGCAGACGCCGCGGTGCAGGCTGCCGACACGTTGCTCCTCACCGTCCCCAACCAGCTGGGCGTGGACTTCAACGCCAAACTCCTCGGCACTGTTGCCCGCCACATCGCCCCCGCCATCGGCTGGCAACCCAAGTGGTCCCCGGCCGCGGCTCTGCCTGCGGCGGGGGCGTCCGGTGCCGAGGCTAGCCGCGGCTGAGGGTGTTCGCTAGCATTCAGCTGGGGAGCACCCCGAAGAACCCGGCGGCCACGCCCGCCACCCGAGTCAAAGGAGACCCGTTGTGACTCTGCCCCAAGGTATTACCCCCGGCATCTGGACACTCGACATGTCCCACAGCGAAATCGGGTTCACGGTCCGCCATGCCGGCATCAGCAAGGTCCGCGGCCGCTTCACCGACGCCTCGGCCGAAGCGCACGTGGGCACGTCCCTGGCTGCGTCCAGCCTGCACGCCACCGTCAAGACGGCAAGCTTCGACTCCGGCGATGCCAACCGTGATGCCCATGTGCGCGGGGCGGACTTCTTCGACGTCGAGCAGTTCCCCGAGATGACTTTCCGGGCCACCGGCATCGAAGGCGACGGCGAGGACTACACCGTCACCGGTGACCTCACCATCCGCGGCATCACCAAGCCCGTGGAACTCGAGGTGGAATTCACCGGCGTGGCTGTCGATCCGTTCGGTGCCACCAGGGCGGGATTCAGCGCCGAGGCCGAAATCAGCCGCAAGGAGTTCGGGCTGACGTGGAACGCGGCCCTCGAAGCCGGCGGGCTGCTGGTCAGTGACAAGGTCAAGATCAACGTCGAGGCGGCCCTGGTCAAGCAGAGCTAGACCGGAATCCCGTGGCCGTCCGGCGCAAGCCGGGCGGCCGCGGCGGCCCAGGTCCGGACCGGCTCAGGTCCAAGGTATGCGGAGGACCAAGGAAAACAGGGCGGCGTAGTCGTAGCTCGTGGAACTGTTGGACATGAGCACGACTGCCCTGCCCCGTTCCGGGTAAAGGCGCATGATGTTCCAAAACCCCAGCCCCGTGCCGAAGTGCTCCACGTAGGATCCGTGCGGCCCGTGGGAGTGTTTCCGGAACCAGCCTGCGGAGTGGTCAAACCCCTTTCCCCGGACCTGGATTTCGCGCATTGCCCGGGCCGTGGAGTCCTGCAGGATGCGGTTCCCGCCCGGGCCGCCGGCAGCCCCGGACACCGTGGTTCCGGATGCCGTGGTTCGGGAAGCCGGGACCAGACCGTCGTTGAGGTGCAGCCGCGCAAACTCGGCCGCGTCCAGCACGGTTCCCACCAGGCCCCCGTAGCCTGCGCCGTCAACCAGGAACGGGTTCAGCGAAGAATAGTCGCCGTGCCGTGGCCCCAGCGTTCCGGGCGGGAGGATCCGTGCCAGCGCCGGTGCGAGCGGGCGGGGGAGCCGAACATAACCGGTGGCCGCCTGACGCCCTGGCGGATACGAAAAACCGGTTGAATCCATTCCCAGCCGGGTGAGGATCTCGCGTTGGACATAGCTAGTGAACGGCTCGCCGGAGACCTGGCTGATGATCTGCGCCGCCACAAGGTAGCCGACGTTGGAATAGTGTCCTGTGCCTCCCACCCGGTAGCGGAACGGCCTGCGCCGGGCCATCAGTTGCCGCAGCATCCGTTCCTGGTCCGGCCCCGGCGTGTCCGCCGGGTGAATCCACCTCACGGGCAGCGGATTGCCCAACCCCGCCGAATGGCTGAGCAGTTGCCATACGGTGGGCTGGACCGGGCCGGGGGCGCGCAGCCAGGGCAGGTACTCGTGGACTGGTGCGTGCAGGTCCAGGCGACCCTCATCGGACAGCCGGTGGGCGGCAGTGGCTGTCACCGGTTTCGTCATCGAAAACCACGGATACGCCGTGCCCGCAGTTGCCGGCGTCAATGATGACACATCCGCATACCCTGTCCCGCCCGAATACAGCACGCGGTCCCGCGATACGACCGCCAGGGACATCCCCGGAACGCGGGCCCTGCCTGCTACATCAGCCAGGGCCGCCCCGAGCGCCGTCAGATCCATTTGTTGTGCCGGAAGGCTGCATACAGGATCACGCCCATGACCGCCATCAGGCCCAGCGCCATGGGGTAGCCAAAGACCCAGTCCAACTCGGGCATGGTGCGGAAATTCATCCCGTAAATGGTGCCCACCAGGGTTGGAGCGAAGAGGATGGCAGCCCACGAGGAGATTCGTTTGACCTGCTCGCTCTGCGCGAAGCTGGATTCCGTGAGGCGCCTCATCTCATCGTTCTGCCGCTGTGCCACCAGCGCCGCGTTGACCGTGAGCGCGTTCTGTAGCAGGGCCCTGAAGGAAGCGGTCCGCTCGCCAAGGCGCAGGACGTGGTCCAGGACGTCGCGCAGGTGGTCCTGCAGTTCGGGGCCGGGCCGATGCTCGGGCGTGCCGGTGAGCAGGGCCTGCAGGATTCCCGCCAGGGGACTGGTGCCGCGCTGGAACATAATGACCTGGCGGGAAAGTTCGTATATCCGGCGTGACACGTCGGGGTCGCCGCCGAAGAGGTCATCCTCGATTTCGTCAATGTCGTTTTCCAGCCCGGCGGCCACCGGCTCATATTCATCCACCACCTGGTCCAGGATGGCGTACAGCACGGCGTCCGGCCCCAGTGCCAGGAACTCGGGCTGCGATTCCATCCTGCGGCGGACCCGGGCAAGGTCCGGTGACTCGGCGTGGCGGACGGTGACCACAAAGTCTGTGCCCACGAAGACGTGGATTTCGCCGAACTCGACCTTTTCGACGTCGTCGAGATAGCGCGCCGGGCGAAGCACCAGGAACAGGGTTTCGCCGTAGTGCTCAAGTTTGGCCCGCTGGTGCCCGGTCAGGGCGTCCTCCACCGCGAGGTGGCTGAGTTCGAACTCGTCCGCCACGGAACGCAGTTCCTGCGAGTCCGGCCGGTACAGCCCGATCCAGGCCATCCCCTCACGCTGCCGCAGCAGGAAGTACGTCTCCTCAAGTCCTTCCGGGTCGGTGGTCCGGCGGCCATTTACATAGACGGCATTGTCAACAATGGTCACGCTGCGCCTCCTTCTGCGGACCGTCCCTTGCTGTGACGTTAGCCCTTCGCCGGGACGCTGCCAACAGTATGCGCCCGGGCCGGCGTGACGCCGTGACGGGGCAGCGTAAGGATTTCGTAAAGACCGGGTTAAGCCGGAACCGGGCGGTGCTACGCTCCGTGATGCGTCGAACAACAGGCACGTTATAGAGGCACGGCGCCTGAAGCACTTTGCATGCCCGCCGATGAGAGGATTTCCAATGGCGGCACAGCTGAGCGGGTCGGCAAAAGCGGGCACAGACATCCGGCCCGGCGACAGCCGCATCAGGCGCCTGCTACTGCACCCGGTCAGGTCGGTGCCGGTGGCATTTCTTGCCGTGATCATGCTGGGAGCCGGGCTGCTCCTGCTTCCCGCCTCGCATTACCCCACGGATTCCGACACCGCTATGCCCGCCCTGTTCACCTCGGTTTCCGCCGTCTGCGTGACAGGGCTGATAACTGTGGACACCGCCACGTTCTGGACGCCCTTTGGCCAGGCGGTCATCCTCGGGCTGATCCAGGTGGGCGGCTTCGGCATCATGACGCTGGCAACCCTGCTCGCACTGCTGGTCCGCAAGAACCTCGGCCTCCGCGGGCAGCTCGTGGCGCAGTCCGAAACGCACACCCTGAACTTCGGCGATGTGCGGTCGGTGCTGGTTCGGGTCGCCAAAATCATGGCAGCCATCGAGGGCAGCACGGCGGCGGTCCTGACGCTCCGCTTCTGGTTCGCGTATGACGCCAACCCGGCCACGGCACTGTGGCACGGCATCTTCCACGCGGTATCCGCCTTTAACAACGCAGGCTTTTCGCTCTACAGCGACAACCTCGTCGGGCTCGCTGAAGACCCGTGGATCATCATCCCGATCTGCGCGGCAGTGGTGGCCGGCGGCCTGGGCTTCCCGGTCATCATCGCCTTGATGGGAGGCGGGTTCCGGTTCAAGGAGTGGACGGTCCATGTGCGGCTTACCGTCTACGGCACCCTCATGCTGCTCGCCGCCGGCTTCGTGCTCTTCGCCGCCTTCGAATGGAACCGGCCCGAAACCCTGGGGTCGCTCAGCACCGGCGGAAAGTTCCTCGGGGCGCTGGCCGGCAGTGTGTTTCCGCGCACGGCAGGCTTCAACAGCATCGATTACGGGGCCGCCACGCCGGAAACCCTAATGGTCACCAACATCCTCATGTTTATCGGCGGCGGGAGCGCCGGGACCGCGGGCGGTATCAAGATCACCACCTTCCTGATCCTGGGATTCGCCATTTGGAACGAGGTGCGGGGCCGTGAGCAGGTCACCATCGCCCACCGGTCCATCAGTTCCTCGGCACAGCGCCAGGCGCTTTCGGTTGCCTTGCTGGGGGTTGCCGCGGTCATCGCGGGAACGCTCCTGCTCCTGATGTTCACCGACTACAGCCTCGAAAAGGTGCTCTTCGAATCCATTTCCGCCTTCGCCACAGTGGGCGTGAGCACCGGCATCACCTACCACCTGCCGGCCAGCGCGGAGTGGGTCCTGATGGCGCTGATGTTCATCGGCCGGATCGGGACCATTACCGTTGCCTCTGCCCTGGCCCTGTCTGCGCATCCGCGGCTCTACCACCTGCCCGAAGAGCGGCCGATCATCGGCTGACGCTGCGGACCCGGGATTCAGGGCCCGTTCAGGGCAGTCCCCTACTCCCGATCACTCGCCCGCGGTGGACAATGGCTGTATGAAGACATTGCTCAACATCATTTGGCTGGTCTGCGGCGGACTCTGGCTGGCGCTCGGGTACTTCTTCGCGGGGATCATCTGCTGCCTGCTCATCGTGACCATCCCCTGGGGCATCGCGTCCTTCCGGATTGCGTCCTACACGCTGTGGCCCTTCGGCCGCATGGTGGTGGACAAGCCGGGCGGCAACGGCGTGTTCTCGCTGCTGGGCAACGTGATCTGGCTGGTGGTTGCAGGCATCTGGATCGCCATCGGCCACGTGGTGACCGCGTTCGCCATGGCCATCACGATCATCGGGATCCCGCTGGCGATCGCCAACCTGAAGCTCATCCCGGTTTCGCTGATGCCGCTCGGCAAGCAGATTGTGCCCTCCGACCGGCCCTTCGTCACCAGCTACCGCTAAGCCCGGCGGAACGCGCCGCCGTCGAGAAGCGCGACGGCGGCGCTCCCGTTGAGTTCAGCAGCGATCTCCACGTCCTCCTGGTAGCCGCCGAAAACGAGCTCCCGTCCGCTGGAGGATTCCAGCAGCGTGCCACCAAGGCGTGGCTCCGCAGCGGTGAACGCGTCCATCGCCCCCTGCGCCTCCGGGGAGAACCAGTTCCGGCGGTGCTCTGGCAGCGCGGCCAGGAAGGCCCCCGCTCCCAACTCGTCCTCCAGCGCGGGCCGGAGTCCGCCGTCGGGCCATTTTTCGCCGGCCGCGATGACGGCGATCACCGCTGCGGGCGGAAGGTTCCGGGCCGCCCACTCGGCGGTGGCGCGGGCGTTGCGGAGGCACACCGCGGCCACCCGCGGTACGGTACCCGCCAGGGAGTGGGCCAGGGCGGAGCCGTTGGGCGAGGGAAGCACCACCCTGTCCAGAGCCGGCGCGGAGCGCAGGCTGGCAGGGGAAAGGCTCACCCCGCTCCCGCCGCGCCTGCCGGCGAGAACTGCGTCCTGCTCCGCGGCGAAATCAGCGGCGGTGCCGTCTTTCCAGCGATAGGGGAACACGTCGGCGCCGCGGTCCACGGCGACGCTCACACAGGTGGTGAAACACAGGACATCCACCACCACAGCCAGTTCGGCTCCCGGCGCTACGGCTATGGCGCCGTTGCGGCCCCACTCGAAGCGGACCGTAAACGGCAGTTGCCGGTGCGCGGCCTGAACCTCGCTCACGCGAGCTCGCCCGCCAGGTTTCGCCGGGCGGAGTCAAGCCAGAGCTCACGGCCGCGGGCCGTGTTGAACAGCGGGTCCAGATCCAGCAGGTGGCGCACGACGGCGGCGCGTCCCGCCGCGAAGTCGGCGTCGCCGATGTGCGCGAAGTCTTCCCGGACGGCGCTGAGGTAGCGGCCGTACGCCTTGGGTTCGCCGCCGAGAACCGACAGGTCCGCGTCGCACAGGAGGGCGCCGTCGTCGTCTCCCGGCTCCGGGCGGTGGTCCGCAGTGAGACGGACCAGCCGCCCCACCTCGTACGCCTCATCCTCGGTAAGTCCGGCGTGCAGGAGCCTGTCCTCGGCCAGCCGTGCCGATTCCTCCTCGTCCTGTCCGGCGATCCCGCGGTAGACGGCGTCGTGGAACCAGGCGGCGAGAACCACGGTGCGTGGCGGGTCAGCCGGTTCAGTGAGCAGGTCCAGGGCCTCCAGGACGGACAGCAGGTGGGTGCGGCCGTGGTACTTCCGGTGTTCCTCGCCCCAGCGGTCCAGCAGGTCCAGGAACAGGGCGTCGTGGCCGGGCAGCACGGCGTTCCAGCGGTTCAGGAGCGGCACCTTGAGGGCCTTGCCACGCTGGCGGGCGGGGATGCGGAGTCCGCAGGCAATCAGCTTGCGGACCAGGATCCTGGCCTCCACGGGGATGGCACCGGCCTCCACCAGGGAGTCGTACCTGGCCTCGGAGACGTCGTAGTGGTCGCCGTCGAACGCGCGCTCCGGAATGCCGGCGGCCTCCGCGAAGCGGTGCAGCTCATCGAGGGAGGTGTCCGAGATCAGGTGCGAAAAGTGGGTTCCGTGGGCTGGCCAGAGCGGCGGATCCAGGTAGACGGCCATGGGGGAAATTCTAGTGCCGAGGGTGGGACACCTGCTTCAGCGCGGCAGAGTCCCGTGTTTCAGCCTCCCGACGGACCCGGCGCCGCCAACCTCGCACGCACCCACATCGCCAACAGCCTCACGGCCTCAGTGACCGGAGCCCTTGAGGAACGCGAAAACGTCCAGCCGGGAACCCTGGAGAAAACCGCCTAATACCCGGCAGCCGGCACGCCCTACTCCGGGGCGGGCGGAATGTTCTGGTTGCCGCGGAACACGTTGTCCGGGTCGAAGTCGCGTTTCACCCGGGACAGCCGGTCGAAGTTCTCATTCCCGAAGGCCGCGCGTACCCGCGCCTGGCCTTCGTCGCCGATGAAGTTCAGCCACACCCCGCCGGTGGCATATGGCGCGATGTCGTGGCGGAAATGCTTCACCCACGCCCTGGCTTCCTCGCCCTCCTCCGGTGTTTCACCCAGCCCGAAGGGGTGGCTGACCCAGTTGGCGTTGCGGTTCAGCAGCGGTGTGGCTGCCGCGGCCGGTCCGCCCACCGCACCTCCCCAGTGTGCGATCAGCTGCTGTGAGTGCTGGCCGGGCAGCCTACGCGCAGAATCGATGATGACGTCCAGGGCGTCGTCGGAAAGCTCATTGTGGTAGTCGGCGCTCCAGTAGTTGTACATGCCCGGGGGATCGTCAAGCGAGCACTGGAAGTCGGCGTAATTGGTGTCTCCCAGAAGATCCACTGCCGGGTCGAGCGCGCGGTACGGCTTGGCCCTCTCGGCGCCTTCGCCGGCGTCCCCGGCATAGATGTACACCACGGCAACAGCCATCTTTCCCACCATCTCCGCGGGAACAAACGGCTCAGGCGGGGCTGTCAGATAGATGAGGGTGGCACATTCCTCGTTGGGTGCCGCCAGGGCAAGTTCCCGGAAGCCGCGGCTGACGTCGGTGGCTGCATTCCCCGGCCAGAGCATAATGCCGGCATGGACCGTCGGGCCCAGTTCGTGGAGCCCGAACGTGAAGGACGTGGCCACGCCGAAGTTGCCGCCGCCGCCGTGCAAGGCCCAGAACAGTTCCGGGTTCTCCCGTGCGCTGGCGGTCACCTGGTCGCCGCCGGCAGTGACCAGGTCCACCGAGACCAGGTCGTCGCAGGCAAAGCCGAAGGCCCGCTCCAGCCAGCCGGAGCCGCCGCCCAGCGTGAAGCCTGCCAGCCCGGTGGTGGAGACGCGGCCGCCCGTCAGGGCCAGGCCGTGCTCCTGTGTTGCGCGATCGAACTCACCGCAGGTGAGGCCCGCTCCGGCGGTGACCGTGCGGCTTTCCGGATCCACCTTGACCGATTTCATGGGGCGGACGTCCACCACCAGGCCGCCGTCGTTCATGGACATCCCGGCCACCGAGTGGCCCCCCGCCCGGACGGCCACGGGCAGTTCGTTGTCGCGCGCATACTGGAGTGCCTGGGCAACGTCGGCGGGGGTGCCGCATTGGGCAATGACGGCCGGACGCCGGTCGATCATTGCGTTGAAAAGCTTCCGGGATTCGTCATAATCCGGACTGTCAGGCCTGATCCATTTCATGGCAACGCTCCTCGGCGCTGGCGGCTTCGCCCCCACGAAAAATCGTACTGCGGCCGGTATCGGCGTGCTACGGCTGAGATTTGCGGAAGAGTGCTCACCAAGTCATGGGACCGGATATGCGGATGAATAATGCTTTCATAACCGCATATGAGGTAATAGGCTGGACAAATGCCCACCATACGCATTGCGGAAGCAGCCCGGTTCCTCGGTGTCAGCGACGATACCGTCCGGCGCTGGACCGAGAACGGAAGCCTCACCCCGGTGAAGGACGAATCCGGCCGCCTGGCCGTGGACGGGTTCGAGCTGGCATCCCTGGCCCGCGAGCAGGCGCAGCTGCCGGATGACCCCACCCGGGTGGGCAGTTCCGCACGGAACCGTTTCGTCGGCCTGGTCACGGGAATCACCGCAGACAAGGTCATGGCCCAGGTGGAACTGCAGTGCGGGCCATTCCGCGTCGTGTCCCTGATGAGCAGCGAAGCTGTCCGCGAGCTCGGCCTGGAGCTCGGTTCCGTGGCCACGGCCGTGGTCAAGGCCACCACCGTGATCATTGAAACGCCGCAGGGAAAGAGCATCGTGTGAACACCAGGAAACCGCGCTTTGCGGCACTGCTGACAGCGGCGGCGCTCACCGCAGGCCTTGCCGCTTGCGCTCCGTCAGCGTCGACGTCGGCCGGCCCTGCGGCCGGCGCATCCTCGGACACGGCCGGGCAGCTTTCCGGGACCATCACCGTTTTTGCGGCAGCTTCGCTCAAAGCCACCTTCACAACGCTCGCGGACGAGTTTGAGAAGAAGAACCCGGGCACCAAGGTGACACTCAGCTTCGCCGGTTCCTCGGACCTGGCCACGCAGATCAGCCAGGGTGCGCCCGCTGACGTGTTTGCCTCCGCAGACACCACGAACATGGCCAAGCTCGCCGACGCGGGACTCCTCGACGGCGCGGCGACGAACTTCGCCACCAATGTCCTGCAGATAGCGGTCCCGCCGTCCAACCCGGCGTCGATCGGTTCCTTCGCGGACCTGGCCAGGCCCGGCGTCAAAGTGGTGGTCTGCGCGGGCCAGGTCCCGTGCGGTGCCGCGGCGGACGCCGTTGAAAAGGCTGCCGGCGTCACGATTGCCCCGGTCAGTGAAGAATCATCCGTCACCGACGTCCTGGGCAAAGTGACGTCGGGTGAGGCCGATGCCGGCCTGGTGTACGTCACCGACGTCAAGGCCGCCGGCACCAAGGCGAAGGGAATCCCGTTCGCGGAAGCCGGCAAGGCCGTCAACACCTATCCCATCGCCACCGTAGGCGCCAGCAGGAACAAGCAACTGGCCGCAGCGTTCGTCGCCATGGTGGCCAGCGCCGACGGCAGGAAGACCCTCGCCGACGCGGGCTTCGGGGCTCCCTAAGGATGGACCGAGCCAACGTGAGCGGTTACCACGGCATCCCGCGCTGGATCTATGCCATCGCAGCGGCAGGCGGACTGTTCGTTCTTCTGCCGCTGGCCGCGATGGCTGCCAGGGTCAACTGGCCCCAGTTCATCCCGCTGGTCACGTCCGAATCCTCCCTGACGGCCCTTGCGCTCAGCCTGCGGACCTCGGCCGCGAGCACCGTCTTGTGCATCGTTTTCGGCGTTCCGCTTGCCCTGGTGCTGGCCCGCTCGAGCTTCCGGGGCCAGCGGCTGCTGCGCGCCTTCGTGCTGCTGCCACTGGTGCTGCCGCCGGTGGTGGGCGGCATCGCGCTCCTGTACACCTTCGGCCGCCAGGGCCTGCTGGGGCGCAGCCTTGAGGCTGCCGGGATCCAAATTGCGTTTTCGACGACGGCGGTGGTGCTCGCGCAGACCTTCGTGGCGTTGCCGTTCCTGGTGGTGAGTTTGGAAGGCGCACTGCGCACGGCCGGCGGACGATACGAGGCTGTGGCGGCCACACTCGGTGCCCGCCCCACCACAGTGCTGCGCCGCGTCACCGTGCCGCTGGTGTTGCCCGGCCTGGCGTCCGGCGCCGTGTTGTCCTTCGCCCGGAGCCTGGGCGAATTCGGTGCGACGCTCACCTTCGCCGGGAGCCTGCAGGGGGTGACGCGGACGCTGCCGCTGGAAATCTACCTGCAGCGGGAGACGGACGCCGATGCCGCCGTCGCGCTTTCGCTCGTCCTGGTGGCTGTCGCCGTGACAGTGGTGGGACTGACTTACCGGCGCCCGGCTCAGCAGAGCCAACGCAGTTCGCCGGCAGACAGCACCGCCGGCAGGCTGGACACCGGCCGGCCGGACGATGGAAGTCTGGGCGGTGCCCGGTGAGCTTCCACCTGCAGGCAACCGTGCGTGCCCGCGGATTCGACGTCGGACTGAGCCTCGCGCCGGGCGAAACCGTTGCGGTTCTCGGCCCCAACGGGGCCGGGAAATCGACCCTCCTCAACATCATCGCCGGGCTGCTGCGGCCGGATGCCGGCCGCGCCGAAATCGACGGCAAAGTGCTGTTCAACCTCGACGGCGGCGCCACCGCCTGGACTGCACCGCACCACCGCGGCACGGCCCTGCTCGCGCAGGAACCACTGCTGTTCCCGCACCTCAGCGCCCTGGAAAACGTGGCCTTCGGGCCCCGCAGCGCCGGGACGGCAAGGAAAGCGGCGCGGGAGTCGGCCCGGAAATGGCTGGCCGCGGTGGATGCGGCGGACCTCGAAACCCGCCGCCCCGCCGAGCTCTCCGGCGGCCAGGCCCAGCGCGTGGCCGTCGCCCGGGCGCTCGCGGCCAACCCCGAAGTACTGCTGCTGGACGAGCCCATGGCCGCCCTGGACATCCACGCCGCGCCGCTGCTCCGCAGGCTCCTGAAAAAGGTCCTGGCCGGGCGCCGCGCCATCATCATCACCCACGACGTCCTGGACGCCCTGATGCTGGCCGACCGGGTGATCGTGCTCGAAGGGGGCAGGATCGCCGAGGAAGGGCCCACCCGCCAGGTCCTGCAGCGGCCCCGGAGCCGGTTCGCCGCCGGGCTGGCCGGGCTCAACCTCATTTCCGGGACCCTTACCGCCACAGGGCTCCGGACCGCGGAGGGCATGGAGGTGGCCGGTCACCGGGACGAGGAAGCCCTCCCGGACGATGCCTGGCCCGCCGGTCCCGCCGGTCAGCCCGGCGTGGCGGCCTTCCCGCCGTCGGCCGTTTCCGTGTTCCTGACGGACGCGCACGGCAGTCCGCGGAACTCGTTCGCCGTCGCTGTCACCGACCTGGAGCAGCACGGGGACCAGATCCGGGTGCGCGCCGGCGGGATGTCGGCCGATATCACGCCGGCCGCCTCCGCAGACCTGGGACTGGCGCCGGGAATGACCGTCTACTTCGTGATCAAGGCGGCAGCGGTAGCCGTCTACCCGGCGTAGCAAACTCCCACAAACGGCCGCAAACGGCACCAAACGCGTGAGTAGTCTCATAAAACTTGGGGGTCCGCCGGACCGCGTTGGTACCGTCGAAAGCCAAGCCAGACTCAATACGACCCCTGGCCCCCGCCTCCGTGCGCCACAGCGCGGCCGGGAGACCCGGCGTCTGGACCGCAGCCTCAAAAACTGAAATGGGACCAATGAGCCACAACTCCTCAGCGCGCCCCGGCGCAGCGCCGGCCGCTGGCGCACCCTCACCACCAAACCAGTCACCGTCGCAGGACGCCGCGCCGGAACGCACCACGCGGGTCAACAAGACCGTCTTTTTCGGCTCGGCTGCGGGCGTGGTGGGCATCGCGCTCTGGGCCATGCTCGCCAAGGACAACGCCGAGGCCGTCATCGGGTCCATGGTGGGCTGGGTGTCCACCAACATGGGCTGGTACTACTTCCTGATTGTCACGGCCGTGGTGGTTTTCGTCCTCGTGGCCGCGCTGTCACGGGTGGGCAAGACCAAGCTCGGACCGGACCATTCCAAGCCCCAGTTCGGCATGTTCACCTGGGCCGCCATGCTGTTCGCCGCCGGCATCGGGATCGACCTGATGTTCTTCTCCGTGTCCGAACCGGTCAGCCAGTACCTTGCCCCGCCGCAGGGCGAAGGAGGTACCGCTGAGGCCGCCCGGCAGGCCCTGGTCTGGACCCTGTTCCACTACGGCATCACCGGCTGGGCGCTCTACGCGCTGATGGGGTTGGCGCTGGGCTACTTCGCCTACCGCCACAATCTTCCGCTAAGCATCCGCTCCGCGCTGTACCCGATCTTCGGCAAGAAGATCGAGGGCCCGCTGGGGCATGCCGTGGACATCGCCGCCCTGCTCGGCACCATCTTCGGTATCGCCACTTCGCTGGGCATTGGGGTGGTCCAGCTCAACTACGGCCTGAACTTCATGTTCGGCATCCCGGAGAACCTCGCCGTCCAGATCGGCCTGATCGCCCTGTCCGTGGTGATGGCCACTGTCTCGGTGGTGTCCGGCGTCGAGAAGGGCATCCGGCGGCTGTCCGAACTCAACGTGATCCTGGCCGTGGCCCTGATGCTGTTCGTGCTGGTGACCGGCAAGACCAGCTTCCTGCTGGACGGCATCGTGCAGAACGTCGGCGACGTCATGAGCCGTTTCCCGGCCATGACCCTGGACACCTTCGCGTACGACCGGCCCACCGACTGGCTGAATGCCTGGACCCTGTTCTTCTGGGCCTGGTGGATCGCCTGGGCGCCGTTCGTCGGCCTGTTCCTGGCCCGCATCTCCCGCGGCCGCACCATCCGCCAGTTCGTGCTCGGCACCATGACCGTCCCGTTCCTCTTCATCCTGCTGTGGATTTCCGTGTTCGGGAACTCCAGCATCGACCTGATCATGAACGGCAACGCGGCCTTCGGCGAAGCCGCGATGAGCCACCCGGAGCGCGGCTTCTACAGCCTGCTGTCCCAGTACCCCGGCGTTCCGGTGACGGCCGCCGTCGCCACCTTCACGGGACTGCTGTTCTACGTGACCTCCGCCGACTCCGGAGCCCTGGTGATGGCCAACTTCACCTCGCACCTCAAGGACGCGGACGCCGACGGTCCGGAATGGATGCGCGTGTTCTGGGCGGTGGCAACCGGCCTGCTGACGCTAGCCATGCTGATGGTGGGCGGCGTGGCCACCCTGCAGAACGCCACAATTGTCATGGGCCTGCCGCTGTCCCTGCTCCTGGTTTTCATCATGCTGGGGCTGTACAAGGCGCTGCGGGTGGAGAACTCGCTCAACGACAGCTACCGCGCCAGCCTGCCGGGCATCATCACCGGCCGTGCGGGCGAACAGCGCGGCGGCCGCAGCTGGCGCCAGCGCCTCACCCGGGCCATGAGCTATCCCGGCCGCCGGCAGACCACGCGGTTCGTCGAAACCGTGGCCGTGCCGGCGCTCCGGGAGGTCAGCGAGGAACTGAAGGCCCAGGGCGCCGAGACCGTGCTTTCGGTGTCCACGGTGGAGTCCTGCGGGATCGACAGTGCGGACCTGCAGCTCGCCATGGGCGAGGAGCGGCCGTTCAAATACCAGATCTACCCGGTGCAGTACGAGACGCCGTCCTACGCCACCCGGCGGGCGGACCCGGACGACCACTACTACCGGATGGAAGTGTTCTCCCTCGAGGGCAGCCACGGCTACGACCTCATGGGCTACACGAAGGAACAGGTCATCACCGATGTCCTGGACCACTACGAACAGCACCTGGAATTCCTGCACCTGAACCGTGCAGCGCCGGGCAACACCGTCCTGGTCGAAGACCAGGTGGCTAAAGACAATTGGGAATCAGACTTCGAAACGCAGGAGGCAGCGAAATGACCACCGCAACGCTATTCATCGGCGGCACCTGGAGTGCAGCGTCCGACGGCGGCACCCGTGAGATCCGCTGTCCGGCCGACGGCGAACTGGCCGGCGTCGTCTCCGAGGCCAACGCCTACGACGCTGTCCGCGCCGTGGCAGCCGCCAGGGCGGCGTTCGACGGCGGCGAATGGGCAGGTGTCCCGGCCTTGGAACGCGGGTCCTTCCTGCTGCGCGTCGCGGCGAGGTTGCGGGAGCGCAAGGACGAGTTTGCCCGCGCCGAAACGCTGGACACCGGCAAGCGCCTGGTGGAGAGCGAAATCGACATGGACGACATCGCCAACTGCTTCGAGTACTTCGGCAAAATCGCGGGCCAGGACTCCGGACGGCTGGTCGACGCGGGCAGCAGCACCGTGGTCAGCCGGATCGAATACGAACCCGTAGGCGTCTGTGCGCTGATCGCCCCCTGGAACTACCCGCTGCTGCAGGCCGCCTGGAAGATCGCCCCGGCGCTCGCGGCAGGCTGCAGCTTCGTGCTCAAGCCGAGCGAACTGACGCCCCACACCGCCATCCTGATGATGCAGGTCCTGGAAGAACTGGGACTGCCGTGCGGGGTCGCCAACCTTGTCCTGGGCGACGGGAAAACCGTGGGTTCAGTGCTTTCCGGAAACCCGGATGTTGACCTCGTCTCCTTCACGGGCGGGCTCGAAACCGGCAAGACCATCGCAGCTTCGGCCGCCGCCACGGTCAAGAAGGTAGCGCTGGAGCTGGGCGGCAAGAACCCCAACATCATCTTCGCTGACGCCGACTTCGACGCCGCCCTGGACAACGCGCTCAACGCCGCCTTCGTGCACTCCGGCCAGGTCTGCTCCGCCGGCTCGCGCCTGATTGTCGAGGAATCCATTGCCGAACGGTTCGTGGACGAGCTGGTCCGCCGTGCGGAGCAGATCCGCCTGGGCGGCCCCTTCGATCCCGACGCCGAGACAGGGCCGCTGATCTCCGCAGCCCACCGCGACAAGGTGACCGCCTACGTGGACAAGGGCGTCGCCGAGGGTGCACGCCTGCGCTGCGGCGGTACGTGGGGCGACGGCGAGCTCAAAAAGGGCTACTACTACCTGCCCACCGTCCTGGACCAGGTCACCAGCGGCATGTCCGTGCTGAAGGATGAGGCTTTCGGTCCGGTGGTCACCGTGGAAACCTTCAGCACCGAAGAAGAAGCCGTGCGGCTGGGCAATGACACCCACTACGGCCTGGCCGGCGCCGTCTGGAGCCAGAATGCCGGCAAGAGCCAACGCGTGGCCCGCAAGCTGCGCCACGGCACCATCTGGATCAACGATTTCCACCCCTACCTGCCGCAGGCGGAATGGGGCGGCTTCGGCCAGTCCGGCGTCGGGCGCGAACTCGGACCCACGGGCCTGGCTGAATACCAGGAAGCCAAGCACGTCTATCACAACATCGATCCGCAGGTGACGGGCTGGTTCGCGGACCCTGGCACAGCCGGGAACACAGCCGGGAACACAGTCACCGCAGAGGGGAACTAAGCGCATGACAGCATTGGACAAGACTGACTTCGACTACATCGTCATCGGCGGCGGGTCCGCCGGCGCAGCGGCGGCCTCCCGGCTGAGCGAGGACCCCTCGGTGGAAGTGGCGCTCGTGGAAGCCGGCCCGGACGACCGCGGCGTGGACGCCATCCTCCAGCTGGACCGCTGGATGGAACTGCTGGAATCCGGCTACGACTGGGACTATCCCGTCGAGGAGCAGGAAAACGGCAACTCCTTCATGCGCCACGCCCGTGCCAAGGTGATGGGCGGCTGCTCCAGCCACAACTCCTGCATCGCCTTCTGGGCGCCCCGCGAGGACATCGACGAGTGGGAGCAGAAGTTCGGCGCCACCGGCTGGAACGCCGAGACGGCCTACCGCCTGTACAAGCACCTGGAAACCAACGAGGACGCCGGACCGGAAGCGCCGCACCACGGCGACAGCGGCCCGGTCCACCTGATGAATGTGCCGGCGGAAGACCCGTGCGGCCGCGCCCTGCTGGACGCCTGCGAGGAAACCGGGATTCCCCGGGTCCGCTTCAACTCCGGCGAAACCGTGATCAACGGCGCCAACTTCTTCCAGATCAACCGCCGCGCGGACGGCACCCGCTCGTCGTCGTCGGTGTCCTACATCCACCCCGTGGTGGACCGTCCGAACTTCACCCTGCTGACCGGGTTGCGTGCCCGTGAGCTGAAGTTCACGGCGGACAACCGCTGTACCGGCGTCGACGTCGTGGACAATTCCTTCGGGAAGACGCACACGCTGACCGCCGGGTCCGAGGTGATCCTGTCCGCTGGGGCCATCGATTCGCCCAAGCTGCTGATGCTGTCCGGGATCGGTCCGGCCGCCCAGCTGGAAGAGTTCGGCATCCCGGTCCGCTCCGATTCCCCCGGGGTCGGCGAACACCTTCAGGACCACCCGGAAGGCGTCATCCAGTGGGAAGCCAGGAAGCCCATGCCCGAGACGTCCACCCAGTGGTGGGAAATCGGGATCTTCACCACCACAGAAGAAGGCCTG
Source organism: Arthrobacter sp. FB24 (assembly GCF_000196235.1). Classification (NCBI taxonomy): domain Bacteria; kingdom Bacillati; phylum Actinomycetota; class Actinomycetes; order Micrococcales; family Micrococcaceae; genus Arthrobacter; species Arthrobacter sp. FB24. Next base: position 4,217,973 of record NC_008541.1, on the reverse strand, counting down.
GACCGGCCGGACCTGATGTTCCACTACGGCTCGGTGCCCTTCGACATGCACACTGTCCGCCAGGGCTTTCCGACGACGGACAACGGCTTCTGCCTGACGCCGAATGTCACGCACGCCAGGTCTCGCGGGACGGTCCGGCTCCGCAGCCGCGACTACCGGGACAAGCCTAAGGTGGATCCGCGGTACTTCACCGACCCGCACGACATGCGCGTGATGGTTGCCGGCATCCGCAAGGCCCGGGAAATCGTGGCGCAGCCGGCCATGGCCGAATGGGCGGGCAAGGAGCTCTATCCCGGCGAAGCCATTCAGAGCGACGCGGAAATCACGGAGTACATCCGCAAAACCCACAACACGGTCTACCACCCGGCGGGAACCGTGCGGATGGGCGCGTCGGACGACGTGATGTCCCCGCTGGATCCTGAACTTCGGGTCAAGGGCGTGTCCGGACTGCGCGTTGCGGATGCCTCGGTGATGCCGGAGCTGACCACGGTGAACCCGAACATCACCACCATGATGATCGGGGAGCGCTGCGCGGAGCTGGTGAAGGCCGCGCGGGCACAGGCTTCCTAGCGCGTTTCGGATTCGGCCTTTGCATCGCGCCGCACGGGGTGCTGGCTGGTGATGGACACGCGGTTGAACGCGTTCATGGTGATCACCAGCCAGCTCACCGCCGAATATTCGGCCGTGTTCAGGTGCTGCCGCGCGTAGGCGTCCTCCCGTTCACGGCTGTGGACGTCGGGCAGGGTGGTGATGGACTCGGCCAATGCCAGGGCCGCGCGCTCCTTCTCAGTGAACAAAGCGGTGTCGCGCCAGGCGGACAGCACGGCGAGGCGCTGCGTGGTCTCGCCCTTCTTTAGCGCATCGGCAACGTGCATGTTCAGGCAGTAGGCGCAGCCGTTGATCTGCGAGATGCGGACGTTGAGCAGCTCCGTCAGCGCCCTGCTGATGCCGGCTTCGTCGGCCGCCTCCCGTGCCTTCAGGCCGAGTCCGTTCAGCGCACGCCAGACCGCCGGGCTTTCCTTGTCAATGAAGATGTGCTGGGTGGTGGGGTTGCCGGCATCATGAGTCTGGTCCATGGCTTCCAGAATACCCATCAGGACATGACCGATTTTGTCACAGTCGTGACAAGGCCATTGAAGCGCTGTAGTGTTTTCACCGGACCGCCTGTCCGCCCCGCGGCGGGCGGCGGTCCACCAGAGAAGTTCCTGTGTGTCGGGCCGTGCGCATGTCATACGCAGGCTCGCATGCCAGCCGGAGGGCGGTTCCTTGGGGGAGCCGCCCTCCTGCATGCCCGCCTAAGGGGCTAACGTTTCCCGGGCCGCAGTCCTACCATGTGAAAATGCGTTGTCGCCTGAGGTTCCAGGGTCGCCGCACCCCGCGGGTGATCTTCGCCGTCGCGCTGCTCATTGCCCTGCCGCTGGCGCCGGCGTTCGGTTCGCCGGTCCCCGATCCGCCAGCCCTCACCTTCCTGGCTTCGGGTCCGCCGGACCCGGGTCCGGCGGACACGAACATTGCCGGCGGCGAGGCTGCGGCCATGTCCGACGCCCCATTCGCCGCCCAAATCGCCTACGACACCGCGGGTGCCAGGGTGGGCTGCACGGGCAGCCAGATTTCAGCGGAGTGGGTTATTACTGCCCGACACTGCGACTCTGCCCGACTTCAGTCAGTCCGTCTTGGCAGCCCGTACCTGGGCGTCGGCGGTTCCGTGCGGAAAGTCGCTGCCCGGTACCCGTCGACGACGGGCGACGTTCTCCTGCTCAAACTCTCCGCCCCGCACCCCGGACAATATGCCAGCCTCTCCCGAACCTTCCCGGCTCCCGGCTCGGACGCACGGGTATTCGGCTGGGGGGACCAGGCTGAGGGGTCGGGTGCCATGTCCTACCAGGTCAAGGCTGCCGGTGTAACCGTGGCGGGGCAGGGCTCGGACGCTTTTGGCGGCCTGTCCGTGCGGACGCAGTCCCGGACGGGGCACCCGCTGTCCGGGGACTCCGGAGGGCCCCTCATTGTCGCCGGGAAGCTGGTTGGCGTGCTGTCGACGTCGAGCGTCCTGCCGGCCGGCAACCCCTCCGGGTTCGCCGGCCTCTACAACGACCACGCCGCCGTCTCGCGCCATCTGGGCTGGATCGCGGTCATCACCGGCGTCGGCCCGTCCTGACGCCCGGACGCCTTGGCGGCCGGCGCCCCTGCCGGTGCCGGTCAGCGGGGGGCCAATCGCCCCTAGACAGCCATTTCGCCGTCGGCAAACATGGAGCGTAGACCCCGTCTGCAAAGTTGAGTCATGTACACTCAACTTTAAGAGTTGATCTATCCCCGAAAGGAGCTCTCTTTGGACGCCAAGTTCACCACCAAGAGCCAGGAGGCTCTTTCGGCAGCAGCCATGAACGCCTCCACGGCGGGAAATCCCCAGGTTGAGCCTGCCCATCTGCTCAAGGCGCTGATGGACCAGCGGGAAGGCGTGGCCGTCGCGCTCCTGCGAGCCACCGGCGCCGATCCGGACGCCGTCAGCGTCCAGGCGAGCACCGCCATCAAGGCGCTCCCGGCGTCCTCCGGCGCCTCCGTTCAGCAGGCCCAGCTGTCCCGCGCCGCCCTGCAGGCAATCAAGAATGCCCAAAACGAGGCAGACAAGCTGGGGGACACGTATGTCTCCACCGAGCACCTGCTGCTGGGCCTCTCCGCCGGCAGTGACGCCGTCGGCAAGCTGATGCGGGACGCCGGCGCCTCCCACGAGGCCTTGCTCGCCGCGCTGCCGGGTGTCCGCGGTGACCGCAAGGTCACCAACGCCGACCCCGAGAACACCTTCCAGGCGTTGGAGAAGTTCGGCACGGACCTTACTGCCATCGCACGGTCCGGCAAGCTGGACCCGGTGATCGGCCGCGACGCCGAGATCCGCCGCATCATCCAGGTGCTGAGCCGCCGTACCAAGAACAACCCGGTGATCATCGGCGAACCGGGCGTCGGCAAAACCGCCGTCGTCGAGGGCCTGGCCCAGCGGATCGTCGCCAATGACGTCCCGGAGAGCCTGCGCGGCAAGACCCTCATCGCCCTGGACCTCGCCTCGATGGTGGCCGGGGCCAAGTACCGCGGCGAGTTCGAGGAACGGCTGAAGGCCGTCCTGGAGGAGATCAAGAGCTCCGAGGGGCAGATCGTGACCTTCATCGACGAGCTTCACACCGTGGTGGGCGCAGGCGCCTCAGGAGACTCCTCCATGGACGCCGGCAACATGCTCAAGCCCATGCTGGCCCGCGGCGAGCTGCGGTTGATCGGTGCAACCACGCTGGACGAATACCGCGAGAACATCGAGAAGGACCCCGCGCTGGAGCGCCGCTTCCAGCAGGTGTTCGTGGGTGAGCCGAGCGTGGAGGACACCATCGGCATCCTCCGCGGCCTGAAGGAACGCTACGAAGCCCATCACAAGGTGTCCATCGCGGACTCCGCCCTGGTCGCTGCGGCGACACTCTCCAACCGCTACATCTCCGGCCGGCAGCTTCCGGACAAGGCGATCGACCTCGTGGACGAGGCGGCGTCCCGGCTGCGCATGGAGATTGACTCCGCACCGGAGGAGATCGACCAGCTCCGGCGCCAGGTGGACCGGCTGACCATGGAAGAACTCGCCCTCGCCAACGAGAAGGACGCCGCCTCCGTTGAACGCCTCGCCGCGCTCCGGGCGGACATGGCGGACAAAAAGGAAGCGCTGTCCGCACTGAATGCCCGCTGGGAAGCTGAGAAAGCCGGCCTCAACCATGTCGGTGACCTGAAAGCCCGGATCGACGAGCTGCGGTCGGCGGCTGAGAAGTACCAGCGCGAAGGCGACCTCGCTGCCGCCTCCCGCATCCTTTACGGCGAACTTCCCGCACTGGAACGCGAGCTGTCCGCTGCCGCCGAGGCGGAAGCCGCACGGGTTGCCGGCGGTGGCGCCAAGCAGGAACTCATGGTGGCAGACGAGGTCACGGCTGGTGACATCGCAGAGGTGATTTCGGCGTGGACCGGCATCCCGGCCGGCCGCATGCTCCAGGGTGAAAGCCAGAAGCTGCTGCACATGGAAGAGGAACTCGGCAAGCGGCTGATCGGCCAGAAAAAGGCCGTCACTGCAGTGTCGGACGCCGTCCGGCGCGCCCGTGCGGGCATCAGCGATCCCAACCGGCCAACGGGCTCGTTCCTGTTCCTGGGACCCACCGGCGTAGGCAAGACCGAACTCGCCAAGGCCCTGGCGGAGTTCCTGTTCGACGACGAGCGCGCCATGGTGCGGATCGACATGTCCGAGTACGGCGAGAAGCACTCCGTCGCGCGGCTTGTCGGTGCACCTCCTGGCTACGTGGGCTACGAGGAAGGCGGCCAGCTGACTGAAGCCGTCCGCCGTCGTCCGTACTCCGTGGTGCTGCTGGACGAAGTGGAGAAAGCCCATCCCGAGGTGTTCGACATCCTGCTGCAGGTGCTCGACGACGGCCGCCTCACCGACGGCCAGGGCCGCACCGTGGATTTCCGCAACGTGATCCTGGTGCTGACCTCGAACCTTGGCAGCCAGTTCCTGGTGGACCAGACCCTGGATGCCAACGCCAAGCGCAGCGCCGTGATGGCAACCGTGAACGCGTCCTTCAAACCGGAATTCCTGAACCGGCTGGATGAAGTGGTGCTGTTCGACGCCCTGGACGTCGAAGAGCTGGCCCGGATTGTGGAACTCCAGGTGGCTGAACTTGGCGGAAGGCTGCGCGAGCGCCGCCTGGACCTGGAAGTCACCGAGGGCGCCCGCGCCTGGCTGGCCATGACGGGCTTCGATCCCGCCTACGGCGCCCGCCCGCTGCGCAGGCTGGTGCAGCGCGAGATCGGCGACCGGCTGGCCAAGGCCATCCTCGCCGGGGAAATCGCGGACGGCGACACCGTACTGGTGGACACCGCGGCCGACGTCGACGAACTCACCATTGCCAGCCTGGGCGGACAGGAATCGCCCGATGGCCGTGCCCTCGCCGGCAGCGGGCTGTCAGTGCGGCGGAAGGGCTAGCAGCGCAAGGGCGGGTGGACGCGGTCCGGCGCGGTCCTAGGGGATCAGGGATTCCATGATGATGTTGCCCTTGTCCGCCGTGACATAGCAATCCACCCGCCGGTCGCCCTTCTCCCAGCTGGTGTCGCTCGGATAGGCGTTGCGCTGCATGAGGACGTAGTTTGCCACGGCGTCGGTGAGGCCGGCGTCCTGGCAGATCTCGCGGCCCTTTTGCCGCAACGCGGCGATGCCCGGATAAGAGTCTGATTCCGGGTACCGGTACAGGGCGACCAGTTGGGCCGAGTGGCCGGTGGTGCAGGCCACCACCCGCGATTCCGTAGCTTCGGGATCGAAGTTCTCGAAGCAGTCGCCCAGCTGGTAGTCCAGGGCGCTCACGCCGTCCTGGGGAAGCTGGCTCCGGGTTGCCGGCGCAGACTGTGACGTCTCCGAGACAGCCGGGGCCGGGTCCTGCCTGGCGGCCTGCTCGTTTGCGCTGGCGATCAGGGAGGCCAGCCACCAGATGAAAAGGCCCAGCAGCACAAGTCCGGCCACCACGAAGCCGGCCTTGAACAGATTCTGTTTTTGTTCGGCGGTTTGTTCGGCGGTTCTCCGGGTATTGCTCGCAGGCCGGGCGCCCGGGGCAGGCTCCGCAGGCTCTGTTGTCACGGCCGGGGCCTCTGTTGTCGCGGCGGGCTGCTGGATGGGGAGGCCGCTGGTCGGTGGCCTGGCAGGCGGAGGCGGCACCACGGGCGGCGTCCCGGCCCCCGGGGATGTCTTGTGGTTCCCGTCGCTGGTGCCCGTTGCGTTCTCGTCATTCACGTGAAGATTCACCCTTCCCGGCGTCTTTTCCCCCGCCTTATGCCGTGGCTGCGGCCGTCGGCGTGGAGTCGCTCAAACGACTCTACCGAAGAAAAAACCGAGGGCCGAAGAAGGCCCGGACCTGCGTAAACGTGGCTGCTGTCCGCCGGGGGCGCGTTCCGGGGAGCAGTTACCGCTGAAAGCATGTAATCTAGGTGTACGACAAATTGACCAAACATTCCGGGGCCTCACTAACGCCAATGGTGACCACCTCCGGTCCGAGTACAAAAGGGGGTCACGCCATGGGGCGCGGCCGTCAAAAGGCAAAAGCTACCAAGCAGGCTCGGGATATTAAGTACTATTCCCCGAATACTGACTACACGGCTCTTCAGCGCGAGCTCAAGAGCTCCGAGGGTCGTGCACCGAGCCGTTTCTCGAGTGAGCCGGTAGAGCCGGATTATTCGGCCTATGTGGATAAGTACGCGGATGATTTGGAAGACGACGACGACGAGGTTGACACCCGTCGAATCGGTTAGTTGTCGCCCCCTGAACCTGCCGTAAGGCACTCAGTGGCGTGCCGCCGTCGTTCATTCACCACAGTGATCCGTACGATGCTTCGGCTCTTCTTTCCCAGCACCCCCGGGTGCTGACCTCAGATATCAGGCCCGTCAGGGCGCGCCGGTTTCCGGTGCGCCCTGACGGGCCTTTCTGCTGTGCGCCTACACTGTTGGGGTCGAAGGGAAACAATTTTATGACCGAGCGCAGCACGTACAATGCGGGCGAGATCTGCTGGACGGACCTGCAGGCCAAGGATGTCGAGGCCGCCAAGTCCTTCTACGCAGGCGTGTTCGGATGGCGCTACGAGGACCTGCCCACACCGGACGGGCGAAGCTATTCGAAGGCCTACCTGGGCGATGACCTCATCACTGTCATTGCGCCGCAGAATCCCCTGCAGGAGGCATCCGGGACCGCCGCGCAGTGGAACATCTACTTTGCCGCGGGTGACGCCGGCGCCATAGCCGAGGAAACCCCGCACGCGGGCGGCACACTGGAGTTCGGTCCCGAGGACGTGGCGGACACCGGTGTCATGGTGTTCGTCGCGCCGCCCGGAGGCGGAACCACCGGGGTGTGGCAGCCGGGAACGCATACCGGCACCGCCCGGTACAACGAGGCCGGGGCGCTGGCCTGGGCCGAACTGTTGACCGCCGAACCGCAGGCAGCGGTCGCGTTCTTCCAGCAGCTGTTCGGGCACGAGGTTACCGAGTACCCGCAGGACGACGGGGGGACGTACACCACGCTGATGGTGCACGGTGCGGAGGTGGCCGGGATCGCCAGGGTTCCCGGCGATGCCCAGCACACGCTCGAACCCGGCTGGCAGGTCTATTTCGGCGTTTCGGACGTCTCGGAAGCGGTGGCAGCTGCGGTGGCAGCAGGCGGCGTGGTCCTTGTTGAGCCGGACGACATCGAAGAGGCAGGAACTATTGCCACGCTGAAAGACCCCCAAGGCGGGGTGTTCAGCGTGCTGGAACTTTAAACAGGCGAGTGCTCCGCAACTGCCGTTTTCAGCTCGCTAGACGGCGGTTGCGGAGCACTCGGTCAGTTGCTCGGGGGAGGTGCTCAGGCGTACGTGTTCACCAGTCGGACTGCGCCGCCGTCAACACCCTTGGCACCCTGGACATAGTCCGGGCCGGTCTTCACGATCGAGTCCGAGTTCTCCTCCACGGTGCCCATGACCCAGGACGGCAGGCCGCGGTCATTGAGGCGGTTCACTGCGGCGTCGGCCGCTTCGGGGGAGACGATCGCCACCATGCCCACGCCGAGGTTCAGCGTGCGCTCGAGGTCGGCCAGCGGGACGTTGCCCAGTTCCGAAACCAGCTTGAAGATGGCGGGGAGTTCCCAGGTGGCGCGGTCCACCGTGGCGATGAGGCCCTGGGGGAGGACGCGGGCCAGGTTGGCCGCGAGGCCGCCGCCGGTGACGTGGCTGAAGCCGTGGACGGCCGCGCCTGCCGTAACCGGGAAGGTGCGGGCCAGGTCCAGGCAGTCTGCGGCGTAGACCCGGGTGGGCTCGAGCAGTTCCTCGCCCAGCGTGCGTCCGAGTTCGGAGACCTGGCGGTCCAGGGCCCAGCCGGCGTGGTTGATGACGCGGCGGACCAGGGAGTAGCCGTTGGAGTGCAGGCCCGAGGAGGCCATGCCGATCACTACGTCGCCGGCGCGGACGCGGTCCGGCCCCAGCAGGGCGTCGGCCTCGACAACACCGGTGGCGGCACCGGCGACGTCGTACTCGTGCTCACCTAGCAGGCCAGGGTGCTCTGCGGTTTCGCCGCCCACCAGGGCGGTGCCGGCCACGGAGCAGGCTGCCGCGATGCCGCGGACGATGTCCGCGATGCGCTCGGGGACAACCTTTCCGCAGGCGATGTAGTCGGTCATGTAGAGCGGTTCGGCGCCCACCACTACGATGTCGTCCACCACCATGCCCACGAGGTCGAAGCCAATGGTGTCGTGGATGTCCATGGCCTGGGCGATGGCCACCTTGGTGCCCACGCCGTCCGTGGAGGTTGCGAGCAGCGGCCGCTTGAAGGTGAGGAGCCTCGAAACGTCATAGAGTCCGGCAAAGCCGCCCACTCCGCCGATCACGGAGGAATTGTGGGTGGCCTTGACGGCGTCCTTCATGAGTTCGACGGCGCGGTCGCCCGCTTCGACGTCAACACCGGCAGAGGCGTACGTGATGCCGGCGTTCTGGGCGGAGGAAGATGCGGAAGTCATACGGACTCTTTCTTGTCAGCGCCGGCGGTGGCGGCGTGCACGTCTGGCACAAGGTCGGCTTCGGTCAGCAGGTTCTCGAACTCGGCATCAGGTCCCGGGTCGCAGCCGGTGGCACCGGCCTTCCCGGCCGGATCCTCGTCGGAGTCCACAGCCACGGTGGCGGATGCCGGGGCGCTGGCTGCGGATCCGGCAGCGGGCAGGCCGCCGAGATCCGTGCGCTCGAGCAGGTTCTTGCCCAGCTTGTCCGAGCCCGGGAGCTCGATGGGGTACTTGCCGGTGAAGCAGGCGGTGCAGAGGCGTTCGCGCGGCTGCTGGGTGGCGCCGATCATGCCGTCTTCGGAGATGTACGCCAGCGAATCGGCCCCGATGGCTTGGGAAATTTCCTCAATGGTGGCGCCGTTGGCGATCAGTTCCGCGCGGGACGCGAAGTCGATGCCGTAGAAGCACGGCCACTGGACCGGCGGGGAAGAGATCTTCACGTGCACCGCGGCGGCCCCGGCTTCCCGGAGCATCCGGACAATGGCGCGCTGGGTGTTGCCGCGGACGATCGAGTCATCCACCACCACAACGCGCTTGCCGCGGATTACGGATTCGAGGGCGTTGAGCTTGAGGCGGATGCCCAGCTGGCGCAGGGTCTGCGAGGGCTGGATGAACGTGCGGCCCACGTAGGAGTTCTTGACGAAGCCGTGCGCGAAGGGGATGCCGGATTCCTCGGCGTAGCCCACGGCGGCGGGGGTTCCGGACTCCGGGACCGGGATGACGATGTCCGCTTCCTGGGTGTTTTCGCGGGCCAGCTGGCGGCCCATCTCCACACGGGACTCGTACACGGAGCGTCCCGCGATGGCCGCGTCCGGACGCGCAAGGTAGACGTACTCAAAAACGCAGCCCGCCGGCGTCGGCTCCGCAAAACGCTGGGACCGCACGCCGTCTTCGTCGATGGCGATGAATTCGCCGGGTTCGATTTCGCGGATGAAGCTGGCGCCCACGGTCGCCAGGGCAGACTGCTCGGAGGCGACTACCCAGCCGCGCTCCAGCCGGCCGAGGACCAGCGGGCGGATGCCGTAGGTGTCGCGTGCCGCGTAGAGGGTGCCTTCGTCCATGAAGACGAAGCAGAAGCCGCCCTTGATCTTGGGCAGCAGCTCGATGGCGGTCTGTTCGAGGGACTTGCCCTCTTCGCCCTCCAGCAGTGCCGTGACCAAGGCCGTGTCCGAGGTGTTGCCCTGCTTCATTTCGCCGCTGAGCTGGCCGCCGTTGCGCTCAATGATCATGGCATTGAGCTCGGCAGTGTTGGTGAGGTTGCCGTTGTGGGCCAGTGCCACGGTGCCCGTGGCGGTGGCGCCAAGCGTGGGCTGGGCGTTGGCCCAGTGGCTGGCGCCGGTAGTGGAGTAGCGGCAGTGGCCGACGGCCAGGTGCCCGGTCAGGGTGTTCAGCGTTGTCTCGTCGAAGACCTGGGATACGAGCCCCATGTCCTTATAGACGTTGATCCGCTTGCCGTCACTGGTTGCTATGCCAGCCGACTCCTGACCGCGGTGCTGCAATGCATACAGCCCGTAATAGGTGAGTTTTGCTACTTCTTCACCTGGTGCCCAGACCCCGAAGACGCCGCAAGCGTCCTGGGGGCCTTTTTCGCCAGGGAGAAGATCATGAGAAAGTTTTCCATCGCCGCGTGCCACTGGTCGATTATCTCACGTGATGGGGTAGGACTTTTCCGGCTGCCCGTTTATGACTGACGGCCGGCCGCGGCGCCGCTGTCCTCGCCGTCGTCCGTCTCGTTGCCCGGGGCCTCTTCCGGGACGGCCTCGACGACGGCGTGCTCGGCGCGGCGGACGCTGAGCCGGTCCAGGAGGAGGGCAACGATGGCGCCCAGAATCACGCCGCCGGCGCCGAAAAGGACCAGGAAGAAGCCGAAGACCGAGCTGGGTTCGTAGCTCGGGTCTCCGGGCAACGCAAACGCGATGACCGCCGCAACGATGACGCCCACTAGTCCGCCAAGTATGAGGAACGGCACGTATTTGGGTGCTCGGCGCACGGTGATTTCGCGCCTCTCGGCGGGGGTGTCTTCAGAAGCCATGCCCTCTAGCCTACTGCCCCGGGCTCTTCCTCCAGCGCCTAGCTGCCGCGGTACGTCGAGTAGGCGAACGGGCTCAGGAGCAGCGGCACGTGGTAGTGCTCCCCGGCGTCGGACACGGTGAACACCAGGTCCACTTCCGGGAAGAACGTGGCCGTGCCCAGGCCCTCGTAGTAGGCGCCTGTGGCGAAGTTCAGCCGGTACGTCCCGGCCGGGAGCAGCTCCGGACCGAGGTCCTTCGCCCGGCCGTCACCGTCGGTGGTGCCCGAGGCAACGAGGCTCCAGCCGCCGCCGTCGCGCGCGTACAGCCCGACGGCTACGCCGGCAGCCGGGCGACCGGCTCCCGTGTCAAGGATGTGGGTGGTCACCTGTGAAACGGTCATTCGCTGATCACTCCTTCGAGCCGCAGCAGGGCGATTTCGCGCAGCTGCCGGGCCACTATGGCGTCTTCTTCTTCGGGGGTGTGGTTGAGGCGCTCGTGCAGCGCCGCCAGGATTTCCGGGGCGGTGCGTCCGGCGGCCCGGATCAGGAACACCCGGCCGAACTTTTCCTCATAGGCGCGGTTGCCTTCGGCCAATGCCGTGGCGATCTCCTGGTCCGCGGGATCCACTCCGGCCTGTTCCGATCGGGACATGGAAGCCTCCGTGGTGGAAGCGGCGGGCCGTTCCCCGATCCGCGGATGGTGGGCCATGGCCGACTCCACCTCGTCCGGTGTGAACGGGTCGGCGGCGTCGCGGGCGAAGTCCAGCAGGGCCTTGCTGCTGGCAAAGGGTCGTGCGTCCGCGATCTGGTCCACCCAGCGCTGGACGTCGATGCAGGGGCGAAGCGCCGCGGTGACTTCCGCGCGGTCCGCCCCGTTGAATACGGCAAGCTGCATGCTTGTTCATCCCTCGTGCAAATGCTGGCATCCATGGCGTCGGCTATGCGGAAAAGGGAGTGCCCCGCTGTAGTGGCCGCCACGGATCCGGTCAGGGCCGCCGCAGTCGCCTACATTCCGCATCATGGAACTGTTATTTCAGCATGCGTAATAGTCAACCTGAAATTTGCGGTTGGTGTCAAGAGACTACCTCACCCCCGTGAGCGGCAATCCGCTCCGCTAGACTCCTGCTGCGGGGACTGTGGCGCTTGGCCGGGTGCTCTGGGGATGGAAGGGACTTAAGTGGCTCAAGCAGATGGGCACAGCCTTGTCAGCGCTGACTTGGCACGGCGCTCCGTGCGGGGAGAGTACGGACTGTTGGAAGAGAGTTCTAGTGCCGGCGCGGCGCGCGCACTGAACTTCCTGGTGGACCTTGCGGCGAAGCTTTGCGGCGTGCCCTTCAGCGCCGTCAATATCATCACTCCCGAGCAGCAGGTCCAGCTCGCGGCTGCGGGCCTGAAACCCGGACTGTGCGCACGCGAAGACTCGATGTGCGCACAGGTCTTCCAGCAGGGCCGCACCACCGTGGTGCCCGACGCTTCCGCGGACCCCAGGTTTGCGGCCAATCCGTTTGTGACCGGAGAAATCGCGAGCGTCCGGTTCTACGCCTCGTCCCCGCTGGTGACCGATTCCGGCTTCACACTGGGCTCCCTGTGCATCTTTTCCGATGCGCCGGCCACCATCTCCGCCGAACAGACCGCCATGCTGGATGTCCTCGCGGCACAGGTGGTGGAAGTGCTGGAGTTGCAGCACCGCACCCTGCAGCTCCAGCACGCCCTGGAAGAACTCGCCCGCAGCAACCGCAAGCTCGCTGATTTTGCCGGCCGGGTCAGCCATGACCTGCGGATCCCGCTCACCACCATCCTTGGCTATGTGGAACTGAGCGAGGATGACGAGGACATCCGTCCGGACAGCCCGGCTGCGGGCTACCTGGAACGCATCCGGGGCAGCGGGCGCCGGATGCTCTCCATGCTTGACGACGTGCTCAGCTACTCCCAGGTGGGCGGAATGCTGCGTCCGCGGCCGGTCTCCCTTAAGGACACCGTTGCAGCGGCGGTCAGCGACCTGGGCGACGTGTTCAGACATGGCGCCGAGCTAAGCTGCGAGGACGCGGACGTGGTGGCTGACCCGGCGCAGCTGCGGGCCTTGCTGCAGAACCTTCTCGGCAATGCCTCCAACTACCGCAGCCCCGCGCACGAACTCAAAGTCAGGGTCTACGCGCTGGCAGACGACCGCGGAGTCACCGTCCGGGTGGCGGACAACGGCAAGGGCATCAGCGCCGCCGACCGCGAACGGGTCCTTGAACCCCTGGTCAGGCTGCACCGTCCCGGCGACGCACCCGGCTCGGGCCTGGGGCTGGCTACCTGCGTGCGGATCGTCCAGTCGCACGGCGGAGAGCTTTCCCTCACGGAAACCCCGGGCGGCGGAACGACCGTCTCGGCCCTCTTCCCGAATGGCGCCCCGCATGAATCCGCTTAAAGCCTTCTGCCGGACCGCGCTCCTGGTGCTCGCCCTGGTGCTCTTGCTTCCGGCGGGGGCCGCGCAGGCTGCCGTGGCAGCCCAAGCCGGAGCGGCAGCGCAAGCCGGAGCGGCAGCGCAAGCCGCCCTTCCGGCGTCGAACATTAACAGCGGCGAGGACCTCGGTTCCTCATCGGGGAGACCGCTCCTGGGCGGCGTGCTGGAGTGGGGCGAGGACGACGCCGCCGGGTTCGCCGGACGGCTGCAGGCAACCCCGGCGGTGCTCGGCCACGACGTCTCCTTTCCCATCAGGAGCGGTGAAAAGGGCTACCTGCGGGAGTTCCTGGCCCAGAGTGCCGCCTCCGGGGCCCATGCGCTGCTCACAGTGAATCCCACAGTGCCCCTCGCAGAGGTGGGCGCAGCCGGTGCCGCCGATTTTGCCGGGCAGCTTGCGGGTCTCGCGCAGGGTTTTCCCGGGAAGCTGCTGATCCGCTTCGCCCCGGACATGAACTCAAGCTGGGTTTCCTGGGGCCAGCAACCCGGAGACTACGTGACGGCGTTCCGTGCCGTGGCCCAGGCGTTCGAACCGGAATCAAATGCGGTGATGGTGTGGCAGCCGTTCCAGGCGCGCGACTATCCGTTCACCAGGAACCGTGATGCCCCGGCACCCGGCACCGCGGGTTTCGCCGCACTGGACACGAATTCCGACGGCGCCTGGAACGGTTCGGACGCACCCTACGCCCCGTACTACCCCGGGGACGACGTGGTTGACTGGGCGGGCCTGACGGCAGTGCATGACGACACGGGCGGCGGAGCCGCCGTCAACACACTGCCCAGGGACGGGGAACTGGCCTCCCTGCTGAACGGGACCGCCCGGGGGGCCGCCTCCGGTGAGGGGACCAGTTCCGACGGCGGTGACTCCGACTTTTACGAGTCCTACGCGGTCAAGCGGGACAAGCCGCTGCTGCTCCAGACCGCGGCATACTTCAGTCCGACGGCGGGCGGCCCGTCGGAGACCGACATCAAGTCCGGCTGGTGGAAGCAGGTGCTGGGCGAGGCCGCGCCGGGCAAACTGGAACGGATTGCCGCCGTCGTCTGGGACGAGAAGACGGACGTGGGTGACGCCGGCAACACCATCATTGACTGGCGCCTCACCCGGAACGCGGACGTGGCAGCCGACGCCGGGGCGGCCCTCAAGGAGTCCACGCTCGTCACAGGACCGGTCACCAGGACTGTGGACGGGCTCGGCGGGGCACCCGGCAACACGCTGTCCGGTGTGCCGGCGGGGATCGCGGCAGCCGCCCTGCTGGCAGGCGCGGTCCTGCTGTGGTTCCTGCCGGTGCGGGTGCGCCCGGCGAAGGGCTGGACGTATTCGGACAAATCCCCGCGCGACTCCCGCGTGGACCTGATGCGCGGGCTGGCCATCCTCTTTGTGGTGGTGAACCACGTGGGCATGACATCCCTCTTTCAGCTGTTCACGCAGGAAACCATCGGCTTCGTCTCCGGCGCCGAACTGTTCGTGCTGCTGTCCGGACTGGTGCTGGGGATGGTCTACGGGCCCAAGGCCCAGGACAACATCGGCGAGGTCGCCCAAAAGACCGGCAGGCGGGCGGGCAAGCTGTACGTCACGGCGCTGGCAGTTGTTGTCCTGGTGTTCGCCCTCAGCCTCATCCCGGCCTTCAACTCGGACGTGCTGACCTCGTTCACGGACCAGGGGACCGGCGGCGCCGGCAGGTCAGGCGCGGGCCGGACCTACGACCTCTACACCGGCATGCAGGGCCTGCTGCAGTTCCCGGTGTCCGGTGCCGTCATCCCTGCGGTGCTGCTCCTGCAGTTCGGGCCATGGCAGTTCAACGTCATGGGACTCTACGTGATCATGCTCCTGGTCAGCCCGCTGATCCTGCTCGCGCTGGCCCGCGGCAAGGTGCTGTGGGTGCTCGCTGCCACTACCGCGCTATACGTCGCCGGCACGGTGTTCCGGTTCAGGATCCTGCCGTCCCAGTTCGAGGATTCCTTCCCGCTGCTGGTGTGGCAGATCCTGTTTGTACTGGGCCTGGTGGGCGGCTACTACCGGCGGACCCTCGTGGCCTGGTTCTCCGCGCACCGCTGGGTGGTTGGTGTCTGCGCCGCCGTCACTGTGGCTTTCGTCCTGATGTCCTGGGCAAACCCGTACCTGGCCAACGAATACGATGTCCGGCTGGCGCTGACGTCCGACGCGAACTATCGCGCCGTTTACGACCAGTTTTTCGGGCGGACCTACCTGGAACCGGGGCGGCTCCTGAACGTCCTCACCCTGCTGGTGACGGCCTACGCGCTCCTCACGGCCTACTGGACGCCGATCGAACGCGCTGTCGGCTGGTTGCTGATTCCGCTGGGGCGGGCCACGCTGTACGTCTTCATCATGCACGTGGTGCTGATCGCGGTGGTGGCGAACATCCCGGCACTGCAGCAGGGGAACATCTGGCTCAACACCGCCGGGTATGCCCTGATCGTGGCGCTGCTGTGGGTGATGGTCCGGACCAAGTTCCTGTTCCGTATTATCCCCACCTGACGCTCGCTCACCTGTGGTCGCCTATTTTCCGACGCTCTCTCACCTGTGAGAGAGCGTCGGGGAAAAACCGGCGGGAAGTGAGAGAGCGTCGGGCGCGGGGAGCCGGGGTTAGCGGGCGGGGGAGGCGCCGCCGAGACGGGCTGTGACGCGGTCCGCGGCCGCCTTGCAGGATTCGCCGAGGCGTTGCAGCGTGTCCGGGGAGACCCGGAAGCGCGGTGCCGGAATGAGGACGGCCGCCACGATGTCGCCGCGGTGGTCGAACACGGGGGCAGCCAGGCCGACCTCGTCCAGTGACGACTCCCCGTAATTGGTGGCCCAGCCGCGCCGGGCGACATCGCCGAGCCGGATCAGGTAGGCCTCCAGGCTGGTGTCGTCCAGCCCCGGATAGGCAATTTCGCCGCTGCGGAGCAACACCCGCACGCGCTCGGCGGGCTCGGCGGCGAGGAAGACCTGCACGGAAGCGCTGAGGGCATCGTTGTACCGGGCGCCCAGCGGGGTGGTGTGCTTGATCTGGTGGTGGCTGGCAATTTGCTCCACGCACATCGACTCGGAGCCGTTCCACACCATGAGGGCACTTGTTTCGCCGGTCTGCTCCGTCAGTTCGCGCAGGACGGGGTAGGCCACGCGGCGCTCTTCGAGTTCCGCCAGCAGCGGTCCGGCGACGGCGATGAGGCCCAGTCCCAGGCGGAACCTGCGGGTCTCCGGGTCGCGCTCCACCAGGTGTTCCTGTTCGAACGTGGCCAGGATGCGGGAAACGGTGCTCTTGTGCAGGCCGACGCGGTTGGCGATCTCGGTGACGCCGAGCAGCGGCTCGTCGGCGGTAAAGCTTCGAAGCACCGCGATGGCGTTGACGATGACGGACGTGCCTTTGGCGTCGCCGTTGCTGCTGGTTTCGGGGGCTTCTGCAGAGGTCATGGTGTGCACCATCATTCCGTATGTAAGCCGGAAAGCGGCGCCACGAAGGACGTGGCGCCGCTTTCGGGCGGTGGTAACTGCGGTGCTTATCAGGCCCCGATGATGTTGTATTCCGGGCCGAACGGGAACTTGGTGATGTTCTCCGCGCCGTCTTCGCCGACCACCAGGATGTCGTGCTCGCGGTAGCCGCCGGCACCGGGCTGGCCGTCCATGACCGTGATCATCGGCTCCATGGAAACCACCATGCCCGGCTCCAGGACGGTGTCGATGTCCTCGCGCAGCTCGAGCCCGGCTTCCCGGCCGTAGTAGTGGCTCAGGACACCGAAGGAGTGGCCGTAGCCGAAGGTGCGGTTGGCGAGCAGTCCGTAGCCGACGTAGATCTCGTTGAGCTCGGCGGCGATGTCCTTGCATACCGCGCCGGGCTTGATCAGTTCCAGGCCGCGCTTGTGGACCTCGACGTTGATGTTCCACAGTTCCAGCGAGCGGGCATCCGGTTCGCCGTAGAACAGGGTGCGTTCCAGGGCGGTGTAGTAGCCGGAGGTCATGGGGAAGCAGTTCAGCGACAGGATGTCGTGTTCCTGGATCTTGCGTGTGGTAGCCCAGTTGTGGGCGCCGTCGGTGTTGATGCCGGACTGGAACCAGACCCAGGTGTCGCGGATCTCGGAATCCGGGAAGGTCCGGGCAATCTCGTGGACCATGGCCTCGGTGCCGATCAGGGCGACCTCGTACTCGGTGATGCCTGCCGTGATGGCGTTGCGGATGGCCTCGCCGCCGAGGTCGCCGATGCGCGCCCCGTGCTTGATGACCTCGATCTCCTCGGCGGACTTGATCATCCGCTGGCGCATTGCGGCCTGCGCGACGTCCACAAGGGTTGCCGACGGGAAGGCGGCCTGGATCTTGTTGCGGTTGTCCAGCGGCAGCGAGTCGTCCTCGACGCCGAGCCGGCGCGGGTTGATGCCGCGGGTGCGAAGCACTTCCTGGATGGCGAAGATGTAGTTGTCCCGGCGCCAGTCCGTGTACACGATGTTGTCGCCGTAGCTGCGGCGCCACGGCATGCCGGCGTCGATATTGGCGGTGACCGTGACGGTGTCATCCTTGGTGACCACCATGCCGTAGGAGCGGCCGAAGGTGGTGAAAAGGAAGTCGGAATAGTACTTGATGGAGTGGTAGCTGGTCAGGACGACGGCGTCCAGGTCCTTCTCTGCCATGATGCGGCGCAGGCCGGCGAGGCGGCGTTCGAACTCCGTGTCGGAGAATGTGAGCTTCACCTTGTCCCCGTTTTTCAGGACCTTGGTGCGCTCCAGCTCGGCGACGGACGTTGCGTTCTCGGATGCTGTGATGGTCATGGTGGTGTTGCCTTTCCGTGGTGCAGTTACGTGAGGTGAGTGGAAGAAGTTTGGCTATTCGTGGCGCAGCGGTTCTTTGCAGGTTTCCCGGGAGAGCGAAACGGCGATCAGGGAGATCACTGCCGCGGCTACGAGGTACCAGGCCGGTGCCAGATCGCTGGCGGTGGCAGCGATAAGGAGGGT